>SUWA01000072.1 GCA_015061695.1 Lentisphaerota bacterium
GCCGGGAGCTTCGCTCATCTCCGTTCGGCTTCGCAGGCAAGCTGCTCGTTCTGCAGGAATTTATCCTGCAGAATACCCTCTCATGCGTTCGCGGCCCTGACCGGGCTGTGCGGCGTTCCGCCGCATGAGCTGTTGGCTGGCCATATTGTTCATAATACCAAGCGGGGCTGTTGCAAGATTTTCTGCAACAGCCGTTTGTTTTTACGCTTTATTGCTTGAGTTTGAGCGGATTCTTTTGGATTTTCAGCACCGCCGGCTCAAGGTTTGGCGCGCCATCAAAGCACCATGATCCCGAACACCAGTGCGAACAGAGCCACGGTTTCGACGATACCGCAGATGGTCAGGTAGTTGGTAAAGCCTTTGCTGGTTTCGCCGAAAGCATCGCAGCCGGCGGCCGCGGCTTTGCCCTGGAAAATCGCCGACGCCATCAGCGCCGCCCCGGCAAAGATCCCCATTCCGAGGTAGAAAATACCGTTACCGGTCCCACCCTTGATCAGCATCATAAGAATCATACCGTAAATGGTCTGCGAGAGCGGCGTACCGGCCAATGCCACCAGCAGGAACGGCGCGGGTTTGTTCTGCGCATAGCAGCGTTTCCAGGCTGCCACTGCCGCCTGACCGGCGATACCCGAACCAACCGCCGAACCGACCGCTGCCAACGCTACTGCGGCATAACCGCCAACCATAGCCAACGCTTTCAATAATTCTTCACTCATTTTTGAATCCTTTCTAATTGTAGATTTTTATAAAAATGTTTTTTTATTCAAATTTTTTCAAAGGTTTGAACGCCTGTCCGCCCCAGCGGATACCGGCGTGGTTGGAAAATTCCAGCGTATTGAGCCGCACCCCGTGTACCAGCACGCTCATAAATGCCAGTGCCACGTTAAGAGTGTGTCCGAACAATATGACCAGCAGTGCCACCGGAATAAGCCACGGCGAAATATGCCACAGATCCATGCCCATATTGTTGAAACTCTGTGCCATGTAAGTACCCGACATGCCGACGGCAAACAAACGCACATAACTCAATGTATCGGTAAAACTGCCGATCAGGTCGAACGGAAAATTGCAGATCGCGCCGACATCGCGCCAATCCACGCCGCCGACAAGCACCATGGCCAATCCGGTTCCGCCGGCAATAAATGCCCACGTCGGGATCGGCATCCCCGGGAACACCAGCAAGCTCAACACCACCATAAAATCCAGCAGCAAAATCGGTATCCAGCCCAGATAGCCGATGATTTCCAGCTTGCCGGAGGCATTGATCAACCGCCAGCAGTGGCCCAGCGAAAGGTGTACCAGAGCCAGCACAAAGCAGATCAGCTGCAAATGGGCAGTCTGATCCGCACCGGATGCCAGAAACTTTAATTGCAGCCAGCTGGTTTCCGTACCAAAATATGCTCCGGAACAAATCCCCCAGACCGAGGCGCAGAAACTCAAAATCAGCGCCAGCCGGCAGGGCATGGCCGCCTTGCGGTTTTTGCGCAGCGCAACTGCGGCAATGACCGACGCCAGCAGCATCACAACTGCGTACCCGCCGTCGTTGATGATCATGGAAAAGAATATGGAGAAAAATATCAGCATACCCGGACTCATATCGAACTCATCATAGCCCGGCGCGATACCGAGAAACTGGAACAATGGCAATATCGGCTTGACCCATTTGGGCGGCTCCAGCAGCACCGGAACCGCTTCGCCGGCTTCCGGATCGCTGCAAATCACGGCCCAGGCGTTCTGATCGGCGGCCTTCTGCAGTTTGCTGACGGATGGCACCGGTACAAAACCGCGCAGCGCCACGATCTCGCCGCAGTCATTCAAACCGTCGCGCACGGTCAAAAGCTCGACCTCGCTGGCCAAAGCTCCGCGCAGACGTTTGAGTTCTTTCAATTTGCCGTGCAGCAGATCGAACTTGTTTTCCTGATCGCTCAACTTTGCTTCGACTTCTTTTATATCGCGCTGAACTGCTGAAAGCGGTCGCGCTGCAGATGGAACTTCAAACTGTGCAACTTCGCAGACTTCCTGCGTACTGACAACGGCAAAACGGCACATGCCCTGTATTTCAGAAAGTTTTTCCAGCGCCGTATTTTCCGGCAGCAAGTCAGCAAGCGCATTGAACTGTTCGAGCGAACTTTCGCACAAAATAACCCAAATACCCTGTTCTTTGAGCATTTTTATCCGCGCCGGATCGTATTCGCCCCACGGCTCCAACTCGCTGTACTCTTTGCGCAGAGTTTCGAGCTTGCGCGACGTTTCTTCGTGTTCGCTTGCCAACTGCAAAGCATATTCGAGCAGATCGTCAACCGCCGGCATTTCGTTCTGTTCATCGTCATCGACTTTGCGGCTGTTCAAACTGCCGATCAGCCGGTCGAGCGCGGTCAGGCGGCTGTTTTGAGCGGCCCGGTCAGCGGTATCGCAAACTGTTTCGCTGACGACTTCCATCACGCCCAGTTCGCGCAATTGGTTCAACGCCGATTCCTGATCGCTTTTGAGCGCCAGCAGCAGAACTTTTTTCATTGGTACGATCATGCTGCGGCCTCCTGCATCTTGCGTTTGGCGATCTTGCTGCGCACTACCGCTGCGGTGGTGGCATCGCCCAGATAGATCTGGATCTTGCGGATATTTTCCATACATTCCGGAATCTTGACTTTTTCAAACAAATTGACCCGCTGGGTGGTACTCAAAAGCTCTATATTGAGCAAGCGGTACTGTTCTTCGAGTACCTTGCCGGCCTCTTTGAGCGCAATCAACTCTTTGACCGTTCTCAAACCGCCGTCCAGCCAGAAATCCGCCGCAAAAAGATCGTAATTCTGTTCGGCAAACTCCACATGGTCAAAGACCGGCACTGTTACTCCGGCAATATTGGCCGTGGATTTGATGACCGCTTTGACCGCCAGATTTTTCAGGATAAAATCCTTTACGCCGCAATCAGCATACAGTCCGACAAAAACATCGAGCTTGCTGCGCAGCGCGGCATATTCGCTCCGGTTGGCTTCCACCAGAGCGCGGCTTTTGCGCAACTCAACTTGCAGCTGCTGCTTTTTCAACTGCAGTGTCGGCAGAAACCGCCGGTACTGTTTGAGCGCATCACTCTGCGTCTTAAGTTCGGTTTTAGTTAATTTCAGTTTGCTCATGGCAAAACTCCATTCGCCTTACGCCTGCGGCCAGAATTTATTTACCAGATCGGTTTTGATCCCGGTATCGGCCGGATCAAAGCAGTCGGCCAGAATCTTCCAGCCCAGATCCAAAGCGCTTTCCAGCGGAATGTTGACCGAAAGATCCATCATTTCTTTTTCAAAGCGTTTGCCGTATTTAAGCAGTTTTTTGTCCCACGCGCTCATCTGGAAACCCATCGACTGTTTTTCCAGCGTGGATTTGTATTCGCTGTAAAGCCGGATCATGGCGTCCATGATCGCGCGGTGGTCTTCGCGGGTACGGCTGTTGACCTGCTGCTTGAGGCGCGAAAGCGACCCGAACGGCTCGATTCGGCCGTTGCGCAAGTAGAACTGCCCTTCGGTGATGTATCCGGTATTATCCGGCACCGGGTGCGTAACGTCGTCGCCCGGCATGGTGGTAACGGCCAGCACGGTGATCGAACCGGCGCCGTCAAAGTCCACGGCTTTTTCGTAGCGGCTGGCCAGCTGGCTGTAAAGGTCGCCGGGATAACCGCGGTTGGCGGGAACCTGTTCCATGGTAATGGCGATTTCTTTGAGCGAGTCGGCAAAGTTGGTCATATCGGTCAAAAGCACCAGCACGCGTTTACCGGCAATGGCGTACTGTTCGGCCACGGCCAGACTCATATCGGGTACGAGCATACATTCCACAGTCGGGTCGCTGGCGGTATGGATGAACATGACCGTGCGGCTCAAGGCACCGGCTTCGTCCAGCGTATTTCTGAAATAAAGGTAATCGTCGTATTTAAGCCCCATGCCGCCAAGGATGATCACATCGACTTCCGCCTGCAGCGCGATCCGCGCCAGCAGCTGGTTGTAAGGCTCGCCGGCGATGGAGAAAATCGGCAGCTTCTGCGATTCCACCAGCGTATTGAATACGTCGATCATCGGGATCCCCGTGCGGATCATGTTGCGGGGGATGATTCGTTTGGCCGGGTTGACCGAAGGGCCGCCGATCTCGATCAGATCACTGTCGATTTCGGGCCGGTTGTCGCGCGGAACGCCGCGGCCGTTGAAAATTCTGCCCAGCAGATCTTCGGAAGCAGATACGCGCATTTCGCGCCCCAGAAAACGCACCTGATCGCCGGTATTGATACCGCGGCTGCCGGCAAAGACCTGCAAATAGACTTTGCCGGAGTCAATACGGATCACCTGGGCCAGCGATACGCCGCGCTCGCCGGTAACTTCGGCCAATTCATTGTAAGCTACATTATCCGCTTCGACCGTGATGACCGAACCGGCAATACGGATGATCTTGTGGTATACTTTAAGCATTTTTCACCTGCTTTCTGATCTGTTCATCAAGGGCGGCTTCCAGATTTTTGAAATCGTCGGAACCGACTGCTTCGTAGTTCCAGTCGATAAACTTCTGGCGCAGACTCTGGAACCAGCTGCGGGCAGATTCTTTATCCTCAAAAACAAAGTCGGTATCCAGCACGTTCAGCACCTTGTCAAAAGCATAACGCTGGCGGTCGCAGCCGGTGGCGCCATCGACTTTGTCGAAGGTGTTCTGCTGCAGATAAACGTAGTCCAGAAATTCGCTCTTGAGGTAGATCATATAGTCGGCAATATCGGTACCGTCTTCGCCGATAACTTTCATCATCTGGTTGACTTCGTTGCCGCGGCGCAGAATGTTGCGGGCGCGGTCGAGTTTATCCGCATCCACCACGCTGATATATTTGCTCCAGGATTCCAGCGGGTTGATCGCCGGGAAGCGCCGCGCATCGGAGCGCTCGCGCGAGAGGCCCAGAAATGCGCCCACCACTTTCAGCGTAGCCTGCGTAACGGGTTCTTCAAAGTTACCGCCCGCCGGAGAAACCGATCCGCCGATCGTTACCGAACCGATGGCGCCGTCGCGCAATTTAACCAGACCGGCGCGTTCGTAGAAAGCAGCGATCAAACTTTCCAGATAAGCCGGGAACGCTTCTTCGCCGGGGATCTCTTCCAGGCGGCCGGACATTTCGCGCAAAGCCTGCGCCCAGCGCGAAGTGGAGTCGGCCAGCATCAAAACATTCAATCCCATCTGGCGGTAATACTCCGCCAGCGTTACTGCAGTGTACACACTCGCTTCGCGCGCGGCCACCGGCATACTGCTGGTGTTGCAGATAATGATGCTGCGGTCGATCAGCGTCCGGCCGGTGCGCGGGTCTTCCAGTTCGGGGAACTCGCGGAGGATTTCCACCACTTCGCCGGCGCGTTCGCCGCAAGCGGCAATGATCACGATATCCGCTTCGGCAAACTGGCTCAAGGCGTGCTGCAAAACAGTTTTACCGGCGCCGAACGGCCCGGGGGTACAGAAAGTTCCGCCGGTCGCCACCGGGAAAAAGGTATCGATGATCCGCTGCTGGGTGATCATCGTTTCCTGCGGCAGCAGTTTTTCCTGATAGGCAGTGATCGGAATTTTTACCGGCCAGTGCTGAACCATGAAGATCTCGCGTTCTTCGCCGTTGCTGTTCACTGCTTTGGCGATCACATCTTTAAGCGTATAAGCGCCTGGAGCGGCTACATAGGTCAACTTCCAGCTGCCCTGAAACGCAAACGGCAGCATGATGCGGTGTTTGAAGATACCTTCCGGCACCGTCCCGATGCTGTCGCCGGCCTGCAGCATATCGCCCACGGCCGCCTGCGGGGTGAAATCCCACTTCTTTTCGTAATCCAGCGCGGGCAGATAAACGCCGCGTTTGAGGAAAAATCCGCCCTGTTCAGCCAATTCGTTCAGCGGATTCTGCAAGCCGTCGTAAACCTGGGTCAGCAAACCGGGACCCAGTTCCACACTCAACAATTCGCCGGTGAATTCCACCGGATCGCCTTCTTTGAGGCCGTTGGTGCTTTCAAAAACCTGCATATCGGCGCGGTTGCCGCGCACGCGGATGACTTCGCACTTGAGTTTAACATCGCCGGCAATGGCGTATGCCACTTCGTTCTGCGTAACGTTCTCGGGGAACTCCACGGTCAGGATGTTGCCGTTGACCCCGACGATCCGACCTTTTTGAGAATCAAGCATTTGTGTACTCCGTATTATATTAATTTGAATTATTTGCTTCCAGCAGATCCGTTAAAATATCTTCCAGCGCCTGATTGCCTTTTTCCACCGTGCGGTCGACGTATTTGGCAAGAATCTGCAATTTTATGCGGTAAATGGCCAGAAAATCCAGATCAAAGTAATGGCCCGCCGCCAGATTATCCAACTGATTCCAGCGCAGACGGTCGAGGATCTTTTCGGCCTCCAGCAGATCTGCCGTATTAGCCGCCTGGGTCAGCGCCGGGGCGATCTCCGAATAAAAATCCGGATTGTTCCGCTTAAAATCACCCGCATCGCTGCGGTACTTTTTGCGGACTTCCAACGCACTGTTGCGCAGAGCAGTTTCCCAATCATAGAACTTTTTTGCCGCAGCCGGCAATCCGGAAAGCTCCTCCCGGAAAAGCGTTACATTTTTCAGCGCTCCGGCAGCGGCGGCAGGCAGCAGCCGGTCGGCATCTTCGTCAAAAGCCGCCACACTCATCGGCGCTTTTTCGCCGAATACCAGCATCGGCAGCGAACCGGCAAAGTAGATAAATTCCTGTGCCATAACAACTTTGTTCCAATATTATTCGTCTTTGGCGGCAATGACGGCCGCTACCCGGCTGCCGGCGTAAGCGCAAATCATTTCGGTCAAAGCCGCGTCGGAAAAGTCAAAGAAGACCTGATCGCCGTTGACACTGATCTTGAGTCCGCGGCCGGCGGCGGAGTTGGGGAATACAGAAATTTTTTCCACCATATCCTGCCCCGCGCTGGCGGCCAACCTGGCAGTAAGTTCATCGCATTTAGCGGGCGAAACCATAACTTCCAAAGCGCTTTCACCATTGTTTTGGAGGACGCTTCGGGCAATATCGCTGACGATCCTGGCCATAAAATCGGCGCTCAACGCTTCATCGAGCCGGGCGCGGGTGATCGCTTCCACGCGCTTTTTAAGTTCCACATTCAAATCCAGCAGTATATCGCGCGCGGCCTGCCGGATAGCGCTTTCGGCACGTTTTTTCAGTGCGTCGGCGTCGCGTTGGGCTTCGGCACGGAGTGCGTCGGCTTTTTCCTGCGCTCCGGCCAGTATGGCATCGGCCTGTTCCTGTGCTTTTTTCAACATTTCATCGCGTTCAGCGGCAGCTTTTTCTATGCCGTTACGCTGGATTTTTTCGAGCAAACTCTGTAACTCTTCAGCCATGTGATCCGTACCTTTTTTTAAAAATATGTTAAATGTTTATGTACATGGTTTTAATATAACCCCTCAAAGCTCATTTTGCAAGCTGTGAACATGAGTTTGATCTGCATCGTTTCTGCCCTTCAGGCCAGAAGGGCGCACTCCTGCCGGAGCGCGTGGAGTTTTTCTGCAAGCAGTTCATCGCTGAACATCTTCTGCCGGGCAAATTTGCCGGGGTATTGCTGTTCCAGCCAATGACAGAATTTGATAATAAAAAATCCATCGCAGTATATGTGCAGAGCCTCCAGCAATTTTTCGCGGCAACGGGGCGTGTTCCGCACGATTTTTGCCCAGATGCAATCAAAATCAAGGGTCTGAAAAAACTCCTGTAATTCTGTTTCTGCCGCGCCGGTGATCGCTCCGGTCAGCTGATCGTATTCCAGAGTTTCGCAGTGCAGAAAAAACGCTTTCAGCAGTTCAAAGGAGTCCGGGTTGTAAAGTTCCGGCATTTCGCCCTGCAGCTGACGGGCGATCGCCGGGCCGGTACCGAACGGTACACGGTCCGATACTCTGCCGGCCGGATAGACCCGGCAATCCGGCACCACACCGATGCGTCCGACTTTACGCAATGCCTGCAAAAAATAAAAATCTTCGCCGGCGGCATGACGGCGCATTCCGCCGCAGCGCATATAATCGCGCGCGGTACAGGCAAAGGCCGAGCCGATCGTCCAGAACCAATACTCCGAGCGGGCGTTTTTGAGCTTGCACGAGTAATCGCGCAAATATATCTCGTAACGCATGGCCGCCAGATCAAGCTCCCGGATGCCGGAAAGGCGGTGTTCAAAGTCAAAAACCGCCCCGGCCAGTTCCGGATGCAAACGGAAGTATTGCAGCGCAGAAATAAAGTAATCCGGCGAAACCAAAGTATCCGCATCCAGCGAAAAAAGCAGGCTATTTTGATCCGTCACTTGTCCGTCAATTTGATGCAAAGCACCGTCAAAACCGCATTTACGGGCGTTGCCGACGGTACGGAATTTTGTTTTTATCTCCTTATCCAGCAAGTTGATAAAGAATAATTCCCTACCGACGGAAAGGCCTCCGTCATATTTTCCGTCATTTTTTTGCAATGACGCCAGCAATTCGCGGTTGCGCTGACAAGCTCCGGCAGGGGCATTGGCCGGTTCGTTGAGTACCAGGATCACTTTCACCGGTTCGGGCGAACGTATCAACGCCGTTTTTACCGAAGCAAGCGTTGAATAAATATGGGCGTTTTCGTCATAAACGGGTATGATCGCAAAATGGCCGGCTTTTCCGGCATCACCGGATGGTTCCGGCGGGTAAAGCAATGGATTGCGCTCGAGATAACTCTTCAAAGCTGCGACCCTTTTTCCAGCAATACCAGCGAAGGCAGACCGCGCAGATCATACCTTTGCATAAAGGCTTTGACCTCCGGGTCACTGCTCTTTTCGGCCTGAAATTTTATAATGCGTATACGGCGCTCTTTAAGCACAGCTTGTACTTCCGGCGCCTCGAGCCGCGCTTCCAGAACTGTACAATTTTTGCACCAGGTGGCCCAGCAGTCGATCAGTACGCTTTCATCATTGGCGGCAGCCTGAACAACTTCGGCAGTAAAACTGTCGGTAGCTTTTTGCTGGTCAACACTTCCGCCATACAAAGTCCAGCCCAGATAACCGTAGTAAAGTGCCATACCCAGGATCAGCGCTCCGAAAAGCTGTTTGACCCGCACCATCCATGCGCCCGGTTTGGGCAATACTGACAACCCCGCGCCCAACAGCGGCCACGGCAATGCCATGGATAAACCCAATGCAAAGGGCAGCAGTACCCCCCAGCTGTGCCCCTGACTGTATAATTGGGCCGCCAGCAGGATGACCGTTATAACTACCGGCGCTACGCAGGCTCCGGCCAGCAACGCTGCTACCACCCCCATACCGAACGCGCTGATTTCCGGCGGCAGTTGAAACTTTTTGCCTCCTTTGCGTTGAAAAATCGTGCTGAAGCGCGAAAAATCCAGCTCGTACACTCCAAACATCCCCAATGCCAGCAGCAGAAATACCGCCGCGATCACCCAGTTGAAAATGCTTGAACTGTTCAATGAACCGAAACTGCGGCCGCCGAATGCGGCCAACAATCCCAATACGCCGTAAGCCAGTGTTATACCCAATGCGTAAGCTGTGCCACGGCGGAATCCCTGCCAGCGGCTGGTACTGCCGGTGCCGGCACCGATGATCGCCAGATTGATCGGGATCATCGGCAGCACGCAAGGCGTCAGATTCAGGCCCAATCCGCCAAGCACTACCAGCAGCAATATGGCCCAAAAGCTCATATCCGGAGCCCGGGTTCCAGCTTCAACATTATCGGTACCTTGCCCTTGCAGAAAACCGACAAGTTCAGCTTCGGTCAGCAATCCGGATACTGTGCGCACTTGCGAATAGCTCTCCAGCGCTGCGGCCAAACTATCCGGCAGCTGTGGTGCATCATCTCCGGCGGCACTTTTTACCGCCGGTTTCTCTCCCGATAAAGCTATGAGTATTTGCTGCGGCATCAGACATTCTTCGCCCCGGCAGCCCTGAAAGTTGATCTGCGTTTGTACAGGTTTATGCTTTGCAGTACCGCGCCAATGGTGTTTTCCGGCGGTATATTTGCCTGCTTCGGGCGCCCTTTGCGGCGCAAGTTCCATCGTGGAATCATCGTCCAGCAAAACATTTACATAAGTCATACCTGAATCAAGATAACAATTCTCCGCTACATTGCACTGTACTGTTATCTGCCACTGCCCATCGGCCGCGCTCT
Organism: Lentisphaerota bacterium; assembly: GCA_015061695.1. Lineage (GTDB taxonomy): Bacteria > Verrucomicrobiota > Lentisphaeria > Victivallales > Victivallaceae > SIG78. The sequence continues at coordinate 10,157 of SUWA01000072.1, forward strand.
GCACCTGACTTTGCCAGTCAAATTCCGCCGGAGCGGCCGGCAATACCGCCGCCCCGACCAGTCCGAGAACCACCAAACATATTTTCCGGTGTATACTCATTTACCCAATAAATTTATTTAAGCGATTTGAACGATTTGATATAATCTTTGGGGGAAGCGCCGCCGTAACCGCTCCGGCGCTCCAGCACTTTGCCGTTGCTGTCCAATATATAAACCATCGGTACGCCGCGGAATGGGTATTTCCGGGTGATTTTCTGCCCTTCGCTGGTCAAATTGCCCCGGGCGGGCACATCCACTTTAAGCAATGCGAGGTTTTTGTTGGCATATTTGGCAAAATCACTGCTGCTCAATACTTTGCTTTCCAGGAGTTTGCACGGCCCGCACCAGGTGGAGCCGGTTATCAGCAGAAACACTTTGCCGTTTTTCTGGCGGGCCTCTTTCAGCGCTTTATTCAAGTCACTGTTCCATTGAACTGGAGTGTTCTGCTTGTCGCGCTGCTTTTTAAGAATCTCTTTTTTCCGGTACCGCGAACTGCGGCTGTCGGCGGTGGCAACCAAACTTGCACACAAACAACACAAAATGAGACCGTAAATGCATACTCTTTTCATAGCATCTGTCCTTTCCGGGCACTGCCCTTTTATATTGAGTTCAAGCTATTGATTTTTGTTCACCTTTTGCGATAAAAACAAATCGAGTTGCACTGCGGACAACGGGTAACGTTGGCGTTGTCCGGCGCAGTAAAACTCACATGGCAGCCGGGGCAGTTCAGGATCCGCCGGGAGTTGCTTTCCCAGCTGTATGCCCGATTGCGCCACAATTCGCGCGCCCAAAGTATGCCGATGGTTACAAGCCAGATCAGCAAATAAAGCAGTATACCGCCGGAGTAAGAGAGAGTTATCACTTTTTTACCTTGCTGTTTTGATTGGTTTGCAGATCGCCGCGCCACACCCAGACAATTTCGCCGGCAGGGCGCTGCTGATATTTGAGTATATATTTATTGACGCACATAACTGCCATCTGATCCAGCACAGAATTGCCGCTGCTCTGCTGCAGTTGGATATTTTCCAGCTCGCCGTTCAGCCGTACCGGCCCGACAAAAAGCACCGTCCGCAGCACTTGGGACGCTGCATCGAATTCAAGTTGGCTGCCGCCAAACTCCTGAAGAACTTTTTCCATATCAGCAAATCTTGTGCCATTGTACCGGATTTCGGCCGGCTGGCCGATCGGTGCCGGAGCGGCGGCTTTTAAACTGCGGATTTGATAATCTGCGATTTGCGGGATCAAATCATTGCGCACCGAACGCCGCACCGGCAAGGCCGCGAGCGCCGGAGCTGCCGTCGGCGGGATCAGCCGCGGCGGCAACGGCAGATCTTCCGGGATCGGATGCGCCCGGTAGTCGTTCATAAAAGCGCTGTAGCCGTAACGCCGGTCAGGCTGGGTCATCATGGCCGGATCATGGACTTGCAAAGTTTGCACCAGCGGCGCATTTTCTGTTTGAGCCAAATCCACGTTCTGCACGGTCAGCAGCTTGTTATTCACAGTCCCGGCCGGAACACTGCCGGGTCTGAACAACACCAGCAAAAGAGCGTGAAAAAGCACCGTCAAACTGATTATCACTATCAGTTGACGCCTGGAATGAGGCATTTTCTTCCACGATCCGGCAAGCGTCTTTTTCATCGGCATATTCTTCATAGTTTATCCTGCCAACTTATTCAACTGGCGGAGTGAACGGCTCATGCGAATTAAGTTCTCCATGCTGCGGCTGACCGGTGGCCAGAAATGTGGACAAACCGAATCGGGCGGCCAGTGCCATGACTTCGGAAACTGTTCCGTGCGGAATCTTGGCATCGGCCCGCACAATGACCATTTTCAGCTCGGTCTGACTGCTGACCTCGGACAGTTCCACGGCCAGTTGCTCCATGGAAACAGGTTTATCATTAAAGTATATCTGATACTCCCCATCCGGGCGGCCGGCTACCGTAACGATAAACCGCTCCAACCCCGGACGCATCTGCCCGGCATCGATCTGCGGCAGCGTAACTTCCACCCCGGAAAGCTGAACAAAAGGCAACGACAGCACCAGAAAAATCAGCAGCAGGAAAAATACATCCAGAAACGGCGTCAGATCCGGTCGTCCACGGAATGCCTTGATCCGCGGTGCGTATTTACGTTGATAAAATTTATTGCTCATCGTCTGCTGCCGTATTTTCCGGGGTGATCTCATTGTTTTCGCGGCGTTCAAAAAAGGCACTGATCTCGCTGGCGGCTTTTTCTATATCCAGCGTGATCGCTTCCAGCCGCGCGTGCAAATAATTGTAGGCCGCGTAGCAGAAAATCGCCACTGCCAGACCGCTGGCAGTAGTTATCAGCGCCAGATTCACCGCCCGCGCCAGTTCTGTTACCGACAAATAGACGCTGGCGGTGGAGTGTACGGCCTGAAAGGCTTCCATAAGCCCCAGCACTGTCCCCAACAGTCCCAACAGCGGCGCAATATAACCGATGGTGCCAAGGATATTCAAATGCCGTTCCAGCCGCGCCACTTCGTCCAGACAAGCGCTGGATATGGCGTTATCCAGTTTGCGGTCGCCGCGCTGACGGGCCAATATTGCCGCATTCAGTACTGCCGGAACCGGCCCGGGAGTATTATCGCACAGCGTGATCGCTTCCACATAGCCATCGCGCCGCAACACATTGAACAAACCGGTTATCAATTCACCGACATTGATCTGTTCGCGGTGGAACTGAAACCATTTTTCCAGAAAGATCACCATGGCCACCACGCTGACAAAAAGGATCAGCCACATCACCGGGCCGCCGTCGGACATCATTTTCGTAAAAAGCATATATTTTCCTCCGTAATAAACTTATTCTGCTTTGCGCCGGAGCTTCTGAAGTGCCTGCAGGCGCGTTTCTATATCTTCATTGTCCAAGCCCAAAACCCGTGCAACATTCAAAAGATAGACTCCTTCGTCGTACAATGCAAGGATTTTGCGCTCATCTTTTTCCTGACGGATCTCCGCACCCAGCAGTTTCAGTGCCGCATCCAGCGCCTTGGCGCTCCAATGCAGCGAGTAGTAGCGGTTCTGCTGTTTGTCCAACAGCGCGCTGTACAGCAATTTGCGGTAGCAATGCAGCGCCCCGGCCTTGTTGCCAACTTCGTTAAGGCACCGGCCGTATTTGTAAAGGGTCTGCACATAGAGTTCGGACGGCAGATCGTTGACTTTCAGCAGATTTTCGTAGCCTTCGGTCGCCTGACGCAGATATTGAGCTTCGCGGCTGACCGAGTAAAGTGCAAACGCCGCATCGGCAGTACGCCCCAGGCAGCAGAATGCAAACGCCCCCCCGCCGGAACGCTCGTGCGCCTGCTGGAAAGCACTCAATGCAGCTTTGTATTCGCCCCGGAGCATCTGCAAATCGCCCAACAGAAAAAACGCCTGGGGCGCCAACGCGCTGGAAGCATGCTGCAAAGTCAATTTTTCCAATGCTTTAAGCATATTTTTGTGATCTTTGACTTCGCCGCACAGCACAGCACGGTCATAAAGTATTTCCGGCACTATTTCCGGGTGTTTGCTGCTGTAGAGTTTATCCAATGTATCGAGCAGTGTTTGTGCTTCGGGGTATTTTTTGCTGCGCCGCAAGAAGTCCACCATGGCAAAATAGGCACTGACCGTGTATTTGCTCGAGGCATAATCTTCTGTCATCTTCCGGAAAAGTTTTTCTGCT
>SUWA01000073.1 GCA_015061695.1 Lentisphaerota bacterium
CCAACAGCTGCCCCTCAAAGCAAATTTATGAGAAAATGCAAAAATATAACGCAGAATAACCGGATATGTTACATATTTGAGCTTAATTACTACAAAAAAAGATATTATGAGAGACACAAGAGGTCTCTCATAATATCTTTTTTTTACTGAAAAATTATTGTAATATCATGCATCGGCAACAGCCACTTCGCGGACCGGCGGAGTAGCTTCGGCCGGATGCTTGTATTTATCCACATACTTATCCAGCTGGACTTTCAGGTGGTCAACGGCTTCGTCGATCGCTTTGTAAAGATCCAACGCGGCACCTTCGGAAACCATCTGTTGTTTTTTGACGGCGGCACAAATACTGACTTTGGCCTGATGGTTTTTTTCAATTTCCATGGTAACACGCACACTGGAAACTTTAAGCGTCGGGTAATAGGTGAACAACGCTTCGATCTTGTCGGCGGTGTTGCTGCGGATGAGATCTGTGACTTCAAAATGACGACCGGTAACGATAATTTGCATAGTCTCTCCTTCCTGAAATTATGCGTTCTGCACGGAATTTACAAACTCCGTCAATAGCTTGGAATTGCCGTGCAACTTTAATGTTCCACGCCAAATGTAAAAATGCAAATCATAAACGGCACTTTTTTTGAAATTTATTTTTCAAGAAAAATTGGCTTTTTTTATATATTAAGTATATATTAGTTTTTTATACGATTTTTGAGGTGTGAAGTATGATTTTTCGAGATTTCTGGCAGTCAAATATTTCCGCAGATAAACCCGCCCTCCGGGCTATACTTTTTGATGTTGACGGTACGATCGTTTCCGGCCGTACTCCGATCCCGGGGGCAGAAAAAACTTTGAATTTTTTGCGGGAAAATAATACACCGTTTCTTTTTCTGACCAACGACAGCCACCACTCACCGGCCGAAAAAGCCCGTCTGATCGGCCGGGCCGGAGTCGAAGTCAACGCTTCCGAGATAATTTCGTGCAGCCACGCCGTAAAAAGTTTTGCCGAACAGCATGATCTGGTCGGACGCAAAGTTTTCATTATGGGCGAATTCGGCGAACCGTGTTATGCCGAAGCCGCCGGGCTGATCCCGTGCCGCAATCCGGATGAACTTGATGAATGTGAATTTGTTATTGCCGGGGAGGGCCGTTTTGACTGGCACGATACCTTTCAGGCAGTGATGAATTACTTTATAGATCACCGCGACCGCAAACTGGTGGTGGCCAATCCCGACAGTTACTGGCCCAATGCTTCCACCGGCAAATTGGGGATCGGTGCCGGTGCGCAGGCCAGATTTATTGCCGGAGTGCTGGCCGAAATGAAGATCGATATCGATGTGATCTATCTGGGCAAGCCTTATCCGGCAATTTATCAGTTTGCCGTCGAAGCGCTGCGGCGCAACTTCAATATGAGCGATCTGGCGTTGAACGAAGTGCTGATGGTCGGTGATTCACTGACATCGGATATTGCGGGGGCTGAAGCACTGGGGATGCCGAACGCACTGGTGTTGAGCGGGATCACCACGCCGGAAATTTTTGCTAAAACCAGCATTGAAAAACGTCCGGCACTGGTTTTTGACTCTATTGGCTGATATATCTTTATATAAAATACATTTTTATTGCAAGGTTTTGAGCTATGAGAAAGATCTGGCTGCTTTTCTGTTTGAGTTTGATTGTGATCGTCCTGCCGGGCGCGGAATACGCGGTGGTGCATAACTGGCACATCGTTTTGCCGGAAAAAGCCACCGGCATTGAAAAATTGTCTGCCGGGGAATTGAAACTGCATTTGCAAAAATCCTACAGCCGACCGGCAGTTTTCAACGGGAGCGTACCGGAAAAAATCACGCTTTTTGTCGGACTTTCTGACGAAGCCGTAACTGCCGGATTCAATGATGTTATTCCGGCGGAAGAGTTGCCGGGCAAATTTGGTATCTATCGCAAGGGCAATAACTTGCTGTTTATTGGCGTGGATACGGAAAATGGCCGGATCGACCGGCTCAAAGATCAATGCGGTACGCTGTCGGCAGTGGAATACTTTTTGCAGAAATATGTAAAAGTAAAGTTTATTCTGCCCGGAGCCAACGGCATAAAATACTCCGGAGATCCGGCCGTGGAGTTTGCCGCAGAACAGGATTGTCCGACACCGGCTTTTGAAGTCCGCTGTTTCCAGCGTATCGGCAAGGGCTTGAATCTGGCGGATGGTTCGCTTTATTTCCGGCGGCGGCTGGGGAATGCTCCCGGGTACGCCGTGCAGGATTACTACTATTGCTTTCTGAACAACTGGAATAAACGTTTTCAGCACAAAAAAGAGATGTTTGCCTTGCATGAAGGCCGCCGGGTCAACGGTAATTATCCACGGCACTTCCCCTGTTTGAGCCACCCGGATGTGATTCCGCAAGTGGTAAGCGATGTATCCGCCGCGCTGGATAAAAATCCCAGGATCAAAACGATCCGTTTTTTTGCCGATGCTCCGGTCAAGATCTGCGAGTGTGAACAGTGTGCCGATTCGCCGGTCGGTAAACTGGTGCAGGGTTCCGACCATAGCGAACTGGTTTACTCGCTGTTGTGCAAACTGGCGCGGGAACTGCAGAAAAAAGATCCGGAACTCTGGTTTCATACCCACACCAAGGGGACAAGTTATTATCAGCCGCCGCAGACGGAAAAACTGCCGCCTAATATTGTGATGTTTGTGCTGACCGGTTTCTTTGAAGAACCCGATTATGCCGCAGTCAGGCGTCAGTGCCAAATCTGGCAGCAGGCAGGGGCAACGGTCATGGTCAAAGGTTATCCGCGGGCGCCGTGGATGAAGGACTATCCGATAATGAATCCGCATTTTATCGCCGGATTTTTCAAAAATACGCAAGGTTACAGCAAAGGCTCGATCATGTGCGAAGGGCGGCCCAATGTGCCGTACACGTTCAGCGCGCTCAATAATTATGTACACAGTGCCGTGGTGTTTGATACTTCTTGGAATGTGGACAGTTTGATCCGGGAATTTTGTGAATTTGTTTCTCCGGGAAGCGCGGATGAGTTGGAGAAATTTTACAACTCGATGGAAAAACTGCTGGAAAATGCCAGCTTTACGGCAGAACCGCTGCGCAACTGCTACATAAGTTTCCGGCTGAAAACGCCCCGGATGCACTTGGATAATGCTTTGAAAAAAGATCCGGGAAACCAGTTTCTGCAACAGCTTTCGGCCGATTTTGCCGCGTTTGAAAAAGTTGCTGCCGATGCCGCTCCGCTGATCAAAGATGAAGAAGAACTGCAAAGCATTTACCGCAGTTTTGAGCGTAAGCAAGCCGCGTTCAAACTTGCTGAAACTCCGGAGAAAATTGATTTTCTGCCGTTTTCGATCTATTACGATTTTCAAAAGAGTCATGTGGAAATTTCCCGCTGCGGCAAGGAACTGTGTGTGGAAGTTTTCTGTCAGGAAAATATGATGGATAAACTGAAAACATCGTGCCGGAACAATCACAACGGACCGGTCTGGAACGATGATTCAATAGAGTTGTTTATTGCCGGAGCTGATGGGTTGCCTTACATCCAGCTGGTGGTAAATCCGCTGGGAACATATCGGGCCATGTATGCTGATAAAAATGGCAAAGTTACCGATCAGAAGGATTTTGTGTTGATCACCGGCGGCGCGATCGGGCAGGAGCAATGGAGTATGCTGATCAAAGTGCCGCTGACTGCGGTTGCTGAATTTGCCGGGCCGGAGGGCAAAGTCAATATCGGTGTTTACCGCAACCGGCCGGCCCGGGGCAAAGACGGTTTTCAGCAAAGCGGTGTTCAAATGCCCGCAGGCAAAGCGTACAAGGATCGTTCCGGGCATTTTACGGTCGAACTTTGAAAAAAACGGTTCTTCATAGTAGAGTAAACTTGCATTTTACTTTATTGCATGTTACTGTATCATGTTGATAAACAAGGCTTGAAAATAAATCATGATTCAGCCGGATATATTGCAAAATGTCGGAAAACAGGAAAAACGTTTTTATCGGTATCGGGCAGGCCTTATCTGCCGCAGCTGGTGACTGGCGCAAGACCATGGAGTTTCATGGCGAAGTGGTCTGTTCGCTGCTGATGCTGCTGAAAAGTCCACGCAAATTGCGCTGGAGCAGCTTTTTTTACTATCTGGATATTTGCGGTGTGCTGGCGGTTCCGATCGTGGTATTGATCTGTTTTCTGCTGGGGGCAACGATGGCATTTCAGGCTGCTATTCAGCTGCGGGATCTGGGAGCGTCGATCTATGTTGCTGACCTGGTAGGATTTGCTACGCTCAAAGAATTCGGGCCGCTGATGGTGGCTTTGATCGCTACCGGGCGCGCCGGCAGCAGTTTTGCCGCCGAAATCGGGGCGATGAAAGCTGAAGAAGAAATCAGTGCGCTTACCACCATGGGGATCAATCCGGTACGTTTTCTGGTTGCCCCCAAGATTCTGGCCATGAGTCTGGCGCTGCCGATATTGACATTGCTGGGCGATATAGCCAGCATTGCCGGCGGGCTGCTGGTCGGTGTGAGTTATCTGGATCTTACGGCCGAAACTTATTTGAGCCGCACATGCAATGTTTTGAGTCCTTCGGTGCTGCTGCTGGGCATACTTAAAAGCTGGTTTTTCGGCATAATGATCGCTTTGATCGGCTGCCGGGAGGGATTCCGCAGTCAGCCGGATTCGCAAGGTGTGGGGCGGGCCGCCACCAGTGCCGTGGTGCGGTCGATTCTGTGGCTGATCATCCTTGACCTGATGCTGACGATGCTTTATTCGGCATGGGGGTACTGAATTATGTTGGCTCTTGACGGCGAAAATGTACTGCAGGTAAGCGATCTGACGATCGGATACGGCGAAAAGATCGTTCTTGAAAATTTGAATTTCAGTGTCCGCCGCGGCGAAATTTTTGCCATTATGGGCGGTTCCGGCTGCGGCAAATCCACTTTGCTCAAACACCTGACCGGCATCTTGCCGGTCATGAGCGGAACGGTCAAACTTTTTGAACATGACTTCAGTCGCGGCGAACTCCCGGGCGGTGAATCCATTGCCGGTTTGCTGGGGGTTACTTATCAGGGCGGAGCTTTGCTCGGTTCGCTGACTCTGGCCGAAAATGTAGCTTTGGTGCTGGAAGAAAATACCCGTTGGTCGCGGCGCAAGATCATGACGACAGTACAGGAAAAACTTGCGCAGGTCGATTTGGCGGAGTTTGCCGATTATTACCCGGCCGAAATTTCCGGAGGCATGAAAAAGCGTGCCGGGCTGGCCCGGGCGCTGGCCATGGATCCTCCGCTGCTCTTTTTTGATGAACCCTCCGCCGGATTGGATCCGATCTCTTCGGCAGAACTGGATCGGCTGATTTTGCGTCTGCGCAATGATTTCGGCCGCACGATCGTGATCGTTACACACGAGTTGGAAAGCGTTTTTGCTATTGCCGACCGGGTGATCATGCTGGATAAAGCCAGCCGCACGATCATTGCCGAAGGCGATCCGAGAGTGCTGCGCAGTCAGTCGGATGATCCATGGGTCAGAGAATTTTTAAACCGCAGTAATTTGGTTTTTGGTGCGCAAGCAAGCGCAGAAAGGTGATTTGTTTTATGGCTGGCCAACAACATTATTTCAGAATAGGGATTTTTGCCGTCGTGGCGCTGCTGATACTGGTTGCGTCGTTGTTTTATCTGGGGATCGCGGAAGATTTTTCGGAGCGTATTTATTTTACCACCACATTCCCCGGTTCGGTGCAGGGCCTGACCAAGGGGTCGGAGGTCAAATATAAAGGTGTACCCATCGGTTCAGTGGAAAAAATCACTATTCTGGCGGATAAACAGCTTATCAAGGTGGATATGAGCGTTGATCCTAAAGTATTCAAAGACCTGAACAGCACTACGGATAGTGCTGACGGGCTTGAGCCGTTGCGGGAGTTTTTCCGGAAAGAACGTGCGGATGGCTTGCGCTGTTATCTGGAGTTGAGCGGTATCACCGGGCAAAGATATATTGAAATGGATTATCTGCCGCCGGAGCATAAGCAAGAAGCGCCAACCACGGAAATCGCCGACACAGATGAGGTCATTTATATACCCAGTGCGCCGGGGACTTTCAGCAATATTATTGACTCGGTAGCTCAATCGCTGGAAAAAATTGCGAAGCTCGACATAGAAAAACTGGCCGGCGATCTGGAAAAAAATCTGGAGGCACTGCATATGCTTATCAGCGATCCGGCGCTTAAACAAATGTTGGAGCGGCTGGATACGATCGCCGGGAATATTGAAAATATCAGCCGTAATATCGACGAAACACTCGATGAAAAAGAGATGAAAAAAATCACGGCCAATTTGAATGATAATCTGGAAAATTTGAAAGTATTGAGCGCCGAACTCAACCTTAAACTGCAGCAGTTGAAGATGGATGAGATCTCGACCAAACTTACCCTGACTCTGGAGTCCGGACAGCAGTTGATGGAGAATTTGAGCGAGAGCAGCAACGATGCCACGCGCACCATGCAGCAAATCAATGCCTTGACCGAAAACCTCAACGAACTGGTCGATGAACTTAAACGCGACCCCAGCTCTTTATTGCGCGGAAAACAACTTCAGCCGTTGAAAAAGGAGTGATCCGGTAGTATATTATAAAGGTGATGCCGTCGGAAAACCTCAAAACATCCGATTGATAAAAAATTGATATTTTAATGAAAAGTGTGGAAGATGAAAAAGATTCTGATTGCCGGCGGTGCCGGTTACATTGGCAGCGTTTGCAGCGAATATTTGCTTGATCGCGGATATTCTGTTACCGTACTTGATGCGTTGATCACCGGGCACCGCAAGGCGGTCGATCCGCGCGTGGATGAGTTTGTGGAAATGGATCTGGCCGACCGCGACGGATTGATCGCGTTGTGCGAAAGAGGCAAGTTCGATGCCATTATGCACTTTGCGGCATTTTCGCTGGTGGGTGAATCCATGCAAGACCCCGGCAAATACTTCCGCAACAATCTGGCCAACGCCATCAATTTAGCCGATGCGGCTGTGGCTGGCAAGGTCAAACGGATCGTATTTTCCAGCACCGCCGCCACTTTCGGTATGCCCGAAACTATGCCTATTGCTGAAGATGCCCCGCAAAAGCCGATCAACCCTTACGGCGAAAGCAAACTTTGTTTTGAAAAAGTGTTGGCCTGGTACAAGGCGATCCACAATATTGACTATACGGCGCTGCGTTATTTCAACGCCGCCGGAGCCAGCAAAAATTTCGGCGAAGATCACAATCCCGAATCCCACCTGATACCGATCATCTTGCAGGTAGCGCAGGGTAAGCGCGAGAAAATCATGGTTTACGGCGATGATTACGATACCGCCGACGGCAGCTGTATCCGCGACTATATCCACGTTATTGACCTGGCGCAGGCGCACATGAAAGCGCTGTATGCTCCGACCAGCGGCCACTACAATCTGGGTACCGGCAACGGCTTGAGCGTGTTTGAAATCATCGAAGCGGCGCGGCGCGTTACCGGCCATGCAATTCCGATGGAAGTCGCTCCCCGCCGGGCCGGCGACCCGCCGCGTTTGATTGCCGACAGCCGCCGCGCCCGCGCGGAATTGGGCTGGCAGCCTGAATTTGAAAATGCCGAAGCGATCATTTCGTCGGTATGGCAGTGGTTGAAGAAATATCCCGACGGTTATCAGGATAAATAAACAACGGTCAATAATATGAAAATAGCGATTTTAAGCGATGGCGGCTGGGGCAGTGCGCTTTCCGGCGTGCTGGCTGATAATGGTCACGAGGTCGTGATGTGGGGCCCGTTTGCAGAGTATCTGGACGAAATGCGCTCCAGTCGGGAAAACCGCAAGTTCCTGAAAGGTATAAAATTCCGCGACAGTGTAACTTTTGAAAGTTGCATGAGCGAGGCTGTCCGGGATGCCGCTTTGATCGTATTGGCTACCCCTACACAATACTTGCGCGGCGTATTGAGCAAATTGCAGTTGTGTTACGGCGCGTCGGACAATGCGCTGCTGGTCAATGTTGCTAAAGGTATCGAAGAAAATTCATGGCTGCGGATCAGTCAGATGGTGGCGGATTTTCTGCCCGAAGCTGATTATGCGGTGCTTTCCGGCCCCAGCCACGCCGAAGAAGTGGCGCGTTGTGTGCCGACGGCAGTGGTGGCAGCCGCCAAAAACGAAGCTCATGCGCTGCTGGTGCAGAAGGCCTTTATGAATAAATATTTCCGCGTTTACACCAGCGATGATGTCGTGAGTGTGGAATTGGGCGGGGCTTTGAAAAATGTGATCGCTATTGCGGCCGGGATCCTCGACGGTATGAAGTTGGGCGACAATCCAAAGGCCGCACTGATGACCCGCGGAATTGCAGAAGTCGGCCGGCTGGGCGAAGCTCTGGGCGGTTCGCCGGTTACTTTTTCCGGCTTGAGCGGGATCGGCGACTTGATCGTAACGTGCTGCAGCGGGCACAGCCGCAACCGGCATGTGGGCGAGGAACTCGGTCGCGGCAAGACGTTGGATGTGATCCTTAAAGAAATGGATATGGTTGTAGCCGAGGGGGTGCGAACCAGCATCGGCGCATACACGCTTGCCCGGCAGGCGGGAGTGGAAACGCCTATTATTGACGAAATCTACAACGTCGTGCATAACAATGTTGGCGCGATCGAAGCTCTGGAGCGCTTGATGAACCGCTCGGGAAAAAATGAATTTTAATCTTATGAAAGGATTTATGTTATGAGTAAATTGCGGGTAATGTCGGTGATGGCGCATCAGGACGACTTTGAATTTGAAGCCGCCGGTTTGTTTCTTAAATTGCGTAATTATTACGGCGATGATGTGGAGTTGAAGATCCTGACCACCAGTACCGGAGTCAGCGGCCATCATATCATGGGCTGCGACGAAACGATCCGCTGCCGCGAAGCCGAAGCTATTGCCAGTGCCAATGTCGTCGGTGCTGAATACGAAAATCTGCGTCAGCTGGATGGAACCCACGTTCCGGCGCAGGTCTTTTGCGACCGCAACATGCTCGGCGGACTTTGGAACGCCATCCGCGCGTTTGCCCCGGATTACATCATTGCGCCGCCGGTAGTTACCAATCCGCTGGCCGGGATCCATATCGACCACCAGCATACAGCCGAAGCGGTACGGCTGGTAGCCTATCAGCTGGGCGTGCCCAACGCCTATCCTACGATGTATGCGCCGCGGGTGCAGCGTTTCCCCGTGCCGACCATTCTCAACTGCCCCGATGCATATTGCAAAGAAGCGCTCTGGCACTTTGGTGTAGACTGCAACGAAGTGCATGAAGATAAGATCAGTATGCTGCTCAAGCACAAATCGCAGGTGTGCGAATGGCTGCCCTTTGTCAACAGTATCAACAATACTGACGAAACACTCGCCGGCGACGACAGCGCGTGGAACGAAGCTGAATGGCGCAGCAATCTGAATAAACGGCTCAACGCAGTCAATTTGCGGCACGGTTTTGATGACGAGATCGACCGCGAATACTTTGCTGTTACCCGCTGGGGCTATGTGCCGCCGGCAGAAAAAGTTCAGCAGGATTTCCCCTTCCTGTTCTGGAACAAAAATAATCCGCTTTGATCGGTTTTTCCGGAAAATAATCCCCGAAAGCCGCTGTTGCCGGAATGCAGCAGCGGCTTTTTTGTCGGGTCAAAATGTCAGGGTAGTGTGTTGGCCGATGGCGGCCAGATGGCTGGTGTCGTTCCAGGTGATCAGCTGCCAGCCGGCGGTACGCTTTTGGAAGACCGACAAACTGGCGTTGCCGCAGAGCGGGCGGATATTCCCCGGCGCCAGCATACCGGTAACGTGGCTGAACATCCGCTGCATGGCGCCGCCGTGGCTGACCAGCAGAATACGTTCGTTGGCGTGTCGGCAACTCAAAAACTCCATAAAGTCAGAAATGCGTTTTTGAAAATCCTTCTGACTTTCGCCGCCGGGAATCGCCGGAATGGGGGAATCAAGTTTGAATCCGGCTAATATTTCCGGGTATTTTTGCCGCAGATCATCGTAACTTTGCGCCTGAAGTTCGCCCAGATTCCACTCCCGCAACTCCCGGCATGGCGTTACAACCAACTCCGGGTGATGCGAAACAATGGCCTGGGCTGTGAACATGGCCCGGGTCAGATCGCTGGAATAAACTGCCGCAAACCGGTCGTTTTTCAACCGTTCGGCAATGGCGTGAGCTTGCGCAATGCCAACTGCGTCCAAAGGGGTATCCAACTGGCCCTGCAGTATACCGGTGCGGTTGGCCGTGGTCTGTCCGTGCCGGACTACGACCAACTCGCAGATATTATCGTTTGGCATAAATTCAGCAGAATTCCAACACGCCGAAGTCGGCAGGATTGTGGAAGTTCAGGGCGCTGACCGGATTCCAGCTGATCCAGTGCGGATGGCTGGTGCGGTCGCCGCATTTGTAAGCATTCATGCGCCAGAAAGTTCCGGCCTTGGGCAGGGCGCAACCGGTGTATTTTTGGATCAAAGCAAACGGAATGAAAAATCCTACGCGGTATTCCGTAGGTTCGGTGATTTCCGGATCGACCACATCGGGCATGGTGTGGAATTTTTTGAGCATCAGCATATCTTCATCGGGCAGAATGGTGTAATCTTTGAACCCGTCGGCGGTACGGCTGTTGTCGCGCACATAGTAAAGGAGCATACCGCAACCGGCATTCATTTCCAGATTAAAATAGCCGGCGCCGGGGATTTCAAAAAAGAACTCCACGCAGCTGTCGCGGCAGACCGAATCCTGAAAGTTGGTATAGGTGCTTTTTACATAGCAGTCTTTGACGTTGAACAAGCCGTAGATACCATCGCTGGTGTACTGCATTTTCAGTTCAGTTTCGGGGCAGTGGTTGCTGCCTTCCGGACGGGCGTTGACGATGCGCAGCGCTTCAACATTTTTCCAACTGGCGGAATCCCAGGCTGAATCAAGGGCAGGGGCGGCAGCGGCAGGACGGATTTGGTATTTCATTATAAAAATTCCTTATAGCAGAGGTTTATCTTTTTACCAAATTATTAACGGTTGATATGATAATATAATCGTATTATGAAAAAAATGCAACTTGATATCGGTAAAAAAAAAAGAACCGACGCAGGTGGGGGAACACTGCGCCGGCAAGAACGAACACCATGCGACACCCAAGGGGAGGCGGGGAACCTAATTAAGTATAGCGAGTATCGCCGGCTTAATCGTCCGTCCTTGTGCTATTAATATAACGTTTTTTCAGAAAAAAGCAAGTTTTTTTTGCTATTTTTTTTTTTTTTTTTTCTAAAAATTTCCTTTTTTTTTCTAAATTTATTTTTATCTTCTCTTTTTTTCTTTTCTAAACTTTCTAATCCTTCTTTTTTATATTTTTAGTTCCAATTTTTTTTTGTTTTTTTTTTTTTTTTTTTTCGTCAAACTGGCGCTGTTTTGAGCTTGAAAATATATGTTTGATACGGCATTAAGGAAGAAGATTTTATGAGAAAAATCGTCATTGACTTGAAATTTGATTATGATAATGTAAATTAAAATATCAACAGATTTGTTGTCAGGAAGAAAGTATATAAAAATGGAAGAACTCTTTGATGTTTATGATGATAACGGCCAGTGGCGCGGACTTTTCCCCCGCAGCGAGTGCCACGGCAATCCGGAGCTGATCCACCGCTCGGTGCATGTAGTGGTGTTGGACCCCGCGCAAAAACAAATATTGCTGCAGAAGCGCTCGATGAGCAAAGATATTCAGCCCGGCAAGTGGGATACCGCTGTCGGCGGGCATGTGGCGGCCGGCGAAAGCGTGGAAGCTGCCGCACAGCGCGAACTGGCCGAGGAGCTGGGTATCACCGGGAATTTGGAATTTTTCTTTGAGTCAAAGATCCGCAACACTATTGAATCGGAAAATGTAACCGTTTTCAAGCTGATAAGTTCCGGGCCGTTTGAATTTTCGCGCGAGGAGATCGACGAAATCCGCTTCTGGCCGCTGAATGATTTTCTGACTTTGCCGGGGCGCAAACGCAATGATTTTACTCCCAATCTGCAACTTGAACTGGCAACAGTATGTGAAAAACTTGGTTTGATATGAGCTTTTCCGGCAAAAATCAACTGAAAAAAGTTTCGTGGCGGCGCAATTTATTCTGCATCTGGCTGGGGCAGCTGCTGGCCATGGCCGGTACTTCCATGGTCATACCCTTTATGCCGATCTATTTGCGGGAGGTTTTAGGGTTTGCGGACGAAGCGGAACGGGCCTGGGCCACATCGGTATTTTATTCGCTGGGCATGTTCACATTTTGTCTGGCCAATCCTCTGTGGGGAGCGTTGGGGGATCGCTGCGGACGGAAATTGATGCTTTTGCGGGCGTACTTTGTAACCGGGATCACTTTTCCGGCAATGTTTTTTATGCCCAATTTTGCTTTGCTGCTGGTCATGCGCACGATCGCATCCATGTTTTCCGGCACCGTGGCGGCTGCACAGGCATTGGCGGCAGTTACCACGCCGGACAAACACCAGGGATTTGCATTGGGCTGTTTGAGCGCGGCGTTCTGGTCGGGCAACATGCTGGGGATGCTGGCCGGCGGTAT
Source organism: Lentisphaerota bacterium (assembly GCA_015061695.1). Lineage (GTDB taxonomy): Bacteria > Verrucomicrobiota > Lentisphaeria > Victivallales > Victivallaceae > SIG78. Next base: position 12,534 of record SUWA01000073.1, read on the forward strand.
GGTGGTGCATTATTGCGGCTATATGTGTGCATTTCTTTTGTGCGGCGGCTTCTTTTTGTTCAGCGGTTTTCTGACTTTGTTTTTTGTGCAGGAAAACTTTGTGCCGCCGGTACGCAATAAGGTGGTAAGAAAATCAACTTTTCGACTGCATTTGCCCGATTTCAGCACGGCAGTGTGGGTGCTGCTGGCGGTGATGTTTGCTTTGCCGCTGGCTCGGCGGTGCGATGAACCTTATCTGACTTTTCTTGTGGAGCTGGTCGGCGGGTTGGATAAAGCAGCGCTCAATACCAGTTATGTAACGGCTGCTGCGGCGCTGGGCGGAATCCTTTCCGGCGCAACATTCGGCCACTTGAGCGACCGTTATAAGCCGTTGACTCTGCTGTTGCCGGCATTGTTGCTGGCCGGCAGTTTCATGCTTCTGCAGGCGCTTTCCCGGAGTTTGTGGATGTTGTGCATAGCCCGCTTTATGGTGTTTTTTGCCGCCGGGGGATTGGAACCGATATTTTTATCCATGCTTTCGCATACAGTCAAGCCGGAATTGCGCGGCACGGCGTTCGGCTGGAGCGCAAGTTTCCGGATGTGCGGCGGCATGGTCGGAGCTTTGCTCGGCGGCGCGGTCGTAGCTGTCGGCGGCACCCGCAGTGTATTTTTTGCCGGCGCCGGGTTGATGTTTTTGTTTATGTTTATACTGGTCAAAGCTGTGCATCTGGTCGAAGCTCATAAAAAATAAATATGGGATACGATCATCAGCAATGAACGCTTGCCGTCGTGTCGGGGCAAGTTATCTTATCCGGAATCGTCAAGCGGGTAGAGAATAAGGGCATAAAGCGGGGGTGTTGCAAAACTGTTTTGCAACACCCCCGATTGGTATTATGAACAATATGGCCAGCCAACAGCCCGTGCGGCGGAACGCCGCAAAGCCCGGTCAGGGCCGCGAACGCATGAGAGGGTATTCTGCAGGATAAATTCCTGCAGAACGAGCGGAAAAGTTCCGCGAAGCCGAACGGAGTTGAGCGAAGCTCCCGGCGTTTGAGGGAACTTTTGCGGTAAAACCGCAAAAGTTGGTAAGGGAGCGGCAGCGACCGCTCTAATGTAAAGCCGCCAAGTAACCTCGTGCTGGATATAGCGGCCAAACGAGCAAGGGAGGTCCAGGAGGGCAATGCCAATGCCCTCTTGGGATGCGCAAACTCTACA
>SUWA01000074.1 GCA_015061695.1 Lentisphaerota bacterium
CCGCCAGATCCGGGCCGCTGTTATCAAGGATCATTGCTTCGTGGATCATGGTCAGCTCCAGGTGGGTTTCCGGGTCATCCACCGGTACGCGGCAGTTTTCGCACAGCATCACCAGGTAGAACGCCACCGCAAGGAACAGCAGCGCAGTTCCGCCGTATAGCCACGCATTTACGTTCAAAGTAGTAAGACAGCCCGACAGCGTGAACTTTCTGGTCAGCATCACCATTGCCGCCAGCACTGTAAGCAGAACGCCTTCCGCCAGAATCGCAAACTGGCACTCGCGGCTGGACCCCATGCCTTCAAAAGCCGACGCAGTTTCCATTGCTGCCAATACGGTAAGCATCCGCCCCAATCCGGCCAGATAGATAAAAAGTATCAGGTCGCCGCTAAAAGCCAGCGGCGAACCGACACTGGCCGCCGGCAGAAAAAACAGCATCAGCAGCGTGGAGGCCAGCCCCCCGTAAGGTGCCATCAAAAACAATCCTCCGACCGACTTGCTGTAAACCGAAGATTTGCGCAGCAATTTGGCCAGATCGTAATAAAGCTGTAACAGACGCGGTCCTTTGCGCCCGGCAAAAAATGCTTTGGTTTTGTTGATGATACCTATCAGCAACGGCGACACCATCAACGCCAGCAGCAGATTGCACAACCACAGTATAAGATTACTCGATGATTCACTCATGGTCTACAGCCTCCGTTGTTTGATCTGCCTTGATATCAGCTGAATCGTTTACGCCTCCGGCCAAAAAACACCAGCCCAGCATCAGCAGCACGGCGATCACCATTATCAATATATACACATGCAACAGCCCCGACTGCAGTCTTTTCACCCGGTCGCCAATGCCGCTGGCGATCATAAACAGCGGACGCCACAGCCACCGGCTGCCGCCATCGGGAGCGGCCACGTCAATGGATGAATCCGACGGGAAAAGTGCAGAGGGTTTGACAATATCTTTTTTCTGGTGCAAAATACCGTTGAACAAATCCGCCAACGGCTGAACAAATGCTGTGGCCGTATACTGCATCCGGGCATCCGGCTTGGCATATCCGCAATCCCAGGTAACTCTTACGGCATCCTTTTGTTTGCTCAACTTACGGCGCATGTTGTAGAACAACAGCGTCAGGATCAGCAGCAGTAAGGCAAACAAACCGTTAAAAGCCAACGGTGCAAAGACCACCCGGCCGTAATCAGCATAACTTGCGCCCAAAAGTTTCATCAGCGTGCCGGAAGCTATCCACGGTGCAGCCAGCGTCATGGCCAATGCGCAGCCGCCGGTTATCAGCAGCGGGACGACCATATTTTCCGATTCAGCTTCAGCATTTTCAGCCTGCGGACTGCGCGGTTCGCCGGCAAACACGGCCGAAACCGTTTTGGCAAAAGCCGCAGCCGCCATCCCGCCGGTCAGCGCCAGCGCAACCACCCCGGCCACACACCCGGCAAAAACCGCACCGGAACAATAAGCTATACCGTTGAATGCGGCCATATAAATGAGCAATTCACCGGCAAAGCCGCAGAAGGGCGGCAAACCGGATATACCCAAGGCTGACACCGTAAAAATCGCCCCCGTCCACGGCATCTTGCGATTCAAACCGCCCATCAAATCCATATTAAGTGTATGGGTTGCTTTGTAAACCGACCCGGCACCGAGGAACAATGTACTCTTGAGCAGTGCATGATTCAGCATGTGCAGCATTGCCCCGATCCAGCCCAGCACCATCATAGTATCGTTGCCGGAGAGTTTTCCCAATATCCCCAGCGCCAGAGCCATACTCATTATGCCGATATTTTCCACACTGGAATATGCCAGCAGCCGTTTAAGATCGCGCTGGGCCGCTCCGAACAGGATACCCATCAGCATACCGACGATCCCGAGAAAGAAAAACACCCATCCGGCCGCCAGCGACTCCAACAGCTGCGGGCACCAGATCAATATACCGTAAAACCCCAGCGGGATCATTGCCCCGGACATCACTGCCGACACCGGTGCCGGCGCCGCCGGGTGAGCTTCCGGCAGCCACACATGCAGCAGCGGAAAACCGGCTTTGAGGCCGAATGCGATCATTGTAACAGCGCCCGCTGTTCCGAAAGATATAACGCTCATATTCATCAGCAGCCAAACCAGCAGCAGACCGCCGGCTTCGCAAGCCAAAAGATAGATCCATGCCGCCCGCATGACTTCGCGTTTTTTCCAATCAAACGCCACCAGCGCAAAACTGCTCAAGCCCATCAATTCCCAGACGATCACAAACCCCAAGCCGGTTTTCTGCATGGTAACAGCCAGCATGGCGGCGATCATCAAATTAAAGAGGAACCAATAACTGCTCATACGCCGTTTGCCGTGATCAGCCAGATAGCCGATCGAGTGCCACGCAGCAGCGATCCCGGCCAGGATTATCGGCAACTGAAAACATCCGCTCAACCATTCGCCGCCGAATGCTGTAACCAATTTCAGCGCCAGTGCGGCTATACAGCTTGAAACTCCGATCGCATTGGCCGCCTTGTCGTGCCTGGAGCAGAGCAAAGCCCCCACAGCTCCGAACAAAAGCAACCCGAACATGATCTTATTGATCAACGCAAAAGTAATAACCATTTTTTGTTTCCGGGTAATTGTTGAATAAAAAAACGGAAACCGGATTTTTCATCCGGCAACCTATTAATATACCACACACTCTGCATATTGGCAAGAAATTTTTAATTTCCGGGCAAAAATGCACTCACCCGGCGATACAATCTGTCCGGATCAAGCGCCTGTTTGGCGCGCCGGAGGCCTTCCAGATTCAAGTCCTGCTCCCGATTCATAAAACTGTAACCTTTCGACAACAGGTATTCGACCAGCACCGAAGTAAGTTTGGCGCCGCAGCCGCAAAAATTACGATCTGCTTTTTCAAAATGAATATCCGCCAGCAAGCTGTTCAGGCAACTGAAGATTGAAAATCCGGCCAGTTGTCCGTTGACTTTCAGCACGACACCGTCAAGTTCCAGTGAGTCATCAAGCCAATGTTCTGCCAGACGCGCCAGGGCCAAACGCTCTTCAGCTCCGCTGGCATCGTTCCAGTAAGCGCCGCTCAAACGGGCAGATAACTGCATGATTTCGGGTAAATCGCTCAACGCAACTGCACCGGCAGTGTAAATGCCATCGTATTCGCGGTCAAATTGCCGCACCTGATTGTGCCGTTTGCGCAATTTACTGCCGGAAAAACTCTGCTGGTGATGCAAGTTGTATATGTAATCATAGTCGCCGGGGTCATCTTTAAAAACCAGATAATCTGACGCCTGCGGAAAAAGTTCCCGGTAGTTCCACGGCAGATCACCGCACACAGCAGCCGGATCGCCGCACAACCGGGCAAAACCGCTCAAAAAATTTTTCACGACTTCCGGCGGACAATTTTCGCCGGGCGGAAAAAAGCTGTAGGCTTCTTCAAAACTGGCTATCCACAAATATTTGCCGTCAAAAAACCAGCGCCACGAGTAACTGTCGCAATAAAGCAGCAGATTCACCCACGAGCGCTCGCAACTCTCCGGATCCGCCGGCAAAAGGCGCTTCAGCAAACTCCGGCACTCGCCATCAAGCGGTTTAAAATCTTCTATATTCATAAATCTTCTCAAATAGTGTTCAGCTGTCTGAAAGTTATTTCTAATATAAGCTATATCGGCAATTTTTCCACCGCCGGGATCGTTTCAACAGTCAAAAAACAGGAAAAAAGCCGCAAAAAGCATAACAGCACTTGACTAAACCGTACAGTTGTGGTATATTTACCAAATGGCAGCAGTTGACAGGCAATCGCTCCTGGATGCGTTCAGGGGAGGAAAGTCCGGACTGCATAGAGCAGGAAGTCCTTTTCAGCGCCTTGTTGCAAGACGGGTGTGAAAGAAGGATACTGCGGACTATATGCCGCAGGAAGGAAAGTGCAACAGAAAGAATACCGCCGGATTTTCCGGTAAGGGTGAAAAGGTGGGGTAAGAGCCCACCGGGCGCACCGCGAAAGCCGCGCCGCACAGGCAAACCCCTTCCGCAGCAAGACCAAATAGGGAACGAGTTGCTGCTCGCAGCGTTAAAAGTTCCGGGTTCTGGTCGCATAGACAGATGATTGCCGCCGGAACAGAAATGTTCCGGAACAGAATCCGGCTTATCTCAAGTGCTGCCTCTGTGTAAAACCATACTTGGAAAGTATAGAGAGATATGAGTAAGATTGCAATTTTAAGCGACATTCACGCCAACGCCGATGCCTTGGGAATGGTACTGGCTGTGTGTAAAGAACTCGGGGTGGACAAATACGCGTCGCTGGGGGATATTGTAGGCTACAATGCAGAACCTCAAGTCTGTTTGCACACTGTTTATTCACTCAACCCCATTGCCATGGTTCGTGGCAATCACGATGATTACACTGCAATGGATGATGAGGAAATGGAGGGATTCAATCCCAACGCCCGCAAGGCGATTCTCTGGACCCGCAGTCAGCTGACCGACGAAGAACGCCGCTGGGTGGGAGAACCGCCGCTGAAAATGGCAATTCCCGGTATGCCGATGACTTTGGTTCATGCCACACTGGATTCGCCCAATACCTGGGGGTATGTGTTCGACGTTTACCATGCGATCGACAACTTTTCGTACCAGCTCTCGCAGTTGTGTTTCTGCGGGCACTCGCATGTGCCGGTGGCGTTCTGCAAGAGGCCGTTTGCTTCCGGACCGCTCCGCGGAGTGGAAGAAGTTGCTGACTGGATAATGGTCAACAATGCTTTGCCCAATGATTTCAATAAAATCGATGAATTTACGATCCAGATCGAACCTGGCTGCAAGTATTTGTTCAATATCGGCAGCATCGGGCAGCCGCGCAATCACGACCCGAGAGCATCGTTTGCCGTTTTTGACGACATAAACCGCACTATCACCCGTTACGCCGTACCGTACGATATTGCCAGCGCGCAAGCCAAGGTGCTTGAAGCCGGTCTGCCGGAACGACTGGCCAGACGCCTGGCGCTGGGTGAATAAAAATTTAACCAAGCCTTATATATGAAATCAAATCGAAAATCAGTAAAAAATCCGGATCATGTTTCGGAAGATGTCAAGCGTATACTGATTGTCAAACCCAGCAGTCTGGGCGATATTTTTCATGTATTTCCGGCGGTGGCCCGCTTGGGAGAACTCTTCCCCAATGCTCAATTTGATTGGCTGATCCATCCGGCTTTTGCCGAAGCACTGGATTTTGCCCCGGTACCGGTGGCCCGCAAAATCATTTTCCGGCGGCGTGAGCTGGGCAAACTCACCACCATGATCCCGGAATTTATGGAGCTGACCCGTCAGCTGCGCAAGATACCTTATGACTATGTATTTGATTTTCAGGGTTTGGTGCGCAGTGCGTTTTTTGCCCGGCTGGCCCGGGGCAAAGTAGTCGGCTTTGCCCGTCCGCGTGAACCGATGGCCAGATGGTTCTATCACCGCTGGTGCAAGGTCAATTTAAGATTGCACGCGGTGCGGCGCAATCAACTGCTGGTCGAACGCTTTTTCCATACCGGAACCATGCGAACTGCAGTAAAAATGCCGTCCTGTCCCCAATATCGGGAATCGCTGGATAAAAAAATTGCCCAGCTTGATATGCGCCCCGGCAACTGCCTGATCGGAATTTCGCCGGGCGCAAGGTGGGAGAGCAAGGTCTTTCCGCCTGACCTTTTTGCCAAAACCATCATGCTGATTTCGGAAATGCGGCCGGATGCCAGATTTGTGGTCATGGGCGCGCCGGCGGATCAGAAAACTGCCGAAAAAATCCAACTTCTGGCCGGATTGGCGCCAGTGTATTCGCTGGCCGGCTCGACCAGTCTGGGCGAGCTTGTAGAACTTATCAACCGCTGCGATACGGTTTTGGCCAACGACAGCGGTCCGGTTCATATTGCAGCGGCGGCCAACGTGCCGGTGGTCTGTTTTTACGGTCCGACCAATCCCAATCTGACCGGACCGTTCGGCGATATCCACACGATCTTCCAGCGCGGCGATCTGAATTGCATCAAATGTATGCGCCGCAAATGCAGCAAAGCTATTACGGAGTGTCATAATATTGACGCAGCGGCAGTCGCGGCGGCAGTATGCAAAAAAATTGAGGAGAAGTAAGTCATGCGCAAAACCATGTTGATTCTGGCCGGACTTTTAAGTGTGCTTGTTGCCCGGGCCGAAGTTGTCATGAAAATGAACATTCCGCGTGATGCTTATATCCAATATGAGCCGATCATTGTCAATCTGGCATTGCGCAACACTTCCGGTCAGGTGCTGGTATTCGGTTCCGAAGTTGAATTCAAGGGGCATATTGAAATTGAAATCACTGACTTTTTGGGGCGCCCGGTCAAAGGCAGCGGAGCTAAAGTAAATATGCGTGGCCTGATACTGCGGGCCGGAGTAGATCACCATATCAGATTGAATTTGAGCAAATGGATTGATTTGACCACCCCCGGCCGTTACAAAGTAAGGCTGTTTATTGCTCATCCGCTGCTTAAAAATGAATTTGAAAGTAACAGTTGCAGTTTTGAAATATCCTCCGGCAAAGTGTTTTGGCACAAAAACTTTGGTGTCCCGCAAATGGATTCTAAAAAAAGCGGCGAAATATTGCCTACGCGCAGCTATAAGCTCAAAGCTCTTCTGGATAAGTCCGAAATATATCTGTTTCTCTTCATAGAAGACGAACAGCGTATTTATGCAATCAAACGCATCGGCATCCAGCTGGGGAATCAACACGCTCAATGCGAAATCGACTCACTGAACCGGGCACATATTTTTCTGCCCATCGCCTCCCAGATGTTCCAATATCAGGTTTTTGACTGGAATGGTGAGCGGGAAGTCAATAAACTCTATCGGACTACTAAAACTATTCCGGTACTTTTCCGCAACCCCAAAAACGGCGAAGTAAGTGTGGTCGGCGGCGAAGCGGCCCAACCGGGCATTGATTATGCGGACGAAAAACTCCTCCCCGGGAAATAACCGCCCCCCCCCCGACAGCTGAAATTGATAAAAATTTATCCTGACATGACATGCGGTTGAGCATCAGTCATGTCAGGATTTTTTATTCCGGTTCGATTATTTGCCGGAACTGTTTTAATTTGATATACTTACTTATTCACAATCACCCATGTCGCATACAAAAAAACGGGTGCGGAGCAACTGCTGACTTCCACACCCGGATCTGTTTTATGTAAACAGTATTTTTATTATTCTTCCGGCACCCAGCGGGATTCCCACACCCATTCTTTGAACTTGAAAGTGGATTCAAAAATCGAATCACTCATAAAGCCCAAGCTGACAATATCTGCCACGCCGGAGAATGCCCGCACCAGGGTCAGGCCGGTACCTTCGACTACTCCGACAACCGCACCCATCACCGGCACTTGACTGTTATGATAGATAAAGCAGCGCGGAATTTCCAGCCAGCAGGTGCCGATATTGACAAATCCGCGGCCCATGTTATAGAGGTTACGCTCATAATCCCACTGCTCTTCTTCAGCCGCTGCAACCGCAGCCGGTTCAGCTTCTTTATTTTCGGCAGCGGCGGCACTGAACGAAATCAATCCGGCCACACCAAACACTGCAAGACACTTGAAAAATTTGCTTACGATCATAATATACCTCCTTTTACATAAGCTTCAATCCGGGCAGATCCTGTACATCTATCAACCCGGCTACTTTACGATCTTTATCCACAACGATCACGTCACTGATCTTGTATTTTTCGACCACCCGAACAACTTCAACCGCCAGAGCTTCGCACTCCACAGCCACCGGATCAACAGTCATAACCTCCGCCATGGGGCGGGTAAGCACGTTGATATCTTTTTCGGCCGCGCGGCGGAAATCCCCATCGGTAAAAATACCCAGCAGGTGATTTTCCGCATCCACAACTATAGCAGCACCGCAACGGGCGTGGCCCATTCTGCACAAAGCCTCGCGCACCAGCGTATCGGGCGCAACCAGAGCAAAGCGATCCCCTGCCCGCATAATATCCTTGACTTGCATCGTAACCATACGTCCGATCGCCCCGCCGGGATGAAAACGACCGTAATCCTCTTTGGTAAATCCGCGTTCCTGCAGCATGACCATGGCCCACGCATCGCCCAGCGCCAACAGCGCTGTGGTCGTCGAAGTCGGCGCCAGATTAAAAGGACACGCTTCGCGTTCAACTTTCATCGGCACAACCAGATCACTCAAACGGCCCAGCCGGCAATCGGCGCTGCCGCAGATCGAAACCAGTTCCACTCCCAGCCGCTTGGCCGGCGGTATCATCCGCAGCAGTTCGTCAGTTTCGCCGCTGTAGCTGATGGCGACCAGCAAGTCATCCTTGCGCATGATCCCCAAGTCGCCATGCAGCGCTTCCACCGGGTGCATAAACACTGCAGTCGAACCGATGCTGGAAAGAGTCGCGGCGATCTTTTTACCGATATAACCGCTTTTTCCGACCCCGGTAAGCACCAATTTGCCGCCGCGGGTCAGCGCAGCTTTGGAACGCTCGACCAGCGATACAAATTCGGCCCCCAACTGACGGTCAACCGCCTGCAAAGCTTCCAGTTCGATTTCAAAAACCCGGTGCGCCCGCTCCAAGATCCGTTCACTCATTTTCAGTTATGCCCCTGTTATTAAAATTTTATTAATCAGATACGGCAGGAATTCAAAGCGGTAACAAATATCCCCTGCGCGCCTTTTTCCTGCAATTCATCCATGATCACATTGATTTTGCCGCTTTTGATCATAGCCTTGACCGCCACCCAATCCGGATTGCTCAAAGGCGAAATAGTCGGCGACTCGATTCCGGGAGTGATCTTACAGCACTCATCAAGCATATTGCGCGGCACATTGTATTCGATCAAAACATAGTCGCGGGCAACCAGCACACCGCGCAGACGGGCGAGTATCTTCTTAACTTCCGGCTTGGCAGCCAATGTTTCGTCGCGACCGATAACGATCGCCTCGGAATTCATCACCACGTCGCCCACCGTTTTGAGGCCGGCTTCCACCAGCGTGCGGCCGGATTCGACCACATCGGCAATCGCGTCAGCCACACCCAGCTGCACGGAGATTTCCACCGCGCCGTCCAACCGGACGATTTGAGTTTCAAAACCGCGTTTGGCCATATCCTGCCGGACGATTTCCGGATAACTGGTGGCAATACGCAGGCCGTTGAACTTATCCGGGGTCAGATCCGAGTCCTTCGGCACCGCGTAGCAGAAACGCGATTTGCCGAAGTTCAGCGGCAGCATTTCCGCCACTTCCATGCGGCTGTCTGCAGTCAGGTCGCGGCCGGTGATTCCAAGATCAATAATACCGCGCCCGACGTAGGTAGCAATATCGCGCGGACGCAAAAAAACAAAATCAATACCGTTTTCGGTATCGCTGACGATCAGTTCCCGGCTGTAGCGCGAACACTTGTAACCGGCAGACTTCAGCAGCTGCACAGCGCCTTCGGAGAGCGCCCCTTTATTGGGAATTGCAAATTGAAGCATCTTGTATTTCCTGAATTAAATTTAATTTTTACAAATATTTATAAACATCTTCCAGCTCGATCTTATTTGCAATCATCATTACCTGCAAATGATACAAAAGCTGCGAAATCTCTTCGGCAGTGCGTTCTTTGCCTTCGTATTCGGCAGCGATCCACACTTCGCCGGCTTCTTCCACGATCTTTTTGCCGACAAAATGTTTGCCTTTGGCCAATTCGCGTACTGTTCCGGATTCCTGATTGCCGGAAGCAGCTTTAGCTTTGAGTTCGGCAAACAATTCTTCAAACTTTTTCATATAATTAAACTCTCCATATTAAAAAATTACGCCATTTAAAATAGTTGCAAGCCGTCTTTTACGGCTATTAAGGTAATATATCACGCCAGCACTCTTAATTCAACTTTCAAGTTGGTTTTTTATGCCTTTTTAGCGTGTTTTGCTGCAATCAGCCCGACTCCGCGCAAAGTAAAATCTGCGCCACCTGGAATCAGCTCCGGCAGGGCGTGGCAAAAGAACTCCACATCGCCCCCGGCAGCCACTATTGCTGCCGGAGAATATTCTCTGGCAACTTCGAGCATTTCGCGCACCATACCCACAATTCCGCGGTCAATACCCAGCGCCAATGCCTCGCGGGTATTTCGCCCCAAATCCATCGGCACATTTTCCGACAACGGCAGTTCCGGCAGCGCGGCAGTTCCGGCAGCCAGACTCCGGCGCATAAGTTTGCGCCCCGGCAATATGGCACCACCGGCAAAACATTTGTCGCCGGTAACGACTTCGAGTGTTACAGCTGTACCGCAATCAATACAGATCGCTGGCAGCGGATAATCCAACAGCGCCGCCGCATTGGCGATCCGGTCGGCCCCTAAAGTGGAAGTATCTACCAGTGAAAAATCCAATCCGGTTTTTCCGGCACTGGCCGCATCGACAAAATGCAATGCTGAATAAATGCCGCTGCCGGCCAGCAAGCTGCGGGCCTCCGGCACTACGCAAGATGCCCAAACCGCTTCCACATCATCCATCGCCGGCAGCAATCCCGGCGAACGCATCCAATCTGCGGTAAGCAGAGTTTTGACTTCTCCGGTGATCTTACCGGACTCATCGGCAACGACCCATTGGGTATGAGTATTGCCGATATTCAACAACAAAAAACTGTTCATTTTCACCCGGTTCCTCTCGCGCTTACAAAAAGCTCCTCAAGGTGGGATCCTGATCCAGTTTATGCACCAGTTCTTTGACCCGTTGAGCAGATTTTTCGCTGCAGACCAGCGTTACATCGCCCTGTTTTACAATGATAAGATCTTTGACATCCACGGCGGCGATCAAGTGTTGATTTTCGCCGACAACGATGCAATTTTCGGTATCCATGCCGGCAAACAACCCGCGCACAACGTTGTTGTTTTTATCCGCGCGGATCTGGGAACGCAGCGCAGTCCAGCTGCCGATATCCGCCCAGTCAAACGTGCTTTCAGCCACTACCAGATAGTCCAATTTTTCCATCACAGCATAGTCAATGGAAATATTCGGAGCCAGGGCAAATTCATCGCGCAAAAATTCTGCCAGCTGCTTGGGGTTGGTGATCCGGCTTACTTCGCGGGTGATGGCAGCCAGTTCAGGCGCATGTTCAAACAATTCGCGTTTCAACACGCCTTGAGTCCAGACAAATATACCGCTGTTCCAGCGCCAGACATCTTCGCAAAGCATCTCTTCGACTTCTGCCGTCGAGGGCTTTTCGCGGAAACCGTCGCCGGCGTAGAAACGTACCGTTCCATCGCCGTAATCCAGTTGAGTACCGCAACGGATATATCCGTAACCGGTACTGGCGTATTCAGGCCTGATCCCCACCAGAACCGGGGCATCGCAAACTTTGGCCGTTTCCACTGCCTGCAGCAGCGTGCGGGTCAAGGCCGGCACACTGCCGATGCTGTGGTCGGCCGGCGTAGCCACGATCACGGCATCATCGGATACGCCTCGACTTTCGAGTACGCCGCAAGCCAGAGCCAGACAGCCGCCGGTATCGCGTCCCACCGGTTCGCCGATAATATTTTCTGCAGGAAGCATCGGCAACAGCGAACGCATGGGTTCAACGTAATCAATATTGGTTACAACCAGACAATTTTCCGGCGAAGAAATATTCAACATCCGGGCCGTAGTCTGCTCGATCAGCGTAAGACTCCCCAGCAAACGCAACAACTGTTTCGGACAGTTCTGGCGGCTTTGAGGCCAGAACCGTTCCCCGCGTCCTCCCGCCATCACTACCGTGTATATGCCGGAACGATCACTCATCTTGCTACTCTCTTTTCTGACAACTTGCGCTTACGACAACTTCTGGATGATTGTAGCCAACGGAGCAAACAACCCGACTACGATCGTACCTACGATCACAGCCAGAACCACGATCATGATCGGTTCCAGCAACGAAGTAAGCGCGTTCACAGCATTGTCGACTTCTTCATCGTAAGTATTGGCTACTTTTTCAAGCATATCCGGCATACGGCCGGTTTCTTCGCCTACTTCGATCATACTGATAACCATCTGCGGGAAGATATGAGCGCCCGCCAGCGGTTTGGCGATCCCTTCCCCTTCTTTGACCGCTTCGTGAACCTTGACCACTGCGTTGGCCACCAGTTCATTACCGGATGTATCGCGCACGATGATCAGCGCGTTCAGCACCGGCACCCCGGCAGCCATCAGTGTACCCAGTGTACGCGAAAAACGGGCTATGGCGGTTTTGGAAACGATCGGCCCCAGAATCGGCATGTAGTACATCACCCAGTCCAGACCGTATTTGCCGTATTTGGTTTTGTAAGCGAATTTTATACCGAAAATGATAATAAACGGTATTGCCGCCAGAATGTACCAGCGTTTCTGCATCCAGGTGGATGTATCAATAAGGAACTGGGTGATCCCCGGCAGCGGTTCGCCTTCCAGCAGTTCGGTAAAGATCTTGGCAAAACTCGGCACGATGAAGATCATCAAACCGGTCGTTACCAGCAACGAAATCGTAATAACCACGGTCGGGTAAACCATAGCTGATTTGACTTTGCCGGCCAAACGGGCAGTTTTTTCCATAAACCCGGCCAGACGGCTCAAAATCGTTTCCATGGCCCCGGCGGCTTCCCCGGCGCGCACCATGTTCAAAAACAAACGGTCAAAGGTCGCCGGATACAGCGACAGTGCTTCGGAGAAAGTTGAACCGGTTTCTACCGAGTCGGCCACCCCGCACAGCACCTTTTGCGCCATCTTGTCTTTACACTGGCGCTGCAAAGTGCGCAGCGAACGGATCAACGGCAGACCGGCTTCCAGCAGTGTCGCCAGCTGGCGGGTGATCACCATCAGCAGCTTACGTTTGATCACCGACGGCCCGAACTGAATATCGAACGACAGTTCTTTCCAATTTTTCTTCTGCTTGGCCTTGCCGGCCACGGCCGCTTTGATTTTGGTGGCAAAAAGCCCCTCTTTACGCAACTCCGCGGCGGCAATAGCCTCGGTTGCGGCTTCGATAGTGCCTTTTACCTCGCGGCCGCTTTTTTCCTCTACGGCAATATAACTGTATTGAGGCATAAAATTCTCCTGACTTTACTTATAAACTTCTGCGATCACCGGGCGGCCATAAGCGCAAGTTCTTCCTGCCAATCTTTGGCCTTTTTGATAACGTCGGCCTGATCACGAGCCATATTGACCATTTCTTCATACGCGATTTTACCTTGCTTGTGCAATTCAAAAAGCCATGTATCCATGGTATTCATACCGTATTTGGCCCCGGTTTGCAGTTCCGAAGTAATACGGAAAGTTTTATTATCACGGATCAGCGCCTGAATCCCCGGCGTCTGGATCATGATTTCAAAAGCAGCGATTCGGCCTTTTTTGTCGCAACGCGGCAGCAGTTCCTGCGAAATAACCCCGATCAGCGACGAAGCCAGCTGGGTA
>SUWA01000075.1 GCA_015061695.1 Lentisphaerota bacterium
CTGCCGATATCGCAGGCGAAATTGTGCTTGAACACTCCGACCCGCGTCAGAAGCTGCTGCAGATTCATGAAGACGGCGTAGCCAACATCAACGAAGGTGCTGCGGTAACTATCAACCGTCACAATGCGATCGTGAACGCTGGCGGTACGCTGAATGTCAACGGCGGCAGCTTGACCATCACTGCGGATACGGTCAATGTTGCGCCCGAACGCGGCGGGGTGATTTACAACTCCGGTATCGTGAATGTGAGCGGCGGTTTGGTCGATATCAAAACGTTGAGCAACTTTAATGAAGTCAATGTCAGCGGTGGTACGCTTGATGCCGAAAATATGGATCTGCTGGGCAACTTCAAGCTCACCGGTCTGACTGCCGGCGAAGCCCGCACCATCACCGTGGCGTTTGTCCCCGCGGGCGAAACCGATGGCGGCTTTACCAAGCAGCTCACAGTTGGCAAGAACGCCACCAGCATTGATGTCAACTTTACCGATGTTGCCGATGGCAAGTACGATCTGACCGTGATCGACGGCACCAGTGTAAAGACCGCCACGACCGAAATCATCAACGGTAAGTTGAATGTTTCCGGCGGCAAACTGGTGTTGGATGCGTTGAATATCGGTATGGGCGCAGCCAATGTTACCGGCGCAAGCAGCCTGACGATCGGCAAACTGGACGGCACGATCAAGTTGACCGGTGCTGCGTTGAGCGATTCGAGCGTTGCCGGCGGCAAACTGGTGACCTATGGCGATAACAGTTTCAGCGGAAGCAATAATATCGACACTCTGAATGTCGGTTATCCCAGCGGTTACGAAATCAGCGAAGCTACCTCGGTTGCCATTACCGGCGACTACACCGGCAAGGCAATCGTGGTCGGCAAATACGGCACCATGAACATCGGCGCTGCCGATGCTGACCGTACCGATATGTTTGTGAGCGGCACTGCCAACTGGATCAACGGTTCCACGGTTACGATCACCAATGCGGATGTTGAAATTGACAACGCTTTGAGTATGACCGGCGACATTGCGCTTGATGATGCCAATTTGCTGGTGACCTGGGAAGGTCAGATGACCGCCGGCAACGGTACCGGTAAAGTAGTGCTGACCAACGGTTCCACGTTGGAATACACCAGTTACTTCTACATTGGCGGCTATTATGAAACTGCCAAGGCTGAACTCAGTGTAACTGATTCGGCGGTCAAGGGCACTACGGTGCTGACTTCCGACAAAACGGTCATTACTCTGGACAACGGCGATCTGACCGCCACGACCAAGTTGAACCTGAAAGGTTCGATTGCCATGGATGTGGATTCCACGATCACCTTCAAGGCTATGACTGTGGTCGAAGGCGCGTCTGTAACTCTGGATATGAGCAACCTCGACACGGCTTCCGGCAACAAGCTCTTTGACTACACCGGCAGCGATCTCACTGCCTGGGACAAAGAGGCTTACAAGGCACTTATCAGCAACTGGGATGCCTCCATGGATAAGTTCCTGACTGTGGAAGATGGCGACCTGATCGTCAAGGCCAACGCGGTGGCTTACGTCAACGGCGAATACACCGATGCCAGCAAGAACCAGTTCAAGACCCACGACGAAGCGATTGCCAGCGGTGCTGAACGCATCATCACCACCGGCGGAACGACTGATGACAAGATCGCCCATGACGGCAAAGAAGCCGTTGTTCAGGCGGGTACCTTCAACGGTACTGTTTCCGGCGGTTCGATCATCAACAGCAATTACAAGATCTGGAACGAACTCGTTGGCAATACCAGCTTGAGCATTGAAGGTGGTACCTTCAACAAGATGGTGATCGGTGCTGATCGTGTGGATGCCGGTACTGCTGAACGGGTCGGCGATGTGAATACGACGATTTCCGGCGGTACTTTCAACAGTATCGTGGCCGGCGGTATGCTCTATGCTGAAAAATCGATCAAGGGCCAGTCGCTGCTGGTCGGCGATGTGAATCTGACGGTTTCCGGCGGTGAATTCCACAAGTTCATCTACGGCGGCAGCATTTCTGCCACTGCCACTTTCGCCAGCCGTACTGCTATCGAAGGCGATATCAACATCACCGTTGATGCCAGCAGCAACACTCTGGCGTTCCTCGATACGGCGAACATCATGGCCGGTTCCTACCGTACCGGTGCAGTCTACGGCAATACCCAGGTTACCTTCACCGGTAATGGCAGCAATATCACCTGGGGCGATCGCATCCAGGTCTGGGGCGGTTCCAGCGGCGACTACTACGATCTGACGACCGGCGAGTTCTTCTCTGCCGTCAGCGGCAGCCGCACCTTTACCTTTGACGCGTTCACCGGTGATTTCGGCGCCACCATCGGCGGTTTTGAAACCATCGAAATCGTCAATGATACCGATGTGAACATGCTCAAAGGTACGCTGACCCGGATCGAAAACTGGGTGTTCGAAGCCGACAGCAGCTTGAGCGGCGACTTTGTCAACGACTTTGCCGGCGACATGCTGAACATCGAACTGGGCGACTGGGATGGTGCGGATACCATTCTGATGAGCGGTGCGGAAAGCACCTTTGCCGGTATCGAAGATCTGGCGGGTGTAACGGTTGGTTCGGATGCTCTGACCTTCGACGGTGTGAGCAAGTGGGCCAATGCCAGCTACGAGCTGGAATTCAAGACCGACGAAACTGACAGTAATAAGAAAGTGCTTGCTTTCAGCAAATTGGCGTAAGCCTCAAATAAACCAAAGGAGTTAAAAGATGAAGAAGGAACAGTATCAGGTTCCGGCTCTCGAAGAGTTGGATTCCAAGCTGCTCGTTGCTGGCGCCGGTATCGGTACCAGCACCGAAGATCCGGATGACAACAACGACGAAATCTGACCGGTGACACCGCCATAAGAGGCGGGGTTCGAAAATGGGCCGGCGAGTGTAAGCTCGCTGGCCCGTTTTTTATATTGCTTTAGCGTAAAAAAAACTACCTGTGGAACAAATGAGCTTTAAGGTATACATAGCCCCGTATACGGGCAGCAGGAATAATTAAGTAAAAAAAGCCTTAGCGGCAGCTTGAAAAATAGTTACATGAAGCGCCCCCCTTCAAAGCCGGGTTGGGCTGCCGGTACCATCGCCTTGGAGGTGTGGAGCACCCCACCGGCTGAGCCGTTGGCTTTGACTTTGCGGAAATCAGGTCGTAACCGGCTGAAAAAGCAGCGTATCAATGATGGCGCCGCAGATTGGTGGGCGGTATATTCATGCTTTCGCGGTATTTGGCTACGGTGCGGCGGGCCACGCTCAAACCCTGCTGTTCGAGTTTTTGCGCGATAGCCTGATCCGAAAGCGGTTTTTTAGGGTTTTCCTGTTCGATCAACTGGCGGATGATCGCTTTTACTCCGCGGCTGGAAACATCTTCGCCGTCGGCATTTTTAAATCCGCCGGAGAAGAAAAAGCGGTACTCTTTCACTCCTTGCGGCGTATCCAGATATTTGCCGGAAACCGCGCGGCTCACCGTGGTTTCGTGCAGATCCAGCTCCAACGCCACCTCGGCCATGGTCATGGGCTGCAAATGCTCAATGCCATAGCGGAAAAAATCTGCCTGCCTCCGGGCAATGACTTCAGTCAGTCTGGTCAGGGTATCCTGCCGCAGATCCAGTGCTTTGAGTATATTTTCGGCACTGGCAAGTTTTTCGCGCACATACTGGCGGGTCTCATCGGGCGTTTGCGGGTCGTCGAGCATTTTCAAGTAACTTCTGACCATACCCAGTTTGGGCATAACGCCCTCGCGCCCGCTGACTTTAAGTTCGTTATTTTCAAGTTCAATGGCCATTTCCGGAATGATCACGCTGCTGTTGCTGCGATTGTTCAAACCGGCGGCCGGCACACAGTTGAGCTTTTTCAGCACACTCAACATGTCATAAATTTCGTCAACTGTTATGTTCATTGCCCTGGCGATCTGCGGCAGCTGGTTACGCTCAAGTTCAGCTTGGTGGTCGCGCAAAAGCATGTAGATACGCTCATCCTGACAGTTGCGGCGCTTTAATTGCAACATCAAAGATTCCGCCGCATCGCGTGCCGCCACTCCCGGCGGATCGAATGACTGCACCAGTTCTATGGCACTTTGCACTTCGCTCATAGTCAAATTGCCGCTCATGGCAATGTCGGCCGGATGCGTGGTGAGAAACCCCCGCTCGTCCAGACTGCCGATCACCAGTTGGGCCGCCTGTATGGCTTGCTCCGTCAGGTTGCAGAACGAAAGCTGTTCAAAGAGCATATCCACCAGCGTCGGTGCGGCGGTCAGCGATTCAAACTGATAGTCGCGCTTGCGGTTGAATTGATCGTTATCTTCGGCGGATGAGTAATTTTCGTCCGGCAAATCATAAATTCCTGCCAGTTGATCCAGCAGGGGGAAATCTTCGCGGTCGCCCTCAAATTCGCTGACATCGGGTTCATTATTGGCCGCTGCGGCATCGCCGAGCGGATCGCCGGCCAGTTCTTCGCGGGCAGGGGAGGTGATTTCCAGCAACGGATTACTTTCCAGCTCGTTGTAAATAAGATTATTCAGCTCCACCAACGGCGCTGCCAGCAAATTAAGACCCTGCAGTTGAGCCGCGGAGAGTTGCTGGGTTTGCTGCTGGGTTTGTTGTTGAGTGGAGTTTTGCGACAGCGAGTTTTGCATTGATTATAAGAAAAAGTGTTATTTTTTGCTGAACAGATTTGAAATATCGTAAAATTAATATAAATTTCATTATGATATTAGCAAGTTTTTTTCAGAAAAAAGAGGAATTTTATTTTGGACGATGAGTTTATGACTCCCGCCGCCGGGATCACTGCATTAGGCAGCGGCTCCAGCGGCAACGCATACGTTTTGCACAGCCGTTGCGGTAATTATCTGGTCGATGCGGGTTTTTCGCGCAAAGAACTTTGCCGCCGGATGCAGTTGTGCAATATTGATCCGGAGTCGATCCGGGGGGTGTTGATTTCGCACGAACACACCGATCATGTGAAGGGCTGCCGGGTTTTTTGCGATGAATTTCAGATCCCGGCCTATATCTCCAGCGCTACAGCGGATTACTTGTACAACAAAAAACAGCTGCCGGAACGGGTGGTCGAGTTTATTTCCGGCAGCGATTTCTGTCTGCCCGGAGTGTCGGTTACGCCCTTTTCGGTGCCGCACGATGCGCTCGACCCGGTTGGTTTTGACTTTACGCTGGATAACGACTGCCGGATCGCGGTAGCCACCGACCTCGGGTGTATGGAAAAATCGATCGCATGCAGACTTTACAACGCCGATATATTGGTTTTGGAGGCCAATTACGATTTGAAAATGCTGTTGGAATCCGATCGCAAGAACTCGCTTAAACACCGGATCATGGGCCGCAGCGGCCACTTGGATAACCGTACTGCCGCAGAATGTTTGAAAGAACTGCTGGGGCCGCGGACGCGTTCGCTGCTGTTGGCGCATATCAGCAGCGAATGTAATGACCGTACTTTGCTGGAAGATCTGATTGCCCGGCAAATGAGCGAATTGGATCGCTCCGATGTGGTTTGGCGCTTGTTACGGCAGGATGAACCGGATAACGGCTGTTACGCCGTATAAATGATGGGGGAGATAAATGAGCTTGGATTTACTTACGTTGCAGAAAATAGCCGGGTCGATACCTCCGGTACGCGATAGCGAGGGTAACGCTGTTGAATTCAAGATCTACTGCCGTTACTGCGGGGTGCGGCTGGAAATCGGCGGCGTTCCGCCTTTGACCAAAACGCTTTGCCCGGAATGTCATCAGCCGCTGACTGTGCCGCAGTATTTTGCGGATTTCTGGATCACGGAGTTTTGCAAAGGCGCCCGCGATAATTTTGTGGCCCGCGCTTTTGCGCCGGTACTGAATTGCGAAGTGGCGCTCAAGATCAGCAAGGGCGCGGCCGAAACTTTTGGCGGAGTGAGAGTTCTGGACAGTGCGCGTATGCTTAATATTGTGGGGCATCCCGGCGTGATGCCGGTGCTGGATGGCGGCATTTGGAACGGTTTTGCCTACTATGTGATGCCGTGGATGGAGTGCGGTACTTTGCGTGAGGCGCTGAAGCTGCCGGAAGATGACCGTTTGACCATCCGGCGGACAGTTCAGTTGATGTTCCGCACGGCACAAGCGTTGGAAATTGCCGAAAAACAGGGGTTCGGCCACTACGATATATCGCCGGGCAACATTCTTTTCAACCACGAATGGATGTCGCATCTGACCAATTTCCGCCGGCGCGATGAATACAGCGATTACACTGACGATCAGGAACACATGACGCGCTTCGACAGTTGGCGGTATTTTTCGGACGATATTCTCACCGGGGCCACTCCCTCGGTGGATGACGATATTTTCAGTCTGGGCGTAGTTTTCTACGAATTATTGAGCAACAAATACCCCTTTGGCGAGGTGGAGTCACCCGCCCGTCTGCTGGAATTGCACCGGCATGTGCCGGATTGTTCAGTGCTGAAACGCAGTCCGGCCGCGTCGCCGGAAATCGCGGATGTGATTGCGGCTATGCTTTCGCGCAACGCCGCCGCCCGTCCGCGCTACGGCGAAATCGTCAGCGCGGTCGAACGGCATCTGGAAACATTGTTCTGAAGCTGTTTTTTATTCAAAAAGCGCTGTTTCAGCATCCGATGGCATACGCCATGCACAGCGCGGCGACAGACTTACTGCTGTAGCTTGCGGGCCATCCGGCGAGCAGGAGCGTTTGAACTGCTGGGTCATAAAGCGGCGCAGAAATATCTTCATGGTTTGCTCAATGACTTCGCGGCTGTAAACATCCTGCCATGCTTTTTCCGCCATAGCCACGATCTTGCGGGGGGCAAAATTGCCCTGAATAAAGTGGTAGAGGAAAAAGTCATGCAGTTCGTAAGGCCCGATAATATCCTCGGTTTTCTGTTCGATCGCGCCGGAAGCATCCGGCGGCAGCAATTCCGGACTGACCGGTGTAGCTAATATATCCAGCAGAACTTGCGCAAGTTCACCGCCGTTGATCTCGGCTTGATGTTCCACGATCCGCCGGATAATGCTTTTGGGAACGGAACTGTTGACCGAATACATCGACATGTGGTCGCCGTTGTAAGTACACCAGCCCAGAGCCATTTCGGAGAGATCGCCGGTACCGATGACCATGCCGCCGGCTTTATTGGCAATATCCATAAGTATTTGCGTACGTTCCCGGGCCTGTACGTTTTCGTAGGTGGTATCGAGTTGGGTCGGGTCGTGCCCGATGTCGTCAAAGTGCTGCCGGCAGGCCGGTGTGATATCGACCGTTTGGACAGGAATATTCAGGCAGTCGCAGAGTTTTTCGCTGTTGCCGCGGGTGGTGGCGGTCGTGCCGAATCCGGGCATGGTAAAGGCCTTGATAATATCCGGCGGCAGTTCCAGCAGTTGAGTGCATTTATAAGCCACTAAAAGTGCCAGCGTGGAATCCAATCCGCCCGAAACCCCGATGACCATACATTTACTGCGGGAGGCTTCAAAACGCCGCATCAGGCCGGTAACTTGAATGTTGAATATATCTTCGCACATGCTTTCCAGACTCTGATGGAGCGGCCAGAAGGGCATCGGGTCGATGCGGGCGGCTTCCAGATCCGGAGAATCCGGTGCATTTTCCGGACACCGGATCAGGTTGTATTCCGCCTGCGGCTGATCGAGGAAACTGGAATTGGTACGGCGGGCCGATTCCAGAAATTCAAAGTCGATATCGCTGTAGATCATGTAATTTTTGCGCCAGAAGCGTTCGCCTTCGTTTTCCACATTGCCGTTGGCGGCAATAATGGACTGCCCGGCGTAAACCGCATCGGTGGTCGATTCATAGATCCCCGCCGGAGCCAGTACATAAGCCGCATTGAGCCGCGCACTCTGCATGGCGACCAGATCGCGGCGGAAATCTGCTTTGCCGGTTTGTTCTGTACAGGCCGCCGGGTTGAAGATCGCCAGCGCACCGGCCAGCGCCAGATGGTTGGATGGAGGAGCAATGCTCCAGAGGTCTTCGCATATTTCAATGCCGAAAATAAATTTACCGCCGGCATCAAAGATCAGATCCGTCCCGAAAACCAGTTCATGCTCGCCAATGTTTATAAGCATCGCTGATTGATCCCGGCCGGAAGTAAAGAAGCGTTTTTCGCTGAATTCACGGTAATTGGGCAGTTGTTGTTTAGGTACTGCCCCCAGAATTTGACCATATTGGATAACAACAGCAGTATTGAACAGCCGGCCGTTGACTTTCAGTACAGTCCCGACCACGGCAACAGTATTTTTTCCGGCAGTGGCGGCGGCGATTTTCAGCAGGGCCGCTTCAGATGCCTGCAGCAAACTCTCTTGAAAGATCAGATCGCCGATCGTGTACCCGGTGATGCACATTTCGGGAAAGACCACTGCAGCGGTACTGCATTCAGCGGCCTCGTTGTAAAGCGCAATGATTTCTTCGGCATTGGCCGCTGGATTGGCCAAATGCAGCCGCGGTGTGGCGGCGGCCAGACGGTAAAAACCCAACATACTTCAAACCTCCTTTTTACGGAAAAAGCGGGGAAACAGACTTGAACAAATTTCTTTGAGTTCTGTTGCTTTGAACACTATTGAAAACAGCAGATAAATCACGCCGAAAATCAGCGAACAGACGAGCATGGGGATCGCATCGGGCATACTTTTGAGCGTAACTGGCTCGCACCATTGCGAGATCGAACAATAGAAATACGCCGGAACCGCCGCGGCTGAAGCGATCAGAATCGATTTTATCATGGAGCGGACCACACTTTTCAGATGCGGTGCAAAACCGGCGCGTTTGAGGTTGCCGATCAGCAGCATGTTGTTGCACATGGCCGAAATCGCAGTTGCAAGTGCGATTCCGCCCTGTTTAAGAAAGAGCATCAGCACTATGCTTAAAGGTATATTCAGTATGATGCAGAAAATCGATATTTTCAGCGGAGTGAGTGTATCTTTGCGCGAGTAAAAACCCGGCAGCAACACTTTGGTGGCGCAAAAAGCCGGAATACCGATCGCGTAAAAAAGCGTGGCATCAGCGGTAGCCAGAACATTTTCGTAAGTGAAATTTCCGCCGTAGAAAATGATTTTTATCAGCGGTTCGCGGTAACAGATCAGAAAAATCGTCAGCGGTGCGCAGATAAACCATACATAGCGCAATCCGGCAGTCATATCGTCGCGCAGTTCATCGAATTGTTTATTGGCCGCCGCGCGGGACATATCGGCCATCAGCACACTGCCCAGCGCTACCGCCACGATCCCCACGGGCAGATAGACCAGCCGCTCGGTGTTGCTCAAGGCCGGAATAGCGTAATCGCCCACATAGCAGGCAAGGGCGCGGTCCACCAGAAAACTTATCTGGAAAGCGGCACCGCCGATCATGCCGGGCATGGCCAGAGTAAAGACCTCTTTAATGATCTTGCGGGCCGGTTTCAGGGTGCGTTTGAATTGCGGAAAAATATCATGTCTGTAAAGCAGAAATGCCATGTGCAATATTTGCAGCAAACCTGCGATCAGCACCGAAACGGCCATGATTTTCAGGAATCCATCCGGAGATTTCAGCACATACTTCTGCCCGGCAAACAGTATTGAGATCAACACTATATTCAATATCAGAGCATTGAGCGATGCCTGAAAAAACACCCGGCGGGTATTGACCACTGCGGTCATCACCCCGACGATACAGATAAAAATCGTATACGGCATCAGCAGCGGCAGCAGCAACGCGGCATCCCGGATGTAAGCTGATGAAATAAACGGTACTGCAATCAGGGCCAAGGCGCTGACAATAAACGAGATCCCGGCCAATATGGCTGTTAAAACGCACAACACCAGCGAGAGTTGTTTTTTTACTTCGGCGATTCCGTGTTCGGCTTCCGTGTGCATCAATATGGGGATCAAAGCCTGGGCTAACGCTCCTTCGCCGAGGACCCGGCGGAGCAGATTGGGTAAGGCAAAGGCCAGATTCCAGGTTGCGGCCAGCGCGTTGCCGCCCAGTACCCGGGCTTCGAGGCTGACCCGGAACAGGCCCAGAAAACGGGACAGCAAGGTCGCAATGCCGGACCCGAATGAACCGCGCAGAATATTTTTACGATTGCTTTTGACTTCTGCCACTTTAGAACCTCTCAAAAAATCACTCCTGTATAATATAATATTGTTTTGCGTTTGAAACAAATGTTTTTTGCACATTTCTTCAATGAGTTGTATATTATTGATTATGGAAAAGTTTTTTACATGTTCAGAAACTGTTGATCTGCCCTGTCTGCTGCCGGAAGATGCGATTTGGCGGCGGTTGGGGCGCAACCGTTATTTGAGTTCGGTTTCGGCCGCCGAGTCGGTCAAATTCAAGCTGGCTATGCACCAGGCTTTTGAGCTGTGCAGACCGCAGGGGCGCTGGTTGCTTGCGCCGGTGCGGCTGCTTGATGCTGCAACGGTACTGGTTTTTGATGATTGGCGTTTGGACAGTGTACCATTTGCTGAATTTGCGAGCGGAGCCGACTGGCTCTGGTTGGGGGCCGTTACAGTCGGCAGGCAGGTTGCAGAACTGATCGCTGCATCCGGTAATGATATGGCCGCTGCTGCGATCTACGATGCTGTGGGCAGCGAGGTGGCAGATCAGGCGATCGGGCTTTTGCAGAAAATTGCGGATGGCGAATTGGTCCGCAGCGGACTGCGTATACATATGCGGCGATTTTCGCCCGGATACGGAAATTTGAGCTTGCAGCAAACGCAAAGACGTTTTTTTGAAGTTCTTGAATTGGAACAGCTGCAGATGAGTTTGACTCCCAGCTGCATCATGCAGCCGGAAAAATCAGTTACAGCCTTTGCCGCCGTTAAAAAAATAATTTGAAAATTTCATATATGGAGCAGTTTGAATTATGTTGACACGTCAGAAATTCCGTGCATGGTGCAGCGAAGCCGTGCGTATCCTCGATGGTGCTACCGGCACTGAACTTATCAAACAGGGTATGCCCGGGGGAGTCGCTCCGGAACTCTGGGTGATGGAACACCCCGAAAGCATCACCGCTGTGCAGCAGGCTTATGCCGCCGCCGGCAGCAATATAGTTTACAGTGCAACTTTCGGCGGCAACGAAATAAAACTTGCCGAGTTCGGTCTGGCCGGACGCGCCTTTGAGATCAATAAAAAACTTGCCGAAATCTCCTGTGCCGCGGTGCGCAATCAAGGCGTGCTGGTGTTTGGCGATATGGCTCCGACCGGACGTTTTGTGGAACCCTCCGGCGACTGGAATTTTGAAGAAGCCGTAACTGTATTCAAACATCAGGCCGAAGCGCTGGCCGCCGGCGGGGTGGATGGTTTTGTGATCGAAACGATGATGGATCTGCAGGAAGCCCGCGCCGCTTTGATCGCAGTGCGGGAGCTTTTCCCGGATGCCCCGGTCATGGTAACACTGACTTTTGATTCATCCCAGCGTACCTTGACCGGCGTAACGCCGGAAGCAGCGTTGATAACATTGCAGAGTCTGGGCGCGGACGCCTTTGGCTGCAACTGTTCCACCGGCCCCGGCGATATGGCCAAGCTGATAAAGAAACTTCAGCCTTACGCCGAAATACCATTGATCGCCAAACCCAATGCGGGGTTGCCCATACTCAAAGACGGCAAAACGATTTTCAATATGAATGAAAATATGTTTGCCGGCTATGTCGATGAATTGCTGCAGTGCGGCGTAAATCTGCTGGGCGGCTGCTGCGGAACTACCCCCAAACATATCGCTGCTGCGGCACAGGCGGTCAAAAAATCATCGGTACAGCGTCCGGCGCGCGGCAGCGGCAAAGGCATTATTTGCAGCAATCGCAAGATCCGGCTCTTGTCGCCGTCGGAAAAATTTATCATTATCGGAGAGCGGATCAACCCCACCGGCAAAAAAGCGCTTCAGGCTGAATTGCGCGAAAATTCCATGAATCTGGTACTGCAGTTTGCGTTGGAACAGCAAGCTGCCGGGGCGCAGGTTCTGGATGTGAATATGGGGCTTTCCGGCGTGGATGAAACCGCTTTGATGTGCAAGGCATTGAGTCAGGTCGTCCGGGCGGTGGATACACCTTTGTGTATAGATTCAACTTCGCCGGAAACTGTGGAAAAGGCTTTGCGGATCTACCCCGGGCGCGCTTTGCTCAACAGCATAAGTCTGGAAAAGGAGCGGATCGAAAAAGTCCTGCCGGTCGCAGCCAAATATGGTGCCATGCTTATTCTTCTGCCGCTGGATGACAATACTCTGCCGGCGGATTGTGCCGGACGCAAAGCGATATTGTCAAGTTTGCTGGCGGAAGTGCAAAAATATGGTTATATACTTGATGATGTGGCAGTGGATGCGCTGGTGATGGCGGTTTCGGCCGCGCCGCAGGCGGGGAACGGAGCGCTGGAGTTTATTGATTACTGTCATAATGAACTCAAAGTCAATACGGTGTGCGGACTTTCCAATATCAGTTTCGGTTTGCCCAACCGGATGTTGCTCAACCGGACTTTTCTGGTTATGGCCATGGCCAGAGGGCTTAATATGGCGATCGCCAACTGCATGAACAGCGATTTTATGGATGCCGTGCTGGCGGTGGAAGCGCTCAACGGTATGGACGAAAAGGTAACAGCTTATCTGCAGAAACAAACTGCCGCTGCCACTGTCGCCTCCGCTCCGGTTGTTGATAAAAAAGATTTGCCGCCAAACGAGGCAGCTTATACCGCCATTCTGCGCGGCGATGCTCCGGGTGCAGTCAAGGCGGTGCAGAAAGCGGTAAGTGAGCCTGACTGTAACTGCAAAAGTTTGCTGGATGACTTCCTGCTGCGGGCCATTGCCGAAGTAGGGCGCAAGTTCGAAGCCAAAGAGTATTTTCTGCCCCAGCTTTTGAGCGGCGCGGAAGCATTACAGGCTTCGATCGCTGAATTGGAGCCGTATCTGCAAGATGCCGGCCAGAGTGATTCCGTGCGCGAAAAGTTTATCATTGCCACGGTCAAAGGCGATATCCACGATATTGGCAAAAATATTGCTGCACTGATGCTGCGCAACTCCAATTTTGAAGTAATCGACCTCGGTAAAGATGTGCCGGCCGAAGTTATTGTCCGGCGGGCTCAAGAAGAAAATTGTCATCTGATCGGGCTTTCGGCTTTGATGACCACCACGATGAGCGAAATGCCACAAGTCATCGAACTTGCCCGGCGCGAATCGCTGGATGCAGACTTTATTGTCGGCGGAGCCGTTGTGGACGAAAATTTTGCGCAGGAAATCGGCGCCGCTTACGCCGCCGACGCCATGATGGCAGTACGGGTGGCTCGGGCATTAGCCGATAAACGGAACGGTAATACTGCCCGATTGGTATTATGAACAATATAGCCAGCCAACAGCTCATGCGGCGGAACGCCGCAAAGCCCGGTCAGGGCCGCGAACGCATGAGAGGGTATTCTGCAGGATAAA
>SUWA01000076.1 GCA_015061695.1 Lentisphaerota bacterium
CGATCAGAGCCGGGATCGATGAGGCCGGAAAACTGGGCATGGAAGCCAGTTTGTACGATGAGGACCGCTGGCCCTCCGGTGCCGGCGGAGGCATGGTTACAGCTGATCGACGATACCGCATCCGCTTTCTGGAGCTTTACGGGGCCGATGAGCCGATTTCCGGCCGCGCCGAAGACGTGCTGACGTGTTATTATTATGATGTCCGGCAGGATGCGGACAACACGCTGTTGGATTATCGTCAGGTCAAGGCGGATGACGAAATCGCCGGAGGCTGCCGGCGGATCAAAATCATTGTCCGGAGCGCTCACGATCAGCCGGGATTCAATAACGCAGCGTATCTGGATACGATGAATCCGGAAGCCGTGCAGGCGTTTATAGATTTTACCCACGAAAGATACTTTGCTGAATGCGGCAGCGATTTCGGTAAAAAAGTACCGTACTTCTTTACCGATGAGCCGAACTATCTGGATCAGATCGATCACTGCCGCCGGGCGTGGAGCGATCGGCTGCCGGAACTTTTCAAGGCCGAAATGCAGCAGGATATAACCGGTTTTCTGCCGGAATTTTTCCTGAAAACTACTGCGCGTTTTTCCCGTGCCAGATATGTTTATTACCGCATTATGACCGGACTTTTAGCCGATACTTTTATGAAAATGATCGGTCAGTGGTGCGAAAAGCATAATATAAAATTCACCGGGCACATGCTGCGCGAAGATACCCTTTCCAACCAGCTTTTTGCCATCGGCGCGGCTATGCCGCACTACGAATATATGCACATGCCGGGAATTGACCTTCTGACCGAAAAATGGGTAACGGTCAATACCGTAAAACAGGTTGCTTCGGTGGCGCATCAGCTGGGCAAAAAACGTGTTTTGAGCGAAACTTACGGCTGTACCGGGTGGGATTTTTCCCTTGCCGGCCACAAAGCGCTGGGCGATTGGCAGTATGCTCTGGGCGTGAATTACCGCTGTCAGCACCTTTACTGGTACAGTATGCGCGGTCAGGCCAAACGCGATTATCCGGCCAGCATCGGCGGCCAGTCGCCGTGGTGCGGGGTGTATGCGCCGCTGGAAGAATACTTCGGGCGCTTGAGCGAGCTGTTGAGCAATGCTGAATCCACCGCCGAACTGTTGGTGGTGCATCCGGTGGAAAGCATGTGGGGCTGCGCCGGGAGTTATGATAAGCAATTAAGTTACGATCCGGCGCTGGATGCGGCTTTTGATCAACTCGGCAATGCGCTGGTGAAAGCGCAAGTGGAGTTTGATTACGGCGATGAATCGCTTATGGCTAAATACGGTTCGGTCAAAAATGGCGCGCTGGCCGTCGGTCAGGCGCTTTACCGGGGGGTATATCTGCCGGAAGTTTTGACTTTGCGCCGCACGACGATCGAACTTTTGCGCGAATTCTGTCTGGCCGGCGGCCGGGTATGGTACAGCGGCAGTATACCGCAGAATATTGATGGCAAAGCGGATGATGAAGGCGTTCTGACGGAGCTTTACAAGCATTTTATTCAGCTCGATTCCGCAGTATTTGCCGATCAATTGGCCGCTGAATTTGCCCGATACTCGATCCGGGATCCGCAGCACGGTGTGGCCGATGGACTCATCAGCTGCCGCAAGCGCATCAACGAGCGCACCGGCTTGCTGTTTACGGCCAACATCGGGTGTGCTTTAACAGGCGATATACTGAATATGCCCCCGGTGCGCGACCGGCAGCAGCGCTGGGACGATCTGCAATGGTCAATCGAAGCCGCCGCCAATGAGGTGGTGCGCGAACTGGATCTTTATACCGGTGAACTTTACGAAGTGGATTTTGCGTTTGAAAATAACCGCCTTATCTGGCACGCCGGTATGGAACCCTTGCAGTCGCGCTGCTATATCACCGGATGCGCTTCGGCACTGCCGGCGCTGAAACGCCGTCAGCTGTCAACCGATGGAACAGTGGTGAAATTGCAGGAATCACCGGCAACTTTTTCCGAAAAAAACATGCTGGTATTGGATCACGCTTGCGTAAAAGCCGGCAACGAAGTTATCGGCGAAAATCTGTATATATTGGAAGCCGATATTGCTATCCGTGCCCGACTGGGGCTCCCCAGCCGTTCCGGTGCGACACTGCAGCCGTGGAAGATCTGCAATCAGGACAACGGCGGGATCGATTTTGAACTTGAATTCAGTTTTGAATGTCAAACGCTCCCGGAGAAAAATCTGCAGCTGATAATCGAATCGCCGGAGCGGTTTGAAATCGAACTCAATCAGGTCAGACAAAGCAGTCAAAGCTGCGGTTTCTGGTGCGATCCGGCGCTGGAAATGGTGGAACTCCCGACTGCGGCGCTGCGCTGCGGAGTCAATACGCTCAAACTGCGCGGTCGTTACAGCAGTGATTTTGCGGGATTGGAAGCTGTTGCGCTTTACGGCGATTTTGGCGTGATCGACCAGAATATTCTTACCGCCCCCATAGTTGTCTATTCCGGAAACAGTCTGGATAAAATGCTGATGCCGTTCTATTCCGGCAACACGTTTTACAACTGCACTTTTGAATTGTCCGAAGCCGCTTGCTGTGTGCTGAACATTCCCGATTGGTGCGGTTCAGCGCTGGGGGTGAGCTGGGATAATGGTGCTGAACAGGTGCTTTACAGTCAACCTTACCGGGTCGAATCAAACTGTTTGAGCGCCGGCAAACACACTTTGCAGATCTGTGTATACGGTCATCGCCGCAATGCCTGCGGGCCGTTTTATTGCCAGCCCGAACACGGTTGGATCGGACCGCACGAGTTCATGGTCAGAGAATCCGGGGCAAAAATTGTGGTACCGATGGGGTTGACCGGTCCAGTCGAATTGCTGTTGGCAAAGTAACCGCAGCAGAGAAATCACTGCGGCAGTTCCACCACGCAGCGGAATCCGACGTCGGAGGGATTGCTGGCGTAGCCGTGGCTGGTCAACCGGGCAAAGCGTTCGGTCAGGCGGAAACTTGAACCTTTGACCGTATAGTACGAAACATTGCCGGGATTGATAACCAGTTCGCGGGCATTGCCGGTAAGATCGTATACGCCGTAAATCGAGCAATCGCCGCTTGCGCTGCCGACGGCGGCGGGATAAAGCGTTTGTTCGATTTCTCCGCTGTAGTTGAGTTTGACCTTGCCGGAATCAAAGTCATTGCCCCACACATAATCGCGGCCATCGACTCCGCGGGCGGCTTTTTCCCACTCCAAAGCGGTGGGCAGACGGTATTTGAGTTTGTATTTACTGCTCATATATCGGCAATAGGCTTCCATCGCCTCGCTGGTGAGTCCGATGACCGGCATCTGCCCGGTGTAAGGCGCGTAGAGATGCCCGGATTCATCCCACAACGGCATGAGTTTACGGCGGCGGGAAGCGGTATCGTCAACATAGGCGCGGTATCGCTCGCGCAGTTCCGGCGACTCAATACTTTTCCAGAACTCCAGATACTCGTTCATGGTAACTTCGTTGCGCATGATAAAAAATCCCGACAGGCGGATTTTTTCCTGATGATTGTCAAAAGTCCGTTCGCCGAAGATAAAATGCCCTTCCGGTATGTACACCAGTGAATCAGGCATCTTTTCCGGCATGATGAGTTTGATGCTTTCCACATTGCCGCTGGCTACAGATACCGGAAACTGTATGGTATGGCCGTTGGGATAATCGGCGCTGACCAGATAGTAACCGGCTTTCAACAGATTTTCAGTCGGTGCCGGCCGCAGCTCAATCTTTTCTGTTTGCAAGTCAGTTTGCTCCAAAGTCAAAGGTATGGCGCTCAATTTTACATTTGCCGATGGTACTGCAAGCAGCAGATTGCCTTGATTGTCATTAAAGCGCCGGATCTGTTCTTTGAGCTGTGGCGCTTCCTTATAGATTTGTCCGGTAAGTTCCGGCGGCAGCTGCCGCAGCCGGTTGGCCGTTTGGGCGAGCATCGCCTGATCGTCAATGGAATGAGCAAAGTTGGTTTGCGTACTCAACAATTTGGCAAACAATGGCGCTATACTATGGTAATCGGAAGTAATGTTGAGCAGCTGCTGGAGATTTTCCCAACAGTTATTGGCGGCCAGATCAAACTCGTTGCTGGCGCGCAGATAACGGCTGCGCAGCGAGGTGGCTTCGCCGTGGATCCCGGTTTGGCCGGTACGCCGGAAAAATTCGTTCAGTTTCTGGCGCGACGATGTGGCCAGCAAGAGCGAACTCTCGCACTCGCCGAGCGACGTGTTGAATTCGCGTATCAAAGTGCGGCCGGTCAGATAATTCTGCAGACTTTCGGCGCCGCGGAAGCAAAGCAGCGTCAGTGCTGCTGCCAGCAGCGTGATTGGTACCAGCGGCCGCCGCCGGATGAGTTTGAACAGTTTATGCCCCAAAGGCGAGTAAGCCGAAACCGGATATTTGCCCAGGTGGTTGCGGATATCGTTCAAAAGGTCGATCACAGTTGCGTAGCGCTGCTTTTTGTCATGGTGCATAGCTTTGAGGGTGATCGCTTCCAGCTCGTGCGGTATGTGCCGCTGCGGAGCGCGGCGGCGCGGACGCTTGAATTTGCGGTGGACTACATCCTGCATCAGCTGGGTAACGGTGGAAGCGTTGTCAAACGGTGACGGCTCCCAGGTCAATATGGAGTAAAGGATCGTACCCAGCGCATAAACATCGCTTTGTTCATCCACATCCTGCGTTTTGCCGGTTACCTGTTCCGGGGCCATAAAGGCCGGAGTGCCGCTGATCTTGTTGGCACTGTCCGCCGTTTCATCGACCGGGGCATCTTCGGGCAGGACACCAAGCTCGATCTTGCGTTTTGCGCTGGAATTGTCATTTTCTTCGCGGTAAATAGCCAGTCCCCAGTCGGCTATAAAGACTTCGCCGTAATCCCCGACCATGATATTGGCCGGTTTCAGATCCCGGTGGATGATGCCTTTGCTGTGAGCAAAAGCCACGCCGTTGCAAACCGATACAAAAATTTCCAGCAGACGCTGTCTGGTATAGACTTTCTGCTGTTCAGCGTTGCCTTCTTTGAGCTTGCGCAGGATGTTGGCCAGCGTTACTCCCTGAATACGCTTCATGGTAAAGTAAGTGCCCGCATCATCAAACATGCCCAGCTGATGCACCGGAATCACGTTGGGGTGATCGATCTGGGCCGTGATCCGGGCCTCGCGGATAAAACTGGTTACATAGTTGAGCTGATTGCGATAGGCCGGACGCAGGATCTTGATCGCAATTTCGCGATGCAGCACCGGGTCGCGGGCCGAAAACACCGCCCCGATACCGCCCATCCCGATCGGGGTCATATCCTGCAGTACGCTGATGCTGGGGCTGCTTTCCGTCCCCAGCATGGTTTTCAATTCGTCGGGCGATATTTCATTGCCCGCACTGTCCGAGAGCGGCATCGCCAATTGGGTTTGATCGCCAACACTGCTGTAAGAAGACATGTGGGTGGAATCGGACATCGATATCGGTTTTTCGGCAATATGATTGTTGTCGGTCTGATCCATATCAATCCCATTGACAGTTTATGCTCCGCTGCCGGAGCTTTGTTGCTTGCGGTTAAAAACCAACACCTTTTTTGTCCAGCTCGTCGCCGGCCGGCAGCCAGCGCTGCAAACCTTTGCTGAAAATCTGGTTGCTGTTGTTGTTGCGGAACATGATGATCGCCTGTTGCTGAATCAATTGCGGCGGTTCGCTGAACAGGTAGCAGCTGGCATCCTGCCCTTTGGTTGCCACTACCACGGCGGCAAATTCGCCCTGCTGGGTAAGGATCACATCGCCGGGTTCGGCTTTTATCACATCATCCCCTCCGGCATTGCTGATCACAAGATAGCTGCTGTTGGCGCCTGACCAGTTGCAGCGGTTTTCCAGTTTGCCCCCTTTGCCGTTGGCGCTTTTGAACAAATAAAGCTGCAGCGGACCGCGGGCGCGCAATTCACCGGCCGTGATCAGCGTCAGAGGCTTATTGTTCCGGAGCGCTTCGGCCGGCAACTGCATAAAGGCTACCCGCGGATCGGCTTTTTCCACGCCGATAGCCATTTGGTTGCGCATATTGTTTACCGTGCAAAGCACATCGTTGAGTTTATCGCGGCGGGCATTTTTGTTGTTGGCTCCGGCAATATTGCGCAGGGTGGAAATGGCAAAATATTTGTCATTGATCTTTACTGCCGGCAGCATACAGCTGAACGACTCTTTCTGATTGCCGATCAACAGCGGTATATTCATCCGGACGGAATACTGCACCCGGGCTTCGGGATAGCGGTTCAGCGCAATATCCTGTTCGTAGAAATCAACCTTTTTGGCCCGTTCCTGATATTTGGCATTTTCGGCCTTGAGCTGCTTTATCTCTTCGCGGAGCTTTTGAGCTTCCGCATCCTTATCGCGGTCTTTGGCTTCGGCTTTTTCCAGGGCTTCAGTAAGATCGCGATTTTTGGCGGCAGCTTTATCGACCATACCTTTCATGGATTCCAGCTGCTTTTTGCCGGCGGCAACGTTCTGTTCGCTGATCTTGAGCTTGTCGCTGGTCTTTTTGAGGTCATCGCCCAGCGCGGCTTTTTCGCGTTCAAGTTCGGCGGTTTTTTCCTGCTCATGACGCAGATCGGCCGCTTGGGCCGCATTTTCCTTTTCCAGCTGTTCGCGTCGGGCATTGGCCTGCTGATTTTCAGATCGCAGCTGATCCTCGCGTTTTTGGGCTTGCAAGGTAACAGTTTCCAGCTTACGGTCGCTTTCGGCTTGCAATTTCTTTTGCTGATCCTCGCGTTTTTGGGCTGCGGCCAACTGCTGCTGCTGACGCGCAATATCTTTCCGGGCGGATTCAAGCTGGCTCTGGGCTTTCAGAGTGGCTTCTTTCTGCCGGGCCATAGCTTCGGCCTGTTGACGTTGTTTTTCTGCCTGCTGCTGCAGAACTTCGGCCTGTTTTTTCAGTTCAGCTTCTTTTTGCTGCAGCTGTCGGCTGGTCTGGGCAAGCTGCTCATCTTTATAGCTGAGTTTCTGCTCCATAAGTTTCTGCTGACTTTGACTGCGTTCCTGCTGAACGGCGCTTTCCTGCCGGGCTTGAGCCAATTCACGGTCGCGCTGTTTGATCTCCTGATCGCGCTGTTTGATCTCCTGATCGCGCTGCTTGATCTCCTGATCGCGCTGTTTGATCTCCTGTTCGCGCTGCTTGATCTCCTGTTCGCGCTGTTCAATTTTTTTTGCGGCGGCTTGCAGCGCGGCGGCATTCTGCAGCTGTTGTTCGCGGTGGGCTTGCGTTTCAGCCTGCAGAGTTTCCAAACGGGCTTGCGCCAGATTTTTCTGCATGATTTCTTCGGCCAGATCTTTTCTGACATCATCGGCGGTTATGGTACCGGCATTTTCTCCGGTTACTTCGGCCTGACGTTTGAGCTGTTCAAGCTGGGTGCGGGTGGCGGCCAGCTCCTGCGATATGCGATCCAGCTCCTGCAGCCGGGCGGCATCCTGTTCTGCGCCCGCCCGTTCCTGAATCAAAGCGGCCCGGGCTTTTTCCAGCTCGGAGCTTTTATTTTCCAACTCGGCCATCATAAAATTTACGGTACTGCGGTCGGCCGGCCGGCCATCGGTACCTTGCGACTCAACTGCCGAAAATCCACCGTTGAGGTAGATCATCGAGGTTATGATAAAGTCGCAGATGACAACCAGAATAGATCGATTCATCTGTACTTGCCTCCTTGCGAATGGACTTACTTCTGATTTTTTTCTTCAGCGATCAGTTTGGATTTCAGCGGGTACAACAGTGCCAGACGCATACAAGTGCTGAAAATGATCCCGACCAGTGTTGAAGAGTAGGCGATCAACTGGCCGCCGCTGGAACTTACACTCATGACCATAAAGCTGGATACCGAGCCGAACAACCCCACATAAAGCGGCAGATCCAGAAAAATATCCGCATTGGCGATACGGGCCAGTTTGGTTTCGTGATTTTCGCCGGACTTCCTGATGTCGGTAAATATTGCACAGGCCACCATCAGGCAGAGGAACTGCAGAATGATGATGCCGGCAAACAAATAGAGCGATACCCAGCCGGCGCGTTCGTTGCGCTGGGCCAGGGTTTCGGCGCCCTGCGCCGCCTTGCCGATTGATCCCGGATCAGTTCCGCCGAACAAAGCTCTGAAGTCCACAGAATACTTGTACGAAAGAATACATATAAGTAATACCAACACTGTAATGGCAACAAATATACCCGCAAAAATCAGCCACCAGTTAAGATTTTTTTTCATGATCATTTTCCCGTTCCTTCCAATTTGGTTCCTTATTTTTTTACAAAATAATCAATTTCGTTGTGAAATATAATCTCTATATTGTGATTATTCAAACTTGAAAAGCCCCTGTTTGCAAATTTTGTTGCAAAAAAAAGCATTCCGGGCAAGACAAAACTTGCCAAAAACACTTTAGACGTGTATAATAATGTATCAGTCAGTATTTTGTTATGATGCGGCCGGACAAAGCTCCCGGCAATTTTTGGAATTGGATCATTATGTGGACACTTAACCGTTATATTACACGCGATTTTCTGATCGTTTTCGGCATGGCCATCGGTATTCTTACCTTCGGTATGCTGGGGGCGCGGCTCGGCGAGGTTATGGAATTGATTTCGCGCGGGATACCGCTGGAAAGTTTTTTCAAGTTCATTCTTTACACCTTGCCGGTGATTTTGATCTACACGATCCCGTGGTCGATTCTGGTGGCGACTATGGTAACATTCGGCCGTCTTTCGGCGGATTCGGAGATCACGGCCATGCGGGCGTGCGGCGTATCGCTGCTGCAAATCGTTGCACCGCTGCTGCTTTTTGTGATCGGCATGACCGCTGTCTGCCTTTATTTGCAGGTCTACGCCGGGCCGCCCATGCTGGGCAAAGCGCGCGCGCTGATGCGCAATACGGCCGCCACCCAGCCGCTGGCGATTTTTGAACCGGGCAAGCAGATCGAGTTTGAAGGCGCACTGCTCTATATTGACGATAAAGTGGGGAAAAATGAGTTGCGCGGGGTGCAAATCTACCGGTTTGACGATAAGCTCAACCGGGCGCAGGATATTTTTGCTGAACAGGCGCTGCTGACTGCCGATGAAGAAAATATGATTCTGAATATCAAACTCGTCAAATGCGTCATAAGTTATTACGCGGACGATAACACCAAGCATACGACTTTCAGCGATGAACTGGAACTGAATTTTGATTACGGCAAAGCCATCAACGAACAGCGCGTCGGCCAGCGGGCCAAGTTTCTGCCGGCCGATCAGTTGTTGGCCCGGATCAAGGTCGACCGTAAACGCGGAGTCGATGAAGAAGAAATGTGCGAGCTGGAAGTTGAGCTTAATCAGCGGATCGCGCTGGCACTTTCGCCGATCGCATTTCTGCTGTTGGGGCTGCCGCTGGCGATCCGCACTTCGCGGCGCGAAACCAGTGTGGGGCTCTTTTTGAGCGTGATCCTCGGCGGGGTGTTCTTCCTGGCAATCATTGTTTTTGAATCGCTGACCAGTTTCCCGAAACTCTATCCGCAATACCTTATCTGGCTGCCCAATCTGGTATTCCAGACGCTGGGAGCGATTATGCTTTACCGGGTTTCGCAACGGTAAAAAAATCAGAAAGGAGCCGCCGGAATATTATGAGCCGAGGCAGAAATTTTGACCGGGTGATCCTGCTGCTGATATTATTTGCCGTCTGTTTTTTCGGCATTATTACGGTCAATACACTTGACCGCAACCGCCGGGCCATTGCGGAACTGCGCGAGGCCGTGGAATCCATGCCCGCCGGCGGAGTGATGCTGAATTATTCCAACGCCGCCGGTGCCGTTCAAGGGTGCAAACTTGCAGAGTATTATGATCAGAAAGCCCCCCGCGGCGGAACTTTTACCAAAGCCATTGCCTCGGATACCGGCACATTGAATCCGGTTTTGAGCAACGATGCGATCGCTGCTGACATTATTGGCATGTGCGTAGCTTCGCTGGCGACCCGCGATCCGCAGAATCCGGAGGAATTCGTGCCGCTGATCGCAGAGTCGTGGCAGATAAGCGATAACGGCAAACGCATCACCGTCAAATTGCGCCAGGGGGTTTTGTGGCAGGACTTTGTCGATCCGGACAGCGGTAAACGTGTTCCGGAAAAAGTTGTTACTGCTCATGATTTTGTGTTTTATGTGGATGTGGTGCGCAATCCCAAAGTCAACGCCGCACATTTGAGCAATTATTTCCGCGATATGGACTCCTGCCGGGCGATCTCGGACTATGAATTGGAAGTGGTGTGGAAAAATGAATACTTCCGTTCGCTGGAAATGACTTTGGGTTTGATCCCCCTGCCGCGCCATTTTTACTGCCCGGATGGTAAGTTCGATCCGGAAAAATTCAATTACGATCACAAACGCAATAAGATGATTGTCGGGTGCGGAGCGTATAAACTGACCCGATATGTCAGTAATCAACGCTACGAGTTTGTGCGTTACAATAACTACTTCGGCAACGCTTTAGGTATTGCGCCGCCGATCAGAAAATGCGTTTTTGAGGTGGTCGGCAACGAAAATACCCGGTTCCAGATGCTGCTTTCCGGCGAACTCGATCAATTGAGCATCACCCCGGATCAGTGGGTCAAACGCAGTCAGGATAAGCCGTTTTCAAGTCATGTTCTGACTGTGGGTGAGACTTCGGAAGAGTTCCCGCTCTCTGAAGGCGAAAATCTGCGCAAGATCAAATATCTGGCCAATGTTTACATGTACATAGGCTACAATATGCGCAACGAACTGTTCAAGGATAAACGGGTGCGGCAGGCTTTGACCATGCTTTGCGACCGTCGCAAGATACTGGACGATATTTACTACGGGCAGGGGCGCATCACCAGCGGGCCGATTTTTTGCGACAGCGCTTATTACGATCAAAATATCCGGCCCTGGCCGTTTGATCCGGCTCAAGCCAAAAAACTGCTGGCCGAGGCCGGCTGGCGCGACAGCAACGGCAACGGTATTCTCGATAAAGACGGCCGGGAGTTTGTTTTTACCGCCCTGCAAGTGGCCGGCAACAAGAATCAGGAGTTGATATTGTCGATCTTCAAAGAGGATCTGGCCCGGGCGGGGATCGATATGAAGATCGTGGCCATGGATTGGTCGCTTTATCTGAAAAAGCTCGAAAGCCGGGATTACGAAGTCTGCTCGCTGGGCTGGGGAATGCCCTACGAGAGCGACCCTTATCAGGTGTGGCACTCTTCGCAGACCGGAGGCAACGGCAGCAATCATGTGGGGTTCGAAAATGCCGAAGCCGACCGGCTTATTACCGAAATCAGACGTACTTTTGATGTCGGTGAGCGCATAAAACTTTTCCACGAGTTCCATAAACTCATCCACGAAGAACAGCCGTACACTTTTCTGGTGGTTCCGGAAACACTGCTGGTGGTTTCCGGCAGGATGCACAATGTTCGCTGTTTTCCGCTGGGGGTGGACTCAAGCATGTTCTGGGTCGCCAAGTGATCCGGCAGATGTTGCGGAACAGAAAAAATTTCTTTTTGTTGAAAAATCTGCTGAATAGTTTGATTTTCTGTTTTGGTGTGCTATGTTATTCTCTTTGCTGAAGATTATTTAAAAATAAAAATATAATTTTTATATACAGGAGTGCAAAAGATGAGTGCAGACGTTTTGATCGGAACCCAATGGGGCGATGAAGGCAAAGGTAAACTTATTGACGTTTTGACCCGTGATGTGGATTGCGTGGTGCGTTTTCAGGGCGGCAGCAACGCCGGCCATACGGTGGAAATCGGTAGCGAAAAATATGTGCTGCATCTGGTTCCCAGCGGCATTTTCCGCAAAGATGTTACTTGCATCATCGGTAACGGCGTGGTGGTTGACCCCATCGGTCTGATGGAAGAAATGACCGCTTTGACCGAACGCGGTTTGAATGTCAAACAGATCATGCTCAGCGATCAGGCGCAGCTGATTTTTGCTTATCACAAACGCGCCGATGCCATGAAAGAAGCCGCCGCCGCCAAAGTCGGCAAAAAGATCGGCACCACCGGCCGCGGTATCGGTCCGGCCTATTGCGACCGCGCCGCCCGTACCGGTTTGCGGGCCGGTATTCTGACCAAGCCCGAAGCGCTGAAAAAGGCTTTCTATGAAAATTGCGCCAAGTACAACAAAGAGTTCGCTGCCGTCGGTCTGGAAGAACTCAATATTGATGAAGAATACGCCAAACTCAAGGTGGCGGCCGATTATCTGGCCGGTTTTGTAACCGATACGGTCGTGGAAGTCAACAAACTGCTCAAGGCCGGCAAAAAGGTGCTGTGCGAAGGCGCCCAGGGTACTCTGCTGGATGTGGATCACGGTACTTACCCCTATGTTACCAGCAGCAGCACCGTTTCCGGCGGCGCCTGTACCGGTGCGGGTATTGCGCCCAAACACATCGGTACGGTCTGGGGCGTGGTCAAAGCCTACACCACGCGTGTCGGCGAAGGACCGTTCCCGACGGAACTTTTTGATGCCGATGGCGAAGAACTGCGGCGCATCGGCCGCGAGTTCGGTGCTACCACCGGCCGTCCCCGCCGCTGCGGCTGGTTCGACGCGGTTGCCACCCGCTACAGCTGTATGATCAACGGCGTGGACAAGATGGCGATCACCAAGCTGGACGTGCTGGATACGATGAAAGAGATCAAAGTCTGCATCGGTTACGAGCTGAACGGCAAAGTCATCGACTATGTTCCCAGCGATGTGGAAGATCTGGCGGCAGTCAAGCCGGTTTACGAAAGTGTCCCCGGCTGGAACTGTTCGACCGAAAATGTTACCTGTTACGCGGATCTGCCGGAAAATGCCAAACGCTACCTCGACCACATTGCCGAACTTGTGGAGTCCGAAGTAGCCATCGTTTCGGTCGGGCCCAAACGGGAACAGACCTTCGAAAAATAATCCGGTTTGAAGCGGAACAGCCCGGATAAAAGGGTATAAAATCTATGCGGCGCGGCTTGTTCAAGTATATACCACGGAACTATGCGGTGAATTTCAAACCGCTGTTGCGTGAGCTGCGCTGCTGGGATTTTCTGCAGCTTATTACCATGCTGCTGCTGCTGGGGGCCGGCGTGTTGTTTATTTACACAACCGGCATCCAGATTGATACTCCTCACGCCCGGAGTTTCTGGAGCAAACAGCTGATTTGGATCGCTATCGGTATGGTGGCGTATGTGGCCGCCGGGCGATGCGACTACCGCAAACTTCTGCCCTGGGTGGGGATCTACTATTTATTTTCTGTATCACTGCTGGTATTGGTGCTGTTTGTCGGCCGCCGGGTCAATGGGGCGATAAGCTGGATCGATCTGGGGCCGATGCGTCTGCAGCCATCGGAGTTCGCAAAGCTGGGGGTGATCTGGTTTCTGGCGGCCATGCACGGCAATATGCTTTTCAAGATCGGCAAATTC
>SUWA01000077.1 GCA_015061695.1 Lentisphaerota bacterium
ATAGGCAGAAATCCTCTCTTGGTTCGTTGAAAATGAAAAGGTTTTTCGGGAACATACGCCATCCGTCCCGAAAAACCAAGAGAGAACTTTTTTTGAAAGAGAACGATAACTCAACTCGTTACATTATACCGAAAACCTCCGGTTTTACGCTCAAAAACTCCATTTGCCATTATTTGCCAATTTTGTTGAATAACCACACAAAACCAAGCCAATCCCCCTCAAAACAATATTTTTTCAATCACGATGAAAAACAATCCTTAAAAGCATTGCAACTTATTTATAATCAATATATTTAATATCAAATCAAGAGCAAAAAGATAAAAATTTAGTGCCCTAAAGGAGGACAAAAAATCGGGGCTGTTGCAAAACAGTTTTGCAACAGCCCCGTTGAATTATTCGGGCTTTACGCCGGACAACCGCTTATCAGATGTTGCCCAGACCCAACCAAGCCTGAACGACCGGAGCAAATTTGACGACCACCGGAGCAAACACCACGCTGACCATACTCATGAGTTTGATCAGAATGTTCAAGCTCGGACCGCTGGTATCTTTGCACGGGTCGCCGACCGTGTCGCCGATAACCGCTGCACCGTGGACCGGGTTCTTGCTGCCGTCGGCCAATTTCTTGCCGCCGTGAGCGCCCTTTTCGATGTATTTCTTGGCGTTATCCCAGGCGCCACCGGCGTTGTTCAGCAGCGTCGCCAGCATGAAACCAGCCACCAGACCGCCGGCCAACAGACCGATCACACCAGCCACACCCAACACCAGACCGGTAATGACCGGCACGATGATCGCCAGCAAGCTCGGCACGATCATTTCGCGCTGGGCACCGGCCGTGGAAATAGCCACGCAGCGGGCATAGTCGGGTTTGTCTTTGCCTTCCATGATGCCGGGCAGTTCTTTGAACTGGCGGCGCACTTCTTCGACCATGCTGCCGGCAGCGCGGCCCACAGCTTTCATGGTCATGGCGCAGAAGATGAACGCCATCATACCGCCGACAAACAAGCCGCAGATCAGATAGGGGTTCATCAAATGCAGTTTGAAGAATTCAGCCATCGCCGGGATGTCTTTGATCTGCGATTTGGCAACTTCGCCGGTCTTCATCAGGCAGAGTTTGATTTCTTCGAGGTAAGCCGCCAACAGAGCCATAGCGGTCAGAGCGGCCGAACCGATAGCAAAACCTTTACCGGTAGCAGCCGTGGTGTTGCCCAGGCTGTCCAGAGCGTCGGTGCGTTCGCGCACTTCGTGGGGCATACCGGACATTTCGGCGTTGCCGCCGGCGTTGTCAGCGATCGGGCCGTAAGCGTCGGTCGCCAGAGTGATACCCAGCGTGGAGAGCATACCCACCGCAGCAAAACCGATACCGTACAGACCCATGGCAAAGTTACCGAAGCCGCCGGCAAAGCCGAAGGCACACATGATCGCCACGCAGACCGTGATGACCGGAATACCGGTGGAGTACATACCCGTGGCCAAACCGTCGATGATCGTGGTGGCCGGACCCATGACCGCCTGCTGGGCGATACCTTTGGTGGGTTTGTATTCGTCAGAGGTGTAGTATTCAGTAGCCTGACCGATGATCACGCCGCAGAGCAGACCGGCAATAACCGAACCGAAGAGACCCCAGGTGATGAAGTCGAGCTGCACCAGCACCACCAGCGCAAGCAGAATCAATATCGAGCTGCCCAGCGTACCGGTCAGCAGACTGTTGAGCAGATTCTTCTGCGAAGCACCTTCTTTGCAGCGCACCATCAGCATACCGACGATGGAGAAAATAGTACCCAGACCGCCGACGATCATCGGAGCCAGGATCAGTTTGAGCGCGCTGTCGAGCTCAAAGCCACCGACGGCGCCCACCGCTACAGCCGCACCCAAACTGGCGGTAGCCAGGATCGAGCCGCAATAGCTTTCGTAAAGGTCAGCACCCATACCGGCCACGTCGCCGACGTTGTCGCCGACGTTGTCAGCAATGGTAGCCGGGTTGCGGGGGTCGTCTTCCGGGATACCGGCTTCGACTTTACCCACCAGGTCGGCACCGACGTCCGCAGCCTTGGTGTAGATACCGCCGCCCACGCGGGCAAACAATGCCTGGGTGGATGCACCCATACCGAAGGTCAGCATGGTGGTAGTAATAGCAACATATTTGTCAGCCACAGAGCTGCCTGCTTTGACAAATTCCAGACCGAACACGGTCAGACCTTCAGCCATATTGGCATCGGTGTAAACGAGTTTGTCGAGGATAACGTACCACAGGCAGATATCCAGCAGACCCAAACCGACCACCACCAGACCCATTACGGCGCCGGAGCGGAACGCAACCTGCAGACCGCGGTTGAGGCCTTCGCTGGCAGCCTGGGCAGTACGGTTGCTGGCGGCAGTAGCCGTGCGCATACCAATATAACCGCACAGACCGCTGAAGAACCCGCCGGTAAGGAACGCCACCGGAACAAAGGGGTTCTGCAGACCGAAGAGGGCCAGTATGGCAAACAGCACGAACAGCAGCACAAAGACGATACCGACGATTTTGTACTGACGGAACAAATAGGCCATGGCGCCTTCGCGCACATAACCGGCGATCTCTTTCATCTTGTCGCTGCCTTCGTTGGCTGCCATCATCTTCTTGTAGAAGACGACTGCTACCACCAGAGCCAGCACAGATGCCAGAGGAGCAACGTACCAGAGCATCTGGGCGCTGACTTTGGAAGCAGTGTCAGATGCCGATGCAACCGGTACAAATACTGATGCCGCCAAAACGGCACCGAACAACTTGCGGATCATTTTACATGACCTCCTTATAATAGATTGATTGCGAGATTATACCTGTTTGTTGTTGTCAACAGGGCAATCTCTATTCTTTACAGCGCCTGGCAAGTGATTGAGCTATGCAGAAATGTCCATCCCGCAAATTGCTCCGCAACACCCGCTGAAACACTGCAAACCCGTGTCAGCCGCCACTTTCGGCACAAAAAAATCACGACGATACATCTTGGTTTTTCAACTACAAGCTGATCGTCATGGTTCAAAGTACCAAAAATTTCAGCTTTATT
The DNA here is from genome assembly GCA_015061695.1 of Lentisphaerota bacterium. GTDB lineage: Bacteria > Verrucomicrobiota > Lentisphaeria > Victivallales > Victivallaceae > SIG78. The sequence continues at coordinate 3,048 of SUWA01000077.1, forward strand.
ACTATATCTCCATTTCCGGAAATTGCAAGTTTTGATAAAGATGTTATATTAATAAATGCACATTGCATATCAGTCTGAAATCAATTTTGTAAAAAAATACATATTTTTTGTTGAAAGGAACCACTGTTATGAGTGAACAGCCGCAGACTCCGGAATTGGAAAATCAGGAAGTCAGTCAAGTCGAGAGCGACAGTAAGATCGTTGCCCAGCGTACAATCAAAGTGCGCGAGCTGGAAGCAATGAACATCAACCCGTGGGGTGAACGTTTTGACGGCGCCGAAAAGTGTGCTGCTTTGCGCGAAAAGTTCGATGCCGAAGCCGCGCCGGAAGTCGAACAGAGCGCTTGCGCCGCCGGCCGTATCATGGCCATGCGTTTGATGGGCAAAAGCATTTTTGCCAATATTCAGGACAGTTCGGGCCGGATGCAGCTTTTTGTCGGCAAAAACGATCTGGGCGATGAAGCCTTTGCGCTTTTCAAAAAACTGGATATCGGCGATATCATCGGGGTCAAGGGCAATCTCTTTACCACCCGTACCGGCGAATTGACCATCAAGGTCAAGGAATTCACGCTGCTGTGCAAAAGTCTGCGCACGCTGCCGGAAAAATTCCACGGACTTACCAATGTGGAACAGCGTTACCGTCAGCGCTACCTGGATCTGATGACCAATCCGGACAGCATGGAAGTGTTCCGCAAGCGCTTTGCCATCTTGCGCGAAGTTCGTAACTTTTTGAGCGAACGTGACTTTGTGGAAGTGGAAACACCCATGATGCAGCCGATCCCCGGCGGTGCTTCGGCCAAGCCGTTCAAGACCTACTACGAAGCCTTGAGTACCGATATGTACATGCGTATTGCGCCGGAACTTTACCTCAAGCGTCTGCTGGTCGGCGGTTTTGAACGCGTTTTTGAAATGAACCGCAACTTCCGTAACGAAGGTATCGACCGCCGCCACAGCCCCGAATTCACCATGTTGGAACTCTATCAGGCTTACGGCAACTGCGAAACGATGATGGAACTGATCGAATCCATGATCAAAACCGTGGCCATGAAGGTGTGCGGCACGCTGACCATTGATAACGGCGCGGGCAAAATCATTGATCTGGGCAAGCCGTGGCGCCGCGTTACCTATCACGATCTGGTGCGCGAAAAGGGTGGTGCTGACTGGTTTGATATTACTTACGAAGAACGCGTCAAGCGCGCGCAGGCGCTGGGGTTGGATGTGGACAACACCACTCCGGACTTTGAAGTTACCAACGAAGTTTACGAAAAACTCATCGAACACACCCTGATCCAGCCCACTTTTGTAATGCGGATGCCTTCGGTGCTGCTGCCGCTGGCGCGTGCTTGCAAAGATGACACCAATCTGGTGGATGTGTTTGAATTGGAAATCAACGGGCAGGAAATCGCTCCGGCCTACACCGAACTCAACGACCCCATCGAACAGCGCAAACGTTTTACCGAACAGTTCGAGCGCGACAAGGCGTCCGGCGAACTCATGGCCGATAAGATCGACGAAGACTTCCTGACCGCGCTGGAATACGGTATGCCGCCGGCCGGCGGTATGGGGGTCGGAATCGACCGGCTGGTGATATTGCTGACCGGGGCGGATTCCATCCGCGACGTGATTCTTTTCCCGCACATGAAGCGTAAATAACATTTTCAGGAGCATAAGATTATGAAAACGATTCTTTTTCAGGGCGACAGTATCACCGATTGCTGCCGGGCCCGCGATGCGGCAGCCAATACCCCCGGACACTTGGGCTACGGCTATGTCAATTTGATCAGCAGCGAACTGCTGGGAACCAAGCCGGAAGAAATGTACCGCTGTATCAATAAAGGTATTTCCGGCAACCGCGTGGTGGATCTTTACGCCCGCTGGAAGATCGACGCACTGAACTTCAGCCCGGATGTTATTTCCATACTCATCGGCGTCAACGATGTCTGGCACGAAGTCGGCAACCAGAACGGAGTCGAAGCGGATCGCTTTGAACAGGTCTACCGGATGCTGTTGGAGTGGACCAAAAAAGTTTTGCCCGAGGTCAAACTTTTGATCATGGAACCCTTTGCATTGATCAGCGACGTGGTCGATGAAGCGTTTATGGCCGATGTCAAAGTCCGGGCCGGAATAGCTGAAAAACTGGCCGCTGAATTCGGCGCTGTATATCTGCCGCTGCAGAACATGCTGAACGAAGCTACCAAATTGGCTCCCAACAGCTACTGGCTTGCTGATGGTGTGCATCCATCTCCGGCCGGCAACAAGCTGATTGCCGATGCGTGGCTCAAGGCGGCGGCCGATTTGCTGTAGGGCGGTGAAATAATGAAGATCCACCTGGGCGAAACAATACAGGATCAAAGTTGCACTATTGAATATTTTCTGCATCCGGAGGGCGGTGAACGCGGCATGGTCATCGTTTTCCCCGGCGGCGGTTACGCGTTTTTATCTCCGCACGAAGCGGTGCCGGTGGCGGAAAAATTTGTTCAACTGGGGTTTCATGCCGCGGTTTGTATGTACCGGGTGGCTCCGGTTACTTATCCGACCCAGCTGGAAGATGCCCGCAATGCTGTGAAATATACCCGCGAACATGCGGCCGAACTGGGCGTTAAGCCCGATAAGATCGCAGTATTGGGATTTTCGGCCGGCGGGCATCTGGCGGCGATGGTTTCGAATATGCCGGGGGAAGCTGTATCCAGGCCGGATGCGTCGATTCTCTGCTATCCGGTGCTTTCGGCATTGACGGAAAATGCGCATTTGGGAAGTTACAACAACTTGTTCGGCAATAATTTGCCACCGAATGAATACCGCGATTTCAGTTGGCCGGAAGTGGCTCACCGCAATACGCCTCCGACATTTATCTGGCACACGGCGCCGGATACCACTGTGCCGGTGGAAAACAGTATTGAGTATTTTCTGAAACTGAAAAAACTCAATATCCATACTGAATTGCACATTTATCCGCAAGGCAACCATGGTTTGGGCCTCGGCGACCGGCCGGGCATGGAAGGTATGTTCGACTGGATCAAATCCTGGCCGGAACTGTGCGCAAGATTTTTGCGCGATCTGGAGTGGTAAATAACAGTGATGAACTGGGAAGTGGCAGTTGAAGCTGTTTTGCTGGGGGCGGCGCTGGCGATGGATGCAGTGGCCGCTTCGGTTGCGCTGGCTGCGGCGGGACGCTGGACTTTCAATCCCCGGCGGATGTTGATAACCGCCGGGTTATTCGGACTTTTTCAGTGTCTTATGCCGCTGATCGGCTTTTATGGCAGCAGTTGGGCCGGTTCGCTGGTGGAGTCTTACGGCAAATACATTGCAGGTTTGTTGCTTATAGCTATTGGCAGCAAGATGTTTTCTGATGGCGAAAGCAATAAAAAATTGCGATTTTCGCTGCAGCAATTGCTGCTTTTGGCTTTGGCCACCAGTTTGGATGCTTTGCTGGTCGGGGTGAGTTTCAGTTTTCAGCGGCGTACTTCGATCTGGCTGGATGCGGTCATAATCGGGTTCGTGACTGCACTGCTGGCCTGGCTGGGATGTGTTACCGGACGCTGGTCGGGTAAGCTGCTGGGCAAAAATTGCACATGGCCGGGTGCCTTGGTGCTGGTGCTGCTGGGACTTAAAATTATCATCTTCAGTTGAAAAAATCCCTGTTGACGGAGTGATGGCAGAAATATGCTGCAACTGGAAAAATTCTTAAAATATCTTGCCGTGGAAAAGCAGGCCAGTGAACACACTGTTGATGGTTATAAACTTGATTTACAACAATTTATAACTTTAATGGCCGATGGGGATGTGAATTTTGATGATTGGCCGCGCTTCGGCCGCGATGATGCCCGCAGTTATTTGCAGGAACTGCACAAGATGGGTCTTGCCAAAAACTCCATTGCCCGCAAGCTGGCCAGTTTGCGCAGTTTTTACAAATACATGCAGCTGGAAGGCGTGGTAAGCAGCAATCCATTTATGCGTTTGCCCTCGCAAGGGCGGGAACGCAAACTGCCGCAGATAATGAGCATCAACGCGATCGAAGCGTTGATCAACGCGGTCAAAGCATACCATTTGCAGCAAATCCAACAGGGCAATGCCAAAAATGCCATGTTGGCCGCTTTTGCTTCGGCGCGGGATCAGGCGTTGATCGAAGTCATATACTCCGGCGGGTTGCGTATCAGCGAAGCGGTGGGATTGAATTTCAAGGATGTGGATCTGATCGGCGGGGTGATCCTGGTGCATGGTAAGGGCAAAAAAGAACGCATGTGTGCCTTGGGGCGTCCGGCGCGCAGTGCTTTGCGCACTTATTTGAGTCATCGCAAAACGCGCACCGGCAATGAATCCGCGGCTGCGCCGGTGTTTGTCAACCGCAATGGCGGCCGGCTGACCGCCCGGAGTTTTCAGCGGAATCTGAAAGATTATCTGGAACAGGCCGGTTTGCCGCCGGATATGACTCCGCATAAGCTGCGCCACAGTTTTGCCACTCATCTTCTGGATGCCGGGGCCGACTTGCGCAGTGTGCAGGAAATGCTGGGCCACGCCGATTTGGGTACGACCCAAATCTACACCCATGTAACGACCGAGCGGCTCAAAGAGGCCTATCGCAAAGCCCACCCGCGGGCCAAATGATCCACGGTATAAATCAGCAGGAAAACAGAGATGTTACTCAAATTAGTCGTTGTCGGAAAAGTCAAAGATGTGCATTACTCGGCCAAGATCAATGAATTCATGCAGCGACTCAATGCGTTTGGCAAGGTCGAAGTCGTAGAATTACGGGATGATACGGTCGAAAAAGAATCTGCCGCTATTCTTAAGGTGCTGGAAAATGAGCGCGGTTGGGTGGTGATCCTTGATGAACGGGGCGAAAATATAACTTCAACCCTCCTGGCGGAAAAAATCCGGAATTGCGACCGCAAGATCGTTATGGTCATCGGCGGAGCATTCGGTTTTACCGATGAAGTCAGAAAGCGTGCCGATTATCTGCTGGCATTAAGTAAATTTACTGTAACGCACGAAATGGCCCGGCTGATTTTGATCGAACAACTTTACCGGGCCTGTACCATAATTGCCGGCAAAAAGTATCATCATTGAGCGTTGGCTTGAGCAACTTTCCGGCCGTGCGCACAAAGTTCATGTATCACACACTGACTGCATTGCATCCGGCGTGCTATACAGATCCTTCGCCCGTGGGTGATAAGCAAGTGCGAGAAATTGCTCCAATACTCCGGCGGGAGCCGTTTGCAGACCAGATCTTCGATCTTTTCCGGAGAATCTTTTTCGCTTGCCAGATCAAAAAACTTCATCAGTCGCTGCACATGAGTATCTACCGGAAAACCCGGTATGTTGAATGCGTTGCCCAGCACCACATTGGCGCTTTTGCGGCCGATCCCGGGCAAACTGGTGAGTGCCTCCATGCTTTGCGGGACTGTTCCATTAAAGTCGTCAGTCAGTTTTTGCGCCAGCTTTACGATGTTTTCGGCTTTGTTGCGCCATAAGCCCAGCGATTGAATGATTTTGCCTACAGTTTCGGCATCGGCTTTGCTCATGGCTCGGGCATCCGGGAAGCGTTTGAACAACTCCGGAGTTACCATATTGACCCGGTCGTCCTTGCATTGGGCCGAAAGCAGTACAGCGACCAAAAGCTGGAACGGCGTATCGTGCAGCAAAGGACACCCCAGATCACCGTAATATTCATAGAGCCGGTCGTGGAGCTGTCGGATCAATTGAGCTTTTTTGTCATTTATCATATCAAAAAACTGAAAAAAACGGCGTACCGGAAAGCGGCACGCCGTTTGGATCTGTATTTTTTGTAAAAATATCAGACGCCGCTGTAGGCGTTGAACGCACCGTCGATCGGAATGACGATGCCGTCAACAAAACCGGAGGCCTTTTCGTTGAGCAGGAACTGCAGCGCACCGATCAGATCTTCGGGCTTGCCGAATTTACCCATGGGGGTGTGGTCGATGATCTTGTTGCCGCGGGCGGTCAGGCTGCCGTCAGCATTGGTCAGCAGCGCACGGTTCTGGTCGGTGAGGAAGAAGCCGGGAGCAATGGCGTTGACCCGGATGCCGACTTTGGCAAAGTGGACAGCCAACCAGGCAGTGAAGTTGCTGATAGCAGCTTTGGCACCGCTGTAAGCCGGGATCTTGGTAAGCGGAGTAAAGGCGTTCATCGACGAGATATTCACGATGCAGCCATTGCCTTTTTCGGCCATGCCGCGGGCAAAAACCTGCGTGGGCAGCAAGGTGCCGAGGAAGTTCAGATTGAACACAAAGCTCACGCCCTGCGGATCGAGGTCAAAGAAGGTGGTAACACCTTCCACCGCACCGGCCAGGTCGACCTTTTCGAGATATTCTTTGCTGGTGGTACCTTTGGGGTGGTTGCCGCCGGCACCGTTGATGAGGATGTCGCAAACGCCGAATTTTTCGACGATTTCTTTTTCGGCAGCCTTCAGACTTTCGATTTCCAGCACGTTGGCAGCAATACCGATGGCGGTGCCGCCGTCGGCGGTGATTTCGTCAGCGACTTTCTGGGCATTTTCGGCCCGGAGGTCGAGGATAGCAACTTTGGCGCCGCTGGCGGCAATGGCTTTGGCCATCATGCCGCAAAGCACGCCGCCGCCGCCGGTAACGACTGCGACTTTGCCGGAGAGATCAAGGGCAAAAGGTAACTGCATCATAATAAAAATCCTTTCTTGAGCGGCCGGTCTTTCCGGCCATGGTTATTACTCGCCGGATAATTTAACACCGTTTTGCTCATAACGCAAGATTTTTTGACAAAAATAGCACTTAAAAAGCAGAAATATTGTCAATAAAGCAGCGATCCGATATTGCAATTACGCTTTAAAGTATTATAGTAACCATCAGGCGATAGTGTTCAACAGGAGAAAAGCAGTATATGCTTTGTGAAATATGCAATAAAAACGAAGCGACGATCCATATTCAGGAAATAGTCGGCGGTAAAAAGAAGTCCATGCACCTGTGCAGCAGCTGTGCCGCGCAGAAGCAGCAGCACGACGGCATGGACTTCGGCGCATTCAATCTGGCCGGTCTGATCTGTAAATTGGCTAACGGCGCGGTTCCGGATTTTCCGGATATGGCAGTATCAGAAAAAAATGATAATGCTGAAAAAAAATCCGCAGAATCGCAAGAACTGCTCCGCTGTCCGGTTTGCGAGTGGGATCAGAAATTGCTGCAGCAGACCGGTAAACTCGGCTGCAGCGAGTGTTACCGGACCTTTGCTCCGATATTGGAAAAAGTTCTGAAAAATATGCACCGGGCGCTTACTCATACCGGTAAACACCCCTCCGGCGAAGGCAGTGCGCTGGCTGCTCTGCACAGCGAGCTGGTGCGTTTGCAAAAATCTCTGCAGCAGGCCGTTGAGCAGGAAGATTACGAGCTGGCCGCTGTTTTGCGCGACCGCATAAACGAGCTTAAAAATCAGTGCAATTTGCTGAATGATGCAGAAAAGGATCGCCGGAATGGCTGAACAGAATAAAACATGGCTGGATAAAATCATGGCCAGACCGTTTGCGTTCCCCAGTGAATCGGCGCCCGGTTCGCCGGTGGTGATCAGTTCCCGCATCCGGTTAGCCCGCAATTTGAATAAATATCCGTTTCCCCCGGCTTCCAGTCAGGAATCCGATGCACAGGTCGGCGAACTGGTACAACTGGCCATCAAACGCAGCCGTGCGATGGGAGTGGGCTGTATTTCGCTGAATGTCAATTCTCTGAATAATGTGGAACGGATGATTTTGCTGGAGCGCCAGCTGGCCAGCCGGGAATTGCTCAAAAGTCCGGGCAAACAGTATGTGCATATTTCCCGCAGCGGCAATTGTTCGATCATGGTCAACGAAGAAGATCATTTGCGCATCCAAACGGTGCTGCCCGGGCTGCAGCTGCGCCGGGCCTGGAAAAAAGTCAACGAACTTGATGACGCTTTGAGTCAGGAACTTGATATAGCCTATGACCGCGATCTGGGGTATCTGACCGCCTGTCCCTCCAATGTCGGTACAGGACTGCGTGCATCGGTGATGCTGCATTTGGCCGGTTTGAGTCTTAAAGACAATATCGGCCAGCTGGAGCGGGCGCTGGCCAAGTTGAATCTGACGGTGCGCGGCATGTACGGTGAGGGCTCCGGCAGCTACGGCAATATGTATCAGATCTCCAATCAAAGTACACTGGGCGAAAGCGAAGAAGAGATCATCGACCGGTTGGGCCGGGTGATCGACCAGATCGTTGAGCATGAGGAAAGCGCCCGGCGCAGTTTGCTGGCCAATGAACGCACCCGGCTGCTGGATAAGGTCGGCCGCAGTTTCGGACTGTTGCGCTACAGCTATATGCTGTCGGAATCAGAAGCCTTTGAGGCGCTTTCCGGCCTGCGGCTGGGAGTGGCGCTGAATATGTTTGATTTTTTGGATATGCAGTGTGTCAACGAACTTTTCAACAGTGTACACAGCGGCGTGATCGCCTGTCATGCCGGGCGGGAGCTGGAGAAAAAAGAGTGCGATACCCTGCGGGCCAAAACGGTTCGTGAACGCCTCCGGGAAAATGACTGCCGATAAGCTGATGTAAAGTAAACGGGATAAAGGACGGGATTTTTTATGGAAATAATCAATACACTTTTATTGATATTTCTGGAAATGACTTTTATTTTTGTGGCTTTGCTGCTGCTGTTCAGTCAACGCAAAAGCATTGGCGACATCCCTTTTTATATCACGCTGGGTATGCTGTTGATTTTCGGCGAGTTCATGGTGGGAGCCCAATTGAACTTCAGCGGCATGGAAAAATGGGTGTTCCCCGTGGCTCCGGTGGTGATTTTTGTGCCGTTTATGGCGGCAGTGCTGCTTATATACATAACCGATGGAGTACTTTCGTTTCAGCGGCTTATTATCGGATCGCTGGCAACGATGGGCGTCTTTTTCTATCTGGGCGACCTGACGCGGCTGCAGGTCAGGTGGATCACTCATTCAGTCAGCGGGCGGCTGCCGCTGGAATCGTTTGACAGTTTGCTGGAACTCACCCGCAGTGGAATGTTGGCGGTGGTGGCCGGGCAATTGCTGGCTTTGTTCATCATGCCGGTGGCATTTTCGCGTTTGCGCAATGCCGGCCACCGGATGCTGGTCTGCTGCTGCGGTTCGCTGACTGTGGCACTGCTGGTGGATACTCTGGTCTACGAATTGCTGACTGTCGGTAATTGGCAGGAAATCAGCCGCACTTTGCTGCCGACATTAGCGGTACGGTTGTTAAGCGGGATCTATCTGGCTTGTCTGCTGACGCTTTATGTGGTGAAAATCGGGCGCGAGAGCGAGGCCAAACATGTTCGTGCTTTGGAAATCATTTTTGCGTTTTTCGGCAGTTACAGCCGCTCAAAATTATTGGAAGCCAACCTGATGGAGTGGGAAGGCCGCTACCGGGTTATTCTGGAAAATGCCTCCGAAATGATCGTAGTGGTCGATCGTAACGGCAAGATCCTTGATGCTAACCGGGCTGCCGGAAAAATGTTGGATTCAACGGCGTTGACCGGGCGTAATTTTGATAGCTTTCTCAATAAATATGATACGGATATTTTTCGGCAAAATTTGCAGAAATCGCGCGATACATCTTCCGGCAGCGGGCAGTTTTATGTGGAATTGGCCCGGGAAGAAACTGATCCTGAAGCAATATCCGGTAATCTGCAGCTGGCATTGACCGTTACTCCATTGTCGATCGGCGCATTGGAAGCGTTGGTGGTAATGGGGCGCGATATAACCGAAGAGCGTTCGCTGGAAGCTGAAAAACAGCGGCTTAACGAAGAACTTGTCCACTCGCAGCGGTTGGAGGCTCTGGGGCAGCTGGCCGGAGGGGTGGCACATGACTTCAACAACAATATCCATGCTATTCTTGGCCACGCTGATTTGATCGCACTGCGCGGCGAGCTGGGCGAAAAATCCAATAATCATCTGGGTAAGATCATCGAAATCGCCGAAAGTTCCGGGCAGCTTACCAGCCAGCTGCTGGGGTTTGCCCGCAAAGGCAAGTACCGCGAGAGCGACTTTGATCTGCGGGTATTGATACAGCGTACTGCCGAACTGTTTCTGCCCGGCAGCAAAGACATAGAGTTTTCGGTCAAGACCGCAGATAAACCCTTGCTGGTTCGTGGTGACCAGATCCAG
>SUWA01000078.1 GCA_015061695.1 Lentisphaerota bacterium
AAACTGCCCTCTCATGCGTTCGCGGCCCTGACCCGTCTTCGCATTGCTACGCCGCGGCAAGCCGGGCTTTGCGGCGTTCCGCCGCATGGGCTGTTGGCTGGCTATATTGTTCATAATACCAATCGGGGCTGTTGCAAAACAGTTTTGCAACAGCCCCCTCTTCCCCAACCCCCAACTCCTTTTTCAAAAACCTTTTCCTGCCTTCAGTTTTTTGCAATGCAAAAAACTGAAGGCGAGTTCTTTTTTATAGGGTTGTGATATCCCCCAAAAAGTTGAACACAGCTAAAATATAACTCAATAACACTTAAATGTAAGGATTTTTATTGATTTTCTTCTGAAAAATCTCAAAATACTTGATTCTTTGTGATATTTCCGATCTTCTTCTTGTATTATAGATATTATAATGTATATTAATATGTGAATAAGAAGTTAAAGGATAGTATAATGGCTGATATTAATTTTAATTTAACCTCTCCGGTTGATGTGATGACCAAGGTTGCTCAACGCGCTAAAGCTCTGCGTTTGGAACAAAATATTACCCAACAGGAACTTGCAGACAAAGTTGGAATTGCGATCGGCACAGTGAAGCGTTTTGAGAAAAGCGGCGAAATACAATTTAACTACCTGCTCCGGATCGCACTTGTATTGGGCCGTTTGGAGGAATTTTTTGATATTTTTGAGCCATCCGACGTTCCGGTTTCTCTCTATGAACTTAAAGATACAAAAACCAGACAGAGGGCGAGAAAAAAATGAAGTTGAATGTTTTTTTAGATATGTATGGTTCACGTCGCGAAGTCGGTTTACTGGTACAGGAAAAACAACGGATTTTTTTTGAATATGCTCCTGACTTTCGAAAAAGCAACATAGAATTGTCACCATTCAAACTGCCGCTGCAAGCAGGTGTTTTTGAAGAAAAAAGTCGAATATTTGACGGGCTTTTCGGACTTTTTAATGACAGTTTGCCAGACGGCTGGGGATGCTTGCTTCTTGATCGTAAACTTCGTAAATTTGGGAAATCTTATGCTGAGATTACTCCACTTGACCGGCTTTCTCTGATCGGGGCAAATCCGATGGGCGCTTTGGAATACGAACCAGCCGATAAAAAGTCTGACCTCTATGGCGAGGTTGAATTGGATTCTCTTTCCGGCGAGGTTGACCGTATTCTTGACGGCGAAGAAAGCTCAGTTCTTGATGAGCTGCTGAAACTCAATGGTTCCTCCGGCGGAGCCCGCCCCAAGATAGTTGCTTATGTTTCGCCGGACCGGAAACATATTATTCATGGAACGCAGGATATTCCAGCCGGGTACACATCCTGGATCATCAAGTTTTCTGAAAAGCATGATCCCCAGACTGCCGGAGAATTGGAATATCGTTACTCTCTGGCGGCTAAAGCAGCCGGGATCACTATGCCTGAAACTCACTTGTTCCCCCTGAAAGACGGACGGGGTTGTTTTGGCGTTCGACGTTTTGATCGCACTGAAAAGGGCAAGGTGCATACCCATACCGCCTGCGGGTTGCTCCATGCGTCGCACCGCTTTGCCTCGCTTGATTATGAAAATCTGCTGAAGCTCACCTGGCTTCTGACCAAAAGTCATACCGATGTAATGGAAATGGCGCGTCGAATGGTATTCAATGTCAAAAGCGGCAATAAAGACGATCACAGTAAGAATTTTTCGTTCCTGCTGAATGAAAAGAGCCAGTGGCAGCTTGCACCTGCGTATGACCTGACACCGAGCGCCGGCATCAACGGCGAACAAACCTGTATGGTCAATGGCAAAGGGCGTGATATTTCCGATGCCGATCTGATAAAGGCAGCAGCTTCAGCCGGTGTAGCCCAAGCAGATACCAGAACTATGATTGAGCAGATCAATACAGCGTTATTCCAATACAAGATCCTGCATTAAACTTCTGCGGCAATTTCAAAAGACAATAAAAAAAGAGTAAAAAAGCACTATTGATGAGTAGCGATGGGAGATTTTCAAGAGTTTTTAAGAACTTTTTAAATCACCTCAAAAATAAAAAAGATCGCATAATCATTACAATATCAATATGTTTTTCAGCAAGCAATGAACTTCATACTGCAAGAGTTCAGCTTAATGCCAGCACATTCAGTTCCGGATGTTGATGGCGGAACCAGGTCTGTTGACGTCTTGCGTATTGCCAGGTGGCGGTAACGATCAGAGATTCAAGTGTTTCAAGGTCGATTTCGCCTTGCAGATAGCGGTTGATGATCTTGTAGCCCAATGCCTGATGTGCAGTGGGGCTGGTCAGCAATCCGGCCTCGATCGCAGCACGGGCTTCTTCGATCCAGCCGTTCTGCAGCATAACGTGGGTTCGCGCGGCGATCCTTGTTTGCAAAACGCTGCGATCGTGTTCCAAACGCACTGCTTCGCCGGGCAGAAGATCATAACGGAGAGAGGGTTGGTATTCGCCCTGCAGCTCGATGATCGAGCGCCCGGTCAGCAGTCTGACTTCCAGCGCCCGGATCAAACGGCGGCGGTTGTTGGTGAATTTTTCGACCACGGCCTGATCGCCCAAATCGCACAGACGCGCTTGCAGCTCAAGCAGCATCTCCGGGGAATCATATTGATCATCAAGCTCTTTTTTCAGCGCTTCATCGCCCGGCAGATTGTCCAGCCCGTAGAGTAATGCTTTAAGGTAAAGGCCGGTTCCGCCGCACAGCACCGGGGTTTTGCCGCGGGATGTGATCTCATGGATAATTCGGTCGGCCATAGATACAAAAGTGTAGACTTCGGCCCGTTCAGAAAGTTCGTATATTCCCACCAGATGATGCTTGATCCGCTGCAAGTCAGCTGCATCCGGTTGAGCCGTACCAATAGGAATAACCCGGTACAACTGCATGGAGTCGACCGAAATGATCTCACCATTCAGGTGTTCGGCCATTTCCAGCGCCAGTGCGCTTTTGCCGCTGGCAGTCGGCCCGGCAATCACCGCCAGCGGGGGGGTAACGGCCAGATCACGCGGCATCTTTGACTTCGTCTTTGTCTTTTTCCGGCGCCGGACGCACCATTACCGAAATCGTGTACAAAGCTATCCCGATACAAATCGCGCAGTCGGCCACATTGAATGCCGGCCAGTGATAATTATTTACATAGCAGTCCAGAAAGTCCACCACTTCGCCGCGCCACACCCGGTCGATGGAGTTGCCCAACACCCCGGAAAGCACCACCATGATGGCAAAATAGCGCTCCGCAAATCCGTCGCAAAGTTTCCGCAAAAAAAACAGTGCCGTGGCCGTAACCAGCACACCGACGGCAAAAAGCACCATGCCGTACCCATGGAACATACCCCAGGCCGCCCCCTTGTTGGTAACAAAGGTAAGCGAGAAAAAACCTTTGATTATTTCAATGGATTCACCGCGCACCATGCGCTGTTCCACCAGCAATTTCGTCCACTGATCGAGGATCAGCAAAGCGAACGCCAAACCGGCACCCCAGCGGATCACACTGAATTCTCCGGCACTGCGAACAACGATTCTGTTATGCTTCATAACCAATCAGGATCCCATCTCCAATCCGTCAGACACAAGCGGTCAGCGCAAACGGTTGCCGCCGTTTTTTTCGCGGATGCTCTTGCACTTGGTGCAGTAAATTGCGTAGGGACGCACTTCCAGACGGGCCGGCGGAATCGGCTGACCGCAATCCTGGCAGATACCGTAATTTTTGTTTTCGACCAGACGCTGGATAGCTTCTTCGATCAGTTCCAGCACATCGCCTTCTTCGCTCATCAGCTGCAGGCCCATTTCGTGACGGGAGCTGTCCGAACCCATATCGGCCATGTGGGTGGTAACACCGCGCTTGTCGGCGTTGCTGCAATCAAGCACATCTTCGGCATAAGCCTTGACCCGACCCATAACGGCATCGCGGGCAGCCATCAAATTGTCGTAATGATGTTTCTGTTCGGGCGTAAGTTTAGCCGTGATACTCTTTACTTTCGAAACTCTTGGCATAACTGATTTCCTTTCTCTTGCACCGGAAAAAATTTTTTCCGGCACACGGGATTAGCCGGTTAAAATTTTACTTTTTTCAATCATCTTGTTATTATAGCATAAAAAACAGATTTTTCAAGACAAAAATCTTGCAATCGCAAACTTTGCGCATTAAATTAAGACAATTTATAATCAAAGAGGTTCATTTGTCAGTCGATTTACATATTCACAGCACCGCTTCCGACGGCACAGTTCCGCCGGAAAAACTGCCGGAACTGGCCGCCGCTGCCGGACTTACGGCAATCGCACTTACCGATCACGATACGGTAAAAGGCTTACCGTCCTTTCTGGCCAGACAGGCTGATTTCCGGCAAGTCCAACTGATTCCGGGGATTGAACTCTCCAGCAGCAACGGCGCCAGAGAAATGCACATCGTCGGCTTGTTCATAGATCCTGACAACGCCCAACTGCAAGAGTTTACAAATTCCATGCAGCACGAGCGGGTCATTCGCGCCCAGGCCATGCAGCAAAAACTTCACTCTCTGGGGTACGAAGTTACCGACGAAGACCTGATCGCAGCCGGCGCTCCGGAGGGCATCCCCGGCAGGCCGCACTTTGCCGAAGTGCTGGTCAGCAAGTACAATTTTCCGGATATAAAAAGCGTTTTCGAGCGATTGCTCAAGCGCGGCTGCGCCGGGTATGTACCGCGCCAGCTATCTTCGCCAGCGGAAGTGATAAGCGTCATCAAAGCCGCCGGCGGCGTGGCGATCTGGGCACATTTGTTCTCGTCGCGCAACAACGAAAACAACTTTATCCGCCGTACTCTCAAAGAGCTTAAAACCGCCGGTCTTGACGGCATCGAAGCCTACTACAGCGAATACACTCCCACCAAAACCCAGACCGCTTTGAGCATGGCCCAAGAGTTGAATCTGGCCATTTCCGGCGGCTCGGATTTTCATGGCGCAATACACCCGGATATCCAACTGGGTACCGGCCGCGGAAACTTGCAAGTTCCGGACGATGTTTTGCTTTCGCTGGAACGTGCCAGAGTGCCTAAAATCGTGATTATGGGCAAATAGCACAAGAAAAACTCAAAATTCCTGACTTTGGGGCTTGCATATTTGGTCAAATTGAGCTAACTTAACATTTGTCAGAAAATGTAAACAATAAAACAGGAGTTTTTTATGGGTATTTCCAGACTTAATTCGTTTTTTACCAAACACCACCGGATCATTTTCGGTGTGTTTGCCGTGCTTATCATTATTGCCTTTGTCTTTGCCGACTGGGTCGGCGGCGGAAGCGGCGGCTGTTCGATGTTCGGTTCCAATGATCCTGCCAGCCAGCAGACGGCAGAAGTTTTCGGCCAGACGACCAACCGCGCTGATTTTGAAGACCAATACCGTCTTACCCAACTGGATATTTATCTGACTTATAACGGGATGCGTCTGCCCGAAGAATATATTCAGCAGTTGACCATGCAGCGGATCACCGCCAAGGCGCTGGCCAAACGTTATAATATTGAAATTTCCGACGAAGAAGTTGCACAGCAGATCTTCAAAAACTTCCCCGGCAAAGATGGCAAGTTCGACAAAGAAGCCTACCAGAAATTTATCGATAACTTCCTGACCCAGCAAGGATTTACCGAAGACGATCTCAACGAAATCTTCCGTCATCAGCTGCTGGCCCAGAAACTGGCCGACATCCAGAGCAATACCGCTCCGGTCAGCGAAAACGAAATGAAAGCATTTTACAACATGCTCTACCAGCAGTTGAATGTTTATACGGCCATGATCGAAGTCAAAGATTTTGAAAGCAAAGTCAAAGTCGATGACTTGGCCATTGCTGAATTCTTCAAGCTCAACCGCAATCTTTTCACCATGCCAGCCGTGCTTGAAGCCATGATCGTGGAGTTTGCGCCCGCGCAGTACCTTGCCCAAGTCGAAGTCAGCGAAAAAGAGGTAAAAGATTATTACGAAGCGAACAAAGAGTTTCTCTCCAAGGTCAAAGATAAAGACGGTAAAGAAGTCGCGCCGGCCTTTGATCAGGTCAAAGCGGAGATCACAGCTCAACTTAAAAACAACAAAGCTATGAATAAAGCCCGGGAAGAAGCCCAGAAGTTCACCTCTGAAGTGTACGATTTGATCAACGAACTGGAAGCTGACAAACGTGCCGCAGCGTTCAAGGAGATCGCTGCCGATAAACAGCTCAAAGTGGTTGCTACCGGCAAATTCAACGCCAACGCCGATAAAGCCGGTGCCGTTGGCGACCGTGCGCTGGTTGCCGGTCTGGCGGCCGCCGATCTGGAACTGCCGCTTACCGAAGCGATCGAATCCAATCAGGCTGCCTACGTTGGCTTTGTTACCGGATATGTTCCGAGCCGCCTGGCGGAACTTGATGAAGTCAAAGATCAGGTCAAAAACCAGTTCATTCAGGCCGAAGCGCTCAAGCTGGCCCGCCAGCGCGCTGTCGAACTGGCCGATAATCTGCGCAAACTGCCGGCGGAAGGCAAAGCCATGCGTTTGGCCAGCAAAGACTCGGCATTCCAGGCGCTCCCGGTTGCCACTGTGCGCGATTACATGGTTCAGCAGGATCAACTGCAGCAGCAGCTCCAGATGTACATGCAGTTCGGCGCCCCGCAGGAAGCGGTGCAGATGATGCAGAAACAGCTGGCTATACCGCAGATGATCATCAATATGCAAGCCGGCGAAGTCAGCGCTCCGCAGGAATCAATGGCTGGATTCCAGATCATCTACATGGCAGAACGCAAGGCCCCGGCCCAGCCCTTTGCCGTCAACGATCAGATCAAAATGGAGTGTCAGGCGTTCAAAGCCAATAATGCTGTGATGGCGTTTGGCTTGTTTACCCAGGCTAACAGCAAACTTATGCTTGCCCAGCCCGAACAGGAAGAAGCGGCTGCCGAGTAAGTTTATGGCAGGACAAGGTCAAATGTCAGCATTGGAACAACCGATATCTTTTCAGGATCTGGCTCTGGGCAGACATTTGACCATCGAGTATTACGACTGCAATGCCAATATTCTGGCTGATGTTTCCGCGATGGAACAACTCTTTGTGGAGGCGGCCAAAGTCAGCGGCGCTACGGTGCTGGAATCCAGTTTCCACGGTTTTCAGCCGCAGGGAGTCAGCGGTATTGTCGTCATCTGCGAGTCGCACTTTGCGGTCCATGCGTGGCCGGAACATGATTACGCCGCAGTAGATATTTTTACTTGCGGCGACCAGATCGACTTTGAACTGGCGGCCCGGACATTGCAAAAGTCGCTGGGGTCCCGGTCGATGATAATTTCCAATGTGTTGAGCCGCGGCCTGATCGGCCAGAACGGTACTCTGCTCCACGAAAAACCGGCTGTCGACAATACCACCCATACCAGCATGAGCTGGAAAAAGCGTTACCAGAGTGTTGATGCCTGGGGAATGCTGGTTTCGGTAGATGTTTACGATTGCCCGGAGGAAATGCTGACCAGCGGCAATATCAGCTCCGTGCTGGAAGAACTCTGCCAAAAGCTGGAAAGTGCCCCCTGCTGCCCGAACTGCTGTGTAAAATTCCACGATCCGGAACGGGGCAGCGGACTGCGTTTTACCCAAATACTCAACTCCGGAACAGTTACCGGACGCTATAATCTGGAACGCCGGACTTTTTATTGCGATATTTTCCTTTGCCGCTTTTTTGAACCGCGCGAAGCAGCTGAATTGCTGATCGACGCCTTGAGCGGCAGTTACTACCGGCTGCAAGTAGCTATGCGCCAATAACTTTTTGAGGTTTTCATGCAAGACTCCACTCCCAAGTTTGTTCAGGAAATCGATCAGGGCTTCGGCAATATCATCGAAATCAAAGCGTGTTTGTGCGATGTTCAAAGCGATTACCAGCATATCCAGATTTTTGAAACTGCCAATCTGGGCAAACTTATGATGCTGGACGGCATTATCCAGTTTACCGAATACGATGAATACGCCTATCAGGAAATGATGACCCATCCGGCTATGATGCTGCATAAAAACCCGGAAAAAGTGCTGATAATCGGCGGCGGCGACGGCGGAGTAGCCCGCGAAGTAGCCCGCCACCAGTGCGTCAAACAGATCGACCATTGCGAAATCGACGGCAAAGTAGTGGAAATGTGCAAAAAATTTGTGCCGGGCATGGCATGCGGTTTTGACGATCCGCGTTTGAATCTGCATATCGGCGACGGCTTGGAATTCGTGCGCAATAAGGTCGATGAATATGATGTTATAATCGTGGACTCCACCGATCCGATCGGCCCGGGAGCAGTATTGTTCGGCCGGGAGTTTTACCAGTCGGTACACCGGGCGCTGAAAGCCGACGGAGTGGTGGCTTCGCAGTCGGAATCGATCTTTCTTTATCCGGAAATAGTTCAGCGGCTGTACGGTTTCACGCGGGAACTTTTTGCTTACAACGGCTACGCATTTATTGCCGTGCCGACCTATCCGGCCGGTTCGATCGGAGTTTGTCTGGCCAACAAAAAGTATCCGGTGGAAAAACCGCTGCGCGAACTTGATGATGCACTGGCCAGCCAACTGCGCTATTATACGCCTGAAATCCATTCCGCAGCCTTTAAGCTGCCCGCTTTTGCCCAGCGCTGGTTCACTCAATCAAAGTAGATCCGGCGGCGGCCGCCGGGAGTAATTTCCACCCGGGCCGGTGAGGAATATACTTGCGTTAAAACACCTTCTGTCAACACCTCTCCGGCATTGCCGGCAATAAAGTTCCCGGCGTTATCCAGCAGCCAGACCCGCCCGTGAGCGCGCCCCAGCAGTTCCAGATCATGCGTTACCATCAGCACGGTTTGGGTCAAAGCGTAGTCATCGAGCAAGTCCATCACGCGATTGCGCCACGCCGGGTCCAGCGCCGAAGTCGGTTCATCCAGCAGCAAAATCTGCGGAGCAAGCGCCCACGCTCCGGCAAGCGCTGTCCGCTGCCGCTCGCCGCCGGAAAGTGTGTTGAAACTTTGCCGGCCAATTTTTCCCAAACCGAACTTCTCCAGCGCCTCTTCTATGAGCAGCGCATCCTGATTGGAAAGTCTGCCCAGTCGGGTAAAACGTGCGCCGGCCAATATTGTAACGAGTTCGCGCACCGTAAAATCCAAATCGTCGGCAATACTCTGCCAGACCACGCCAAGCTGCCGGGCGCGCGCGGTATGACTCAAACTTTTCAAATCACGCCCGGATAATTTTACCGAACCACTTTGCGCCGGCAGACAGCCGCAAAGCAGCTTCAATAAAGTGCTTTTGCCCGAACCGTTGGGACCGGCCAGAAAATGCACAGTTCCCGGCAGCAGCGAGTCCGAAATCCCCTTAAAGAGATCGCGCTTGTTATAGCTGAAAATCAAATCATTTATTTGCAGGCTCATACACGTCCACCCTTCCGGCAATTGAGTACATAAATGAACATTCCGCCGCCGACCGCCGCAGTCAGCACCCCGATCGGCAATTCGCCATTTTCGGCAATCACCCGCGACAAAAGGTCGCAAAGCATCAAAAATGCGCCGCCCCACAATGCCATCGGCAAAACGATCTTGCGGTGATCGCATCCATAAAATTTCCGAACCAGATGCGGCACGATCAACCCGGCAAAAGCGATCAATCCGGCCAGAACCACCGTCTGCACAGCTAATATGCTGCCGGTAAAAATCAGCAATATGCGGCTGGTGCGCGGATTTACGCCCAAACTCCAGGCATTTTCATCGCCCAAAGCCAGTACATTCAGTTCGCGCCCGCAATACTGCAACAGCAGGATGCCTCCCAGCAGCACCACCACGGCCGGATAAAGAAAAACCGTATCCACTGCCTGCAAATCGCCGAGCATCCACCAGGTCAACCCGGCCAATTCATCGCTGTTGGCCGTGCTGACCAGATACATCAAAACACTGGAAGCCGCCGTGCCGGCGATCACCCCGCTGAGCAGAAGATTTTCGCGGCCTTTTCTGCCGGCAATCATAAGCACCATTCCCAGCAGCAGCAAGGCAAAAACCAGCGCCATGACCGGTACTGCATAAATGTATTGCAAATTTATCCCCCAGACAAATGCCATGGCCGCCCCCACACTGGCCCCGCCGGAAACCCCCAATGTAAACGGTTCCGCCAGCGGGTTGCGCAACACCGCCTGAAAAGTCATGCCGCCCAGCGCCAGCGAGCTGCCGACCCCCCATGCGGCCAGCACCCGGATCAGCCGCAGCTCCAGTACCGGATCGTTCTGCCAATCGTGCCACAAAATTTCCACGCTGCCGAAGCGCACACCCAGCACCGCTAAAATCAGCACCGCACCTAACGGTAAAACTATATTCAAAAGCAAATTACGCATAACTCACCTTGCCAATGCACTCCGGAGTTTTAATACATTTTCCAAAAATCGCGGACCGGGGCGCATCACCGGACTGCGGGAGATATTTTTGATCACCTGATCCTGCCGCACGGCCGCTACTTTGCTCCAGATACCGCGTCTGGCGTTGGGCGAACCCGGCACGGCCCAAATCACCCAATCCGGATCACTGCGCAGCAGCCACTCATTGGAACACTTGAAATATTCGTTATTGGCATTGCCGGCAACATTTTTTATTTTCATAAGTTTCATCACCATATCCGGCAAACTCCCCGGCCCGGCCACCATCAGCGGCTTGGCATTGACCACCCACAATGCACTGCTCCTGCTATCCGGCAAGGCGGCCAGTTCAGCAAGTTGCCGATCCATGCGCGCCAGTTCGGCTTGAGCTTCCTTCCGGCGACCGGTTTTCTGCCCGATAAAATCCACCCAATAGCGGTAATCATCCAGACTGTTGATCTGCCGGATCCGGACTTCGATCCCCAGCTCCCGCAATTTGCGCGCCACGTTGTGATTCATCAGATCGTTGCCGATCACCAGCGTAGGACGCAAACTTACGATCCGTTCGATTTCAGGCGTACCGAACCGTCCGACCGAGGGCAGTTGGCGCACACTTTTGGGGTAATCGCAGGCCGCCGTGCGCCCGACCAGCAATTCTTCGCCGCCTAAATGGCAAACGATTTCGGTCAGCGCCGGCGAAAGCGAAACTATGCGCAATTCGTCCGCGGCGGCCGGCAAACCGGCCAGAGCTATCAAACCTATAAATAAGATCCATTTAAATAACTGCATTTATAACTCCTTATAAAAGCGGATGAAACCACTGTTTTTTCCCCTCTTCATCGTCATTGCACGGGAAAGCCAGCTCGAGTGCTTCGTGTCCGCTGTTGGATTCGCCCATGCTCACGGATTCAGCATGGCCATCGCAGAATACAGCGTTGGCTTTCCGGCGATGGCGGAAGTGCATGGTCGGACTCATGTACGATGCCGGAGCTTCCACACTGGAGGAAAAACCGAGAAAATCCATATTATCGACCGAGGCCCAGTTGCCATCGTTACGGCACGGGGCAGCCGAGTCGGCAAACATGATCGTATCGCCCGGAGCATCCACTGCGTGAAGCGGAAAACCGCCCTGCATATCTTCGTTGCTCCATCCGTCGGGCCGGACTTTGCCGATCAGAGAATTTATACCGTAACCGCCGCAGCCGCGTTCAAAGGCTTGTTTATCACTCGGCACATCCATTTCGGGACAGAGATTTACCGCGCCGCTGCCGAGATATTCAGCCAATGGGCCGTTTTTCAAATCATAATCGGCGTTGCCGCCGGAACTGGATTGAGTGCTGATCCCATGCCAGCGGTGAGTATTCGTACTCATCATATCCGCCGCATAAGGCACCATAAAACCTTTATTATTATCAGCATACATAATATTGGCCAAGCCGAGCTGCTTGATATTGCTTATACAGTTGGCGCTCCGCGCCGAAGCCCGCGCCGCGGAAAGTGCCGGCAGCAGCATGGCCGCTAAAATGGCAATAATGGCAATTACAACCAACAATTCGATCAGGGTGAAACCCATCTGCGAACGGCGTAACGTTTTTTCTGCAAATAAAATTTTCACCGAATCATATTTTTCCATGTTGTAATTACCATAATTTACCCTGACATTTATTCCCGGTCAAAATAGCGATTGCCATCAGCTTTATCACCAAACCAACCGATGCGGCGCTCTGCATAATCATTGCCATTGCTGTAGCTGTATTTTTCAACATCCACATGCCCATCCATCCAGCAGATAACAACTTGTTTAGCGTGGCGGAAATGAATATCCGGCGAAGGTGTTCCCCAACCGGCATCCGGAGGTGTTATACTGTAACTTTCTGTATATGTTTGACTTCCCCAGCTTTGAAAAATAATTGAATCGCCGAAAGCAGCTGTTTCTGCCGGATTGGCTATAGCACTCAATTTAGCCGGCAAATTGGGCAATCCGCCCATATTCCCGAAAGTATCGCCCACATAATAGACATTGTAGCCGTAACCGCCATTACCTTTGTTATAAGTATCACTTTCGTCCAACACTTCAGAAAGCTCCGGACACTCTTTGATGGCGGCATTATCCGGCATATAATCCATGATCCCGCCCCGGGGGGCAAATTTTTCGCCGTCCCAGCTGCCGCACCACATGTGCTGATAATCGTTGATATATCCGGGAGCGCAATATTCTTTATTATCTTCTGTATAAAGCAGCAGTGCCAGTCCCAGTTGCCTTATATTGCTGCG
>SUWA01000079.1 GCA_015061695.1 Lentisphaerota bacterium
GGGCTTTTCATAGTGCCGGCGGTTGCGCAGATCTTTGAGCGTACCTTCTTTATCGAGCTTTTTCTTCAAGCGGCGAAGAGCGCGCTCGATCGGTTCGCCTTTCTTTACGCGAATCTCGGTGTCCATTATTTTCACCCCCTTTCAAACACAGTTAACAGGTTGATCATTCTTTACTTACAACGCTTTTTCAAGCGAAAAACTTCTTTTTAACTTTCACTCGGTCGAATAACCGCTTTCATCAGCCAGCAGCATCCGCAATTTTACCAGCGCCTGATTCTGGATCTGGCGCACGCGTTCGCGGGTCCTGCCGATCGCCTGACTCACTTCTTCCAACGTTCTGGCCCGGTAACCATCCAGCCCGAAACGCATCTTCAGGATCAAGCGCTCCCGGTCTTCCAGCTCGTCCAATAAGGTCAGCAAGCGCCCCACCGACTCCACGTCGCCCAGAATCTGATCCGGCGTCATCGCACGGCGGTCAGGAATAATATCCTGAAATTCACCTTCTTCGCCCTGCTGGATCGGGTCGTGCAGAGAAAATGTCCGCAGATCCGCCAGCCGCAACCCCGCTACTGTACGTTCACTGAAATCAAGATGTTCAGCAATTTCGCTGTCGGTCGGCTCGCGCCCCAGTTCTTCGGTCAGCTTCATGCGCACCGACTTGATCTTATTGATCTTGCCCGCACTCTGCACCGGAATACGGATCGTCCGGCTCTGGTTGGCCAGCGCACGACGCATGGACTGTTTGATCCACCACGCCGCATAACTGCTGAATTTAGCGCCTTTCACCGGGTCGAATTTTTCCACAGCGCGCATCAATCCGATATTGCCTTCGCTGATCAGATCCAACAGCGGCAAACCCAAACCTTTAAAGTCGTGGGCGATCTTTACTACCAGCCGCAGGTTCGCTTTGATCAGCGTGGCCCGAGCCTCGTCGTGCAGTTCGCCGCTGCCGCAATGGATGGCTTCGGCCAGTTCAGCTTCTTCATTCTTGCTGACCAGATCGATCTGACCGATCTCGCCCATGTAGACCTTCATGGTATCGTTTTTACTGACACCGGAAATACGCGACTCCAGAGCTGTACGGCGCGCGTTATCCTTTTCCTGCTTGGTCTGGGGTTTGGCTTCGGTAATACTTCTGCGGCGGGGACGCGCCGGAGCTTCAGCTGCCGCATTTTCGGCATCTTCGCCAGTCGTACTGCGGCGACGGCTGCGGCGCACCACGCCGGGTTCCACGGCTTCGTCAGCAGCGTTTTTACGCCGTCTGCGAACCACTTTGACCGGTGCGGCCTCTGCTTCAGCAACCGATTCAGCAACCGGAACGGACTCAAGTTCTGCCACCGGTTCCGCAACCGGACTTGCTTCTGCGGCGAGCGCTTCAGCATCGTTGCCGGAAACCTGTTCCAGAATCTCTTCTTTGACCTTTTTGGCTGCTTTAGCAGTTGTCTTTTTACTCTTTGTTGTGCTGCTTGCCATGTAATTTTCGCCTGTCCACCCGTTTACGGCAGCCGTTTCGGAGGCCTTTACCGGGTTTTCTTAAAATATTTGACAAAAAAAACCAAAATCCGCTCCCCGGGAATTGCCATTTTTTTCTGCGTGCGGTATATTTATTGCAGAACATCCGTTCAAGGAGCGGTTCTGTGGCTCGCAGCACTGCTGCCGGCCGCTGAAAAATGGTTGTGCTATCCCGTAAAGCGACAACTTAACAATTTAACTTACTTACTATAACGATATTTTGGCAAATGTCAAGGCCTGTTACAGAAAAAATTAAAAAAAATTTGCTTTACCGCACCGCTGATGCCGGGACAAGTGCCGTTGCCGCGGTCGATATGAGTGTGGCGGGAGCTTTGGCTTTGTCGGCAATAAACCGTGCGTTACAGCGTCATCGCAAGGTTTTTATTGTTCTGCCGCAGCTGGATGGCGCCGAAGAGATCTACCGGCAGCTCACACTTTGGAACAAAACGCTCGATTTGGACTGGTCGGTCGAATTGTTGAACGAGATCCAGCGCGGCCGGTTTTATATTGCCGGTTCGGAATCCGGCCGGGCCCGCGTGCTGGCCAAACTTGCCCATGGTCAGGTCGATGTACTGGTTACATCGCTGGCGGCGCTGCTGGCTCCCGCTCCGGAAGTGCAAAGTCTGCGCAGCAGCGAAATCATCCTGGAAACCGGACGCGAATACCCCTTTATGCAGCTGTTGGAAGCTCTGGTCAAGCTGGATTATGATGATGAGTACGAAGTTGCCAATCCCGGCGAATTTTCCCGCCGGGGCGGCATTATTGATATTTTCAGTCCGGAAGCGGACAAACCCGCCCGGATCGAATTTTTTGGCGACGAGATCGACTCGATCCGTTATTTTGATCCGGCCACCCAGCGTTCGCTGCCCGGTACGGTCAAAAGTTACCGGGTGATCAACCGCTGTACCATTCAGACTTTGACCGATGAAAATGGTACGGCGTTTGAAAATACAGTTCCGGCACTGGAATATTTTGATCCGGAAAACATGGAGCTTCTGGAGTTTTTCCCCACGCAGTACAGCGAGTTTTTTCAAAAATTTTCCGATGAAGATCACCGGCAGCTCTACGATGATTTTATTGCCCGGCTGCCGGAAAAAATACTTCGCAGATTCTACAGCACCAGCGAAGCTGCCAAGTCTGATCTGTTGCCCGGAGGCATCTATCCGGCCACCGCGCACTTGGTCGATTCGCTGCCGGAAGCGGCGGCTGACCGCGGCCGGGAACTGCTGGCAAGGCAGTGGTCTATGCAATTGCGGCAATGGCATGAGTGCAAATATCGGATCATTGTCTGTTCAAACGACGAATCCGGCACGAAAAATCTGCGCGAATACTTTGAAATTAACGATTTAGCCGATTTGCCCATTGAATTTGCCGTAATGGAAACTCCCGGCGGATTTTTTGACTTTGAACATCAGTGTGTACTGATTACCGAAAATGAACTCTTTGCCGGAACTCAAGCGGCCAAACGCTCGCTGAAGCACTCCACTGATGAAACGCCCGCAGATCAGGAACTTAAACTGGAACATGCCGTGATTTCCGACCTTGAACCGGGCTGTCATGCTGTTCATGCGGCGCATGGCATAGCGCTTTATCACGGCCTGAAGCTCGAAAGCGCTCCCGATGGCAGTCAACGCGAAGTAATGATCCTTGAGTATGCCGACAATGCCATGCTGCAAGTACCTGTTCATCAGGCTGCCAGTGTAAGCTGTTACATTGCCGGCGGTCGGGCTTCGTCAGTAAAACTGCACCGGTTGGGCGGCATAAAGTGGTCAAAAGACAAGCAAGCCACCACCGATGCCGTTCACCAGTATGCTGCTGAAATGCTCCGGCTGCAGGCGGTGCGTGCCGCCGCCCCGGGGTTGGAGATCCCGCACAACGATCTGGCAATCAAAGAATTCATTGCCCGGTTCAAGTTTGCCGATACGCCTGACCAGCAGCGCAGTTTTGAAGAAATCGCTTCCGATCTTGACTGCGGCAAGCCCATGGACCGCTTGTTGTGCGGCGATGTGGGGTATGGCAAAACCGAAATCGCCATGCGGGCGGCTTTCAAGATGGTCGATGCCGGATTTCAGGTAGCCATGATCGCGCCGACCACAGTGCTGGCGCAACAGCATTATATGAGTTTTCTGGAACGTTTTACCACTTATCCGTATACGATCGAAGTTCTGTCGAGATTCCGCAGCAATGCCGAGCAGCAGAGTGTTATCAGCCGCATTGCATCCGGCGGGGTGGATATTGTTATCGGCACCCACCGGCTGGCTTCGTCGGATGTACAATTCAAAAATCTTGGGCTGGTGATCGTTGACGAAGAACAGCGCTTCGGGGTCAAGATCAAAGATCGTTTGCTTCGGATGCGGTCGGATGTGAATGTTCTGACCATGTCGGCCACCCCCATACCGCGCACGCTCTATCTCTCCATGGCCGGAGCGCGGCAGTTGAGTACCATTATGACCGCTCCGGTGGAGCGTCTGCCGGTCAAAACCATTGTCATGCGCGAAGACGATGTTGCCATAGCTCAAGCCATCACCGAAGAAGTCGCCCGCGGCGGTCAGGTGTACATATTGCACAACCGGGTGCGCTCGATCAAAGATCGCTGCAAAAAACTTGCCCAACTGCTGCCGGATGTTTCGTTCGGCATTGCCCACGGCCAGATGCCGGAAGAAGAACTCGAATCGGTCATGCGCAATTTTATTGACCGCAAGCTCGATGTACTGATTTGCACCACTATCATCGAATCCGGCTTGGATATGCCCAACGCCAACACGATCATCATCGAACGGGCCGACCGTTTCGGTCTGGCCGAACTCTATCAATTGCGCGGCCGGGTGGGCCGCTGGAAGCGTCAGGCGTACGCATATTTGGTGATCCCCGACCAGTGTTACATCACGCCGGACGGCCGCAAACGTATTGCCGCCATCCGCCGCTGTTCGCAATTGGGGTCCGGTATGCGTCTGGCCTTGCGCGACCTTGAGATCCGCGGCGCCGGCAATCTGCTGGGTTCGGAACAATCCGGCCACATCAATACGGTCGGCTTTGAGCTTTACTGCCAACTGCTCAAACAGGAAATATCGCTGCTGAAAAATGACCGGATCCGCGAATGGCTGCCCGATGTGGATGTAAATATTGAATTTATCCGTTATGCCTGCCGCGGCACCGATGGCGTTTTGGCCGCCGGGATCCCGCCGGAATACATTGAGTCGGAAAAACACCGTTTGAGTATCTTCCGTACGCTGAACCACCTGTGCAGCGAAGCCGAGGTCAAGGATTATCGCATGGAATTGGCTGACCGCTTCGGCAAACTGCCGCCGGAAGTGGAAAATCTGCTGACGCTTACTTTGATCAGGATTCTGGCTGCGCAAGCCAAATTCACCAGCATAACCGTGCTGGAAAATAAGGTATTGCTCCGGCGCGGTTCGCTGGCAACTTATCGATCTTCTGACGGCAAGATGCCGCGGCTCAACGGCAACACGCCGCCGCAGGCCCGGCTGCTGGAACTGCTGCGCACCGTAAAATTAGCTGCGCTGGAAAGCAATATCAGTGCCAACTGAAAATTCCTTTCCAGACAGTAAAAAAATGGGGGTGTTGCAAAACTATTCAGAGTTTTGCAACACCCCATTTTTTTGTTATATACCTTTTAAGGCAACTTGATTCAGCGATTGGCTTTGATGCGTTCGCGCACGCTCTTTTCGTAGGCATCCAGATCGTCGATCTTCATCGTGGCCATGCCGGTGGCCATCGCGGATTCAGCGACTTTGCGGGCAACGTGCGGCACCACGCGCGGGTCAAAGGGTTTGGGGATCACATACGAAAGTTTCAGCGGATTTTCGCCATCAAACATACCGTTGGCCGCATCGGCGGGGTAGGCTTTTTTGAGTTCTTCCATCGTTTCGGCATCAACCGGCATACTCGCTACTTCGCAAAGCGCTTCGGCAGCGGCCAGCTTCATAGCTTCGTTAACATTCCGTGCCCGCACGTCCAACGCACCGCGGAAGATCCCGGGGAATCCCAGCACGTTGTTGATCTGGTTGGGGAAGTCAGTACGGCCGGTACCGACCACTGCCGCGCCGGCTTCAAACGCATCGGTCGGGAAAATTTCCGGCGTGGGGTTGGCCATGGCAAAAATAATGGGGTTGCTGTTCATGGTCTGAACCATTTCTTTAGTCAGGCAGTTGCCGACCGAAAGCCCCAGAAACACGTCCGCGCCAACCAACGCTTCGGCCAAAGTGCGCTTGTCGGTCTTGACCGCAAAACGTTTCTTTTCCGCCGAAAGGTCAGTGCGTTCGCTGTGGATAACACCTTTGCTGTCGCACATGATGAAGTTTTCGCGCTTGGCACCGGCGGTAATGTAAAGTTCGCTGCACGAAATACCGGCCGCACCGGCACCATTGACCACAAACTTGCAATCTTCCAACTTTTTGCCCAGCAGTTTGGTGGCGTTCAGAATCGCCGCCAGCGAAATGATCGCCGTGCCGTGCTGGTCGTCGTGGAAAACCGGTATATTCATCTTTTCTTTAAGGGTCTGTTCCACTTCAAAACAGGCCGGGGCCCCTATATCTTCGAGGTTGATACCGCCAAAACTCGGTTCCAGACATTCAGTTACGGCAATGAGTTTGGCCGGATCGGTTTTGCCGTTGGTGCCGAACACTTTGGATATACACAGCGGCACCGCGTCAATATCGGCAAACCGTTTGAACAGCACGGCCTTGCCTTCCATTACCGGCAGACCGGCTTCCGGACCGATGTTGCCCAGACCCAATACGGCCGTTCCGTCGCTGACCACCGCCACCATATTGCCTTTGACGGTGTAATCCCACACTTTTTCGGGGGCGTCTTTGATTTCCAGGCAGGGCTGGGCCACGCCGGGAGTGTAGGCCAGAGCCAGATCCTGCTGATTTTCGCAAGGCTTGCTGGATACAACATGGATCTTGCCGGGGATCGGCTCGGAATGGTACTTGAGGGCGGAGGCCTTAAGATCGTTACTCATAATATAAACTCCTGATTATTATATAGTTAAAATGCATAAAAAATCACTTTTTCTTCCGGTCGCGTATTTCAAAAATACAGGCGTGTGCCAGCAGATTCGGTAATTTAACGTCCAGATAACTGCGTTCGCGGCCGATCGGCAGACTGCGGATTATTTCAATATCCAGCTCTTTGCACATCATCCGGAAATCGCGGATCGTACCCAAATGAATATTGGGTGTATCGTACCAGTTGTGCGGCAGAGTTTTGCTGATCGGCATCCGGCCGGAAAAGAAGAACTGCATCCGGTTGCGGATATGCCCGATATTCAGAAATCCCACCAGACCGCGCTTGCCGATACGGGTAACTTCGCGCAATATTTTATCCGGATGCTTCAATTCCTGAAACACCCGCGTCAGCAATACACAGTCAAAACTGTCATCGTGCAGATAATCCAGATTGCTGTTCAAGTCGCCATGAATGACCGGTATACCACGCCTGACGCACTCTCCGACCATATCAGCGTCGATTTCCACGCCCAGCGGCCGGATGGATTTTTTCTTTTCCAGATAGGCCAGAAATGATCCGTCGCCGCAACCGAGGTCAAGCACCCGGCTGTTGGGTTCGATCAGATCGGCGATCCGCCGCAAATCGGGGCGGCTCAAACTTTCGGGCATATTTTCCAAAGGTTTTTCTGACATAGCGCCCCCTAAAACTTCTTACGTTGGTTGGCCACAAAATCGCGGATCAACGCGCCCAGGCGATCAACTTCCAAAAGGAACGCGTCATGCCCGTAACTGGATTCGATCTCGCAGAACGAACAGTTCAAGCCATTGGCCAGCAATGCTTTGACGATCTCTTCGCTCTGGGCGGTCGTAAAGAGCCAGTCGCTGGAAAATGATACCACCAGAAAATCCGACGTCGCCGGTTTCATTGCTTCGGCCAGACTGCCGCCGCCGGAAAGATCAAAATAATCGGTCGCGCGGGTTATATACAAATAGCTGTTGGCATCGAATCGCTCCACAAAGCGCTGCCCCTGATGTTCCAGATAGCTTTCCACCGCAAAGTCGCGTTTGAAAGCAAAACTGTAGCTGTCGGCATCTTGCAGATTGCGCCCGAACTTCTGCTCCATGGACTCGTCGCTCAAGTAGGTTATGTGCGCCAGCATCCGCGCCGTGGCCAAACCGTGTTCCGGATTGACCGCGTAATTGCCATTATCAAAGTCCGCATCGCTGCGGATGGCCTGACTGCCCACCCAGTTGAACGCTATGCTCTGCGGCGCCAGCCGGTGAGTCGTGGCAATGGCAACGGTACTCTGCACCATATCCGGGTAGAGTTTGCTCCATTCCAAAGCCTGCATACCGCCCATGGAGCCGCCGATCACGGCCAGCAGTTTGGGTATCTGCAGATGGTCGATCAGCCGTTTCTGCGCCCGCACCATATCGGCAATGGTTATGACCGGAAAATCCAGATTGTAAAGTTCTCCGGTCGCCGGATTCACGCTCCGGGGGCCGGTCGAACCGGAACAGCCGCCGATAACATTGCTGCAAATAATAAAATATTTATCGGTATCAAGATATTTGCCCGGACCGATCATATTATCCCACCAGCCGGGTTTGCGGTCATCGGGGGAGTGTTTGCCGCACACATGCGCGTCGCCGGTCAGGGCATGAGCGATCAATATGGCGTTATCGCGTTCGGCAGAAAGCGTACCGAACGTTTCGTAGCGGATATTCACTTCGTAGAGTTTGCGCCCGCAATCCAGCTCCAGAGCGTTTGCCTCGCCGGGGCCGAAATTGTAATCCTGTGGTGTGGCCAGAAGCTCGATTTTTTCGCCGCTGTTCATCAAATCACTGAATATCCTGCGTTAAAGTTAAAAAATTCTTTAGTATAATATACACCATTTACGGCAAAAAACAACATATTCAAGCTGACTTATCCGGCAACTCGCACTTATTTTATGCATTGATAGGTTATTGCCGGAGGCAAATTGTTCCATACCACTCTTGAGCGCCCCACGCTGCTGAAGTGTTCATCCAGCAGATGCCGGAAGCGCCGGCCCGCCGGCAATATCAACCCCTGCAGATAGGCAAATGTGGTGAACTTGCCGCCCGGCTTGAGGCTTTTGAGCAGCGCATTGAGGATCGAACGCTGCAAATCCTCCGGGAACGCCGCCCACGGCAGACCGCACACTACCGCATCAAGTTCGCTGATACCTTCCTGACTGCAGAGTTTATCCAGTTCGCAGGCGTTGGCGTTGTACAGTTTGACTTCCGGCAGCACTTTCCGGAACTCGGTACAGATCGCCGGGTCGAGTTCCACAGCAAAAAATCTGGTGGCGGCACTTTTCTGACGCAGAACCTCGCGCGTTACCACGCCGGTCCCCGGCCCCAGCTCGGCAACGGCCGCCGCTTTATCAACTTCCAGAAAATTCACCAGCTCCCGGCACAGCGCCGGCCCGGAGGCGGCAATCGCCCCGATCCGGGTGGGATTGTGCAGAAAACGCTTGAACAACAGACCTCTGGAACCCATATATTACTCCCCGCGGACTTTTTTTACAGATTTTTCATCGCATTTTTGAAACTTTCGGCGCTGTTGGCAATAAAACGCTCATCCACGCAGAAAGTCAAACGGAAGTATCCGGCCATACCGAAACCGCGCCCCGGCACTGCCAGAACCCGTTCCTGCAAAAGTTTTTCCACAAAGATCCGCTCATCCGCCACCGGCGATTTGGGGAAGAAGTAGAACGCGCCTTTGGGCATGAGAAATTCGATCCCGGCATCGCTCAAAACCTGCGCCATAAGATCGCGGCGGCGGCGGTAAATATCCAGGTCGATCGTGGAATCCACGCTTTTGATCAATATCTGCTGGGCCACAGCCGGAGCGTTGACAAAACCCAGAATACGGTTGGTCATGATCACGCCGTTGAGCAGTTCTTCCGCACCTTCCAGCGCCGGATTGACCGCCACATAGCCGATCCGCTCGCCGGCCAGCGACAGCGTTTTGGAAAACGAACCGATCACCACACTGGCATCGTAGACCGAAAATACAGACGGAACGTCGCAGTTGTCATAATTCAAATAACGGTAGGGTTCGTCGGCAATCAGATAGATGGTGCGGCCGTACTTTCTGACCGCATCTTTCAGCACAGCACTCAAGGCTTCCAACTCGCTGCGCTTGTAGATCTGACCGGTGGGGTTATTGGGGGAATTGACCAGCACCGCGCGGGTTCTGGGTGTAATCGCAGCGGCAATGGCGTCGCAATCCAGTTCAAAAGTATCAGGCTTGGTCGCCACCGGCAGCAGTTTGCCGCCGAAGTTGCCCGCATAAAAAGCGTATTCCACAAAGTAAGGCGACGGACAGATGACTTCATCACCGGATTCCAGCACTGCGCGGAAAAATGCGTTGATCCCGCCGGCCGCACCGCAGGTAACTACCACATGGCTGCCGGGCACACTCACGCCCTGTTCGCGCGTAAGGTATTCGCCAAGTTTGGCGCGGCACTCGGGGTAGCCGGCATTAGGCATATAGCCGAGTGCAAAAGGCTGATCGGCTTTTTCAGCGATTTCCTGCAAGGCGGTTTTGACCGCCCCCGGCGCCGGAACATCGGGATTACCCAGACTGAAATCGTAGACATTTTCGTTGCCGTATTTTTTCCGCAATTCATTACCGGCTTCAAACATCTTGCGGATCATTGACGAATTACCCAGTGCAGAGGCGATCTCTGCGGACAGCAGTGTACTCATACTTATACAGCCTTTCTTTTATGGCAAATATTTTTTATTCAAACGTGTTCAGGAGCAACCAGTTCAGCGATTTCCGGCGCCACATCACGAAGCATCTTCATTGAAATTTCCAACGCTTTTTCCGGAGTTTCGCACTCCAGCACCTGCTGGGCCGCCAGTTCGGCATCCGCCATTTGCAGCTGACGCACCACCCGCCGTACCGGCCCGATGGCCACCGGCGGCATACTCAACTCGTGAACGCCCAGACCGACCAGCAGCGGCGTAAACTTCGGATCGCCGGCGATCTCGCCGCAAACACTGACCGGAATATTGTGTCTTCGGGCCATAGTTATACAGTTGGCGATCAAGGTCAGCACCGCCGGATGCGTCGGGTAATAAAGGTAATTCAACCGCTCGTTGGTACGGTCGACCGCCAATGTGTACTGCACCAGGTCGTTGGTACCGATGCTGAAAAAATCCACCACTTTGGCCAGCGGACCGGCCAACAGTGCCGCCGCCGGTGTTTCGATCATGGCGCCGATCTGCAGATCGGGCACAAACTCCAGTTTTTCCCGCCGTAATTCCTGCTTGAGTTCTTCGATCAAAGCGCGGACTTCCAGAATTTCTTCCACACAAGTAACCATCGGCAGCATAACTTTCAGATTGCCGTACACCCCGGCCCGGAGCAGCGCCCGCAGCTGGGTACGCAATACGTCGCGCCGCTCCTGCAAACAAAAACGGATGCCGCGCAAGCCCAGAAAAGGATTGGGTTCAGCATAGCGCTGCAGTGCCTGATCGAGTTTGTCGCCGCCAATATCCAGAGTACGCACCACCACGGCTTCGCTGCCCATCGCCTGAAGCATCCGCTTGTAAGTAGCAAGCTGTTCCTCTTCGCCCGGCAGGCCGCTGGCGTTCAAAAACATATATTCACTGCGGAAAAGTCCGATCCCGCAGCCGCCGTATTCCTGAACAGTAGCCACATCGTCCACGTTTTCGATATTTCCGGAGAGCTGCAGAACAAAACCGTCGCACGTTTCCGCATTCAGCCGCTTTTCGCTGGCCAGTTTATGAAAAAACACCAGTGCAGCTTCCATCTTGCGGCGATATTCAGCTTCGGTTTCTTTAGTCGGGTGCAAGATCAGTTTGCCGGTGTAGCCATCGAGGATCATCATATCATTATCATGCACGGCTTCGAAGAAATCACCGGAGATACCAAGCACGGCAGGCAATTGCATGGAGCGCGCCAGAATCGCAGTGTGCGACGATGCACTGCCGGTTTCCACCGCAAAGCCCAGCACCCTCCGCCGATCCAGCGCCGCCGTATCCGAAGGGGTCAGATCATGCGCCAGAATGATCCGTTGATCGTCGTAGTGCATCATGCCGGATTGGCGTTCCTGCAGATGGGTCAGCACCCGGGCGGCAACATCGCGGATATCGGCGGTACGTTCTTTTATGTAGCTGTCGGGCATGACCGAGATCGCGGCCACAAATTTTTCCACCACCTTAAAAAACGCATAGTCCGCCGGTTTGCAGTTGTTGCTGATCATGGATTCGACTTCGCGGGTCAGCAGTTGGTCATCAGTGATCAAAAGCTGGGCATCGAAGATCCCCACATCCGACGCATCGGCTTTGCTGCGCAGCTCTTCCTGCAAAATTAATATTTCGTTGCGGGCAGCATCCAAAGATGCATGAAAGTGGGCGATCTCGCCGGCTGCTTCCGACGGATCTATATTACGGTCAAGCGGTTCAACAAAAAAACTCTCATCATGCCGTACCAGACACACCCGCCCAATGGCATAACCATTGCTGGCAGCAATACCATAACAGATCAATTCCTGTTTTTTTTCCGGCATGACTTAACTCCACGGAGTTTATAAAAAGTTATTCTTCATCGAATTTCCCGGCAAAAAGTCCGCTCAAAGCCTGGACGGCCTCGGCTTCATCACTGCCGCTGGCTTCCAAAGTCAAAACTGTACCGCAAGGCGCACCGAGCATCAGAAGCGAAAGAATACTCTTGGCGTCAGCAGCTTCGCCGCCGGATGGAATCAACGAAACAGACGACTCAAACCTGGCCGCGCATTGTGCGACCAAAGCAGCCGGCCTGGCATGTAACCCCAAGCGGTTCAAAACTTTAACTTCAGCAATCAAATTTATACACTCACAATTTTAAAGTATCAAAAAAAATAAAATCCGGATTAATATACAGCAACTTTTATTTTTTTCAACTTTGATCTGTCAAAAAGTACTGAAAAAGAGTCATTTATAATGCAAAAACCTCCTGCGGCAGATAAGTGTATCAGCAGAGTACAGAAAGCGGCAGCCGGTGCTTTACCGGCTGCCGCCTGAAAATTTGAATTGATAACG
>SUWA01000080.1 GCA_015061695.1 Lentisphaerota bacterium
CTGATCAGTTCGATGGCTGATTCAACAAACTTTTTACCGGTGTTGTGATCAAGACTGGTGCCGCGGGTGGCTTCGTAACCGCCTTGGGGGGAGTCTTCGGGCATAAAAATGTATCCGTCGCCGCCGCCGGAGTAGCCGACTACCACGGCATCGGGGCAGACTTGGGCAATGCTGGTGCCGATGTCGGTCAGCACGTCAAAAGGCATACAGACCAGGAGTTTGCTGCCCAGTTGTATGATCTGCAGCGGCAGTTCACCTGCCGAACCTTGCCAGCGCTTGTACATATTATATAATCTGGCAGAGAGATAAAGTTCCACATCATAGCCAAGTTTGCCTTGGGCCGCGGCGAGGGCATCCTGATAGCGCCGGGTTACTTCAGCGGCGGTTTTTCCGGCCAGTTCCGGCACATTTACCTTAACACTCACGGCCTTGCTTTGCAGCTGGAACTCTTCTATTTTGCGGAACGAGAGTTCGGCCAATTTTACCGCATTGGCCATGATTTCGCCGATGTCCTGCCGGCTGGTGCCGTTGCGGCGCATGGGGACCGCATCGCCGGCAGTACCGTTCATATAAAAAGCCGGGCAGCCCAGTTTGGTCAGCACCGAACGGCGGAAAGCTCCGGGAAAGTCGGCTGAAATCGCATCGGAGTCATAACCGCCGGTAACAGCATGGCAGGAAAAGCGCACCAGAATGGCTTTGGTATGTTTGCCGCGCATGAATTTCCAGACATTCATTGTATTGTCGAGTGGCGAAAAGTCGTAGTTTTCCGGATCTGCCGGATAAGTGTAGTTGGTCGTGACCATGCCGTCAGCTTTGCGGACGGTGCGGCGGTTGAACGCCACGCAATCAAGACGCACATCGTTTTGCAAAAGTTCGACTTCTTCCAGATCGTTCAACGCCTGTTCCACGGCGGGCATGACCCGAGCCAGCCAGAAATCGCGGAACTGATCGTCCGGCGGGTAGATGCCCAACGGCATACCGCCGCCGCTGGAAACGGTAAAACTGCCCATTTCGGGGGCAAAATGCGAGTGACTGCACGCTATTACAATATCTTCCGGCGCAATATCAAAGCGTTCGCGCAGTTTGTTTTTAACCATTACGCAATCATCAGCAGCCATACCCAGACTGTCGAGGGTAAGGATCAACTGCCGTTTGTTGTTTTGTTCAAGCGCAATGACCCCCGCTTCGATCGGGTCTTCGACCCGGTCGGTCATTTCGGTGCGGCTGGCGTATCCGCGCAGAAAACATTTGAATCCCGGGGTGATATCCGCTCGGGAGCATCCCATTTTCAGCATAACCAGACTCCTTGGCTGTAAAATCCGGACAAAAAAACTGTCCTGACTATAATCTAACAGTCAAGACAGTTTTGTCAAGTTTGAATTACTCCGATTTTTTATTTATTGAGAAAAAAATCATCCGGCTTGAATTTGTAGCTGCGGCAGCAGAAATTGCATTTGATTTCCGGATTGGGGCGTTCTTCAAAAAGTTTTCTCAAATCTTTTTCGCCCAGCACGGTCATGGCGCGGCGCATACTTTCTTCGCTGCAGCGGCACTGCCAGCGCGGTTTGACTCCGAGTGTAAAAACACATTTGCCGGGGTCGAAATCTTCCAGATTTGCCGCATAAGCCAGTTCGGTCAGGAGCTGCTTCATGCTCTCTTCGGGCGCATTTTCAAAGTCAAGTTTGCTGCGGATTGCATCGGCTGCGGCACCGTGGATGGCGTTGCGCAGATGGCCGAACAACTCCAGATCGCAGCCCGGCATGGCTTGCAGCATAAGCACCGACATGCGCTTGACCGGCCGCTGCGGATCGGGCTGCCATTCTGCCCAGGTGCGGATCTCGGTTTCCAGCTGATTGCTTACGCAAAAGAAAAATGCCAGATCGTTGGCCGGATCGGCCAGCGGAGCGCGGGTTTGTCCGGAGTTGAGGATCTGACCGGTCGGCGTGGAGCGCGTTACATAAACCATGCCGTCGTTATCGCCGTAAAGCGCACCGAGTTCGCAAGCGCTTTCATCCATTACATGCGGCGCAAAAGGTACGCCCCGGATGCTGCCGTCGGCAGAGGCTTCCACAATCATACCTTTCAAGGTGCCGGGGTATTCGTAGCGGATGGAAAACCGGTCATTTTCGTCCAACATGGCCGCCGCGGCGGCTGCCGCACTCAATGCCGCCGAAAAAGCCATGGCGGCCGCCGGGTCGGTATCGTGAGTGGTGATCCCGGCATTGACGGTATTGGTAGTTTCGGCCCAAACGGCACGCAAGTTCAAAGTCGAGTGTAAACCGCGGATAAGGCAGTCCTGTTCCATTGATTTCTCCCAGAAAGTTTAATATTCAAAAACATCAACGCCGCAAAAATCCTGCGCGGCGTTGATGTTCAAGACATTCTGAAAACAGAATTTGTTGCGTTACAGTACGCGTTCGATGGTGATTTCCGGATCGATTTCTTCGCGCAATACACGTTCCAGACCCTGTTTGATGGTCATAGTGGCGTGGGGACAGCCGCCGCAGGCGCCGCGCAGCTTGAGCCGCACGATTTTATCTTCGATGGAAACGATTTCCAGATCGCCGCCGTCGGCTTGCAGATACTGGCGCATTTCGTTCAGACGGGCAGTGATTTTATCAGCTAAATTTTCCATTTTTTATTTGCCTTTTTTCTTTAAGTTGGTGTATAGTATACTTCAGTATATTTAAAGTAGCGCATTGACAAAAGCAATGCAAATTTTCAACCCTCTTTTTATGGAAAAATTTATGAATAACACTATTGAAATCGACGGTGCCGTTTTTAACGGTTACTCCATTGCCACACCTAACGCCACTTTGCTGGTCATTACCGGCAAAAATGGTCTGCTCGGCTGCGGATATTTGAGCGTGGCTACAGCCGATAAACTCAACGATGCGCTGGCCGTGGTGCGCGGCGTGGCCAATTATGATGATATGCTTAAAGCATCGGTTTGCGAAGTTTCTGCTGCCGCTGCCAAGCTGGGCGTTACAATCGGCATGAGCGGGCTGGATGCGCTCAAACTTATGAAATAACTGCCGGATTTGGTTTTTATGAAAGTTGTTGCCGACGATAAGATCCCCTTTTTGAAAGGGGTATTGGAGCAATACGATATAGCAGTGGATTATATTGCCGGTGCTAAAACCACAACAGCGGATCTGATTGGCTGCGATGCACTTATAACCCGCACCCGCACCAAATGCAATCAAGCTCTGCTGGCCGGTTCGGGCGTAAAATTTATTGCCACGGCCACGATCGGTTTTGACCATATCGACGCAGAATATGCCAGACAGAACAATATTTTCTGGACTAATGCGCCAGGGTGCAATTCTTCGAGCGTGGCGCAATATATGACCTCGCTTTTGCTGAACTGGGCGGTCAAATACGGTTTTTCGCTGCAAGATAAAGTCTTGGGGGTGGTCGGTGTCGGTCATGTGGGCAGCAAAGTAGCCAGAGTCGGCGAAGCTCTGGGTATGAAAGTTTTGCTCAACGACCCGCCGCGCGCCCGCGCCGAAGGTGCTGAAAAGTTTGTTGAACTGGCTGAAATCATCCGCCAAAGCGACATCATTACCGTGCATGTTCCGCTGGAACACAATGGCAGCGACCCGACTTATCACCTGGTGGATCAGGCCTTTTTGAGTCAACTTGCTCCGCATCAGCTGCTGGTCAATGCTTCGCGCGGCGAAGTGGTGGACAATGCCGCTTTGCGCGAGGCGCTGAAAAAGAGACAGCTTTTGGCTGCCGCGCTGGATGTGTGGGAAAATGAACCGGCGATCGACCGTGAATTGTTGGATTTGCTGGATTATGCCACGCCGCATATTGCCGGATATTCTACGGATGGCAAGGCCAATGGAACCAGCATGAGTGTGAGAGCGTTGGCTGAATTTTTCGGTTTGAGCGAAGATTTGAAAAACTGGTATCCTGATAACGTGCCGATGCCGGAAAAAAATCTGCTGGTGCTGCCGGAAAATGGTTCGTTGGAGGCCAGATTGCTGGCCGTGATCAGTCAAAGCTACAATATTGCTGACGATACGGCACGCTTGCGGAACGCTCCGGAGGAATTTGAAAAACTGCGCGGCAGTTACCCGCTGCGGCGCGAATTTCATAACTACTATGTCAGCGGTGCTGACGGCCGGATCGGCGGAATATTGGAAAAACTGGGTTTCAAATCAAAGTAAAAGATCATGCCTGAAAAAAAAATTCTTACTCCATTGCAGAAAACGGTCAACATTCTGCTGTTGATCGCAGCGGCGATTGCTCCGCTTAAATTCGGTGTCATGCTGCTGCCGGGGATACCCAATGCGCTGCCCGGCAGTTTGTGGGAAATTTTGCTGAACGCATTTCCGCCGGCTTTTTTTGCATTTTATGCCGGGATCATGCTGGTGCTGACCTTGTGCGCTTATGGTTTTCCGCTGAAAATATCGTGGAAAGATGACTGTTTCCGGCTGCTGCTGACTTATCTGGCGCTGCCGCTGGTAACTTTGATCGGCTTTATTGATGCCGACTCGCTGGAAAGTCCGATCGTGGAGTTGGAGTATACATTATCTTTATCAGCGATGGCCGTAACTGTGGCACTGGTGATCAAAGCCAACGACAGCGGGTTTGTTCGCAAACTGCTGGGCATGATTTGTATCGGTACGGTGTTGACGGCGCTGTGGGGGGCGCATCAATACTTTTTCGGCTTTGCTGAAATGCGTGAATTTCTGGCCGAAGAAGAGCGGAAAGGCACTTTTATACCGCCGGAAATCAAGGCGCGGGCGCTGGATGTGCGTACTTATGCCACCTTTACTTTTGCCAGCGCGCTGGCGGCAATGTTCTGTTTGGGCGGAGCGTTGACGCTTTGCCGGGCGCATCAGTGTGGCAGCCGGTTTGAACCCCAAAATATATCGCAGAAAATTTTTGCCGGTTCAGCTTTGCTGCTGTGCGGCGGCATATTTTTGACCACCCGCGGGCGCGGAGCTTTTCTGGCGGTGATCGCGGCGGCGGCGGTTTGCGGATTTATCAAGCTCAAAAGCGGTAAACTCAAGCTGGCAGTGGCAGCGGGAACATTGCTGCTGATCGTGGCGGGTGCGTTTTACATCCATTATGCCGGTCGCGGGTTCGGCTCGATGACCGAACGGGTCAGTTATCTGAAAAGCAGCGCTCAAATGCTCGTAAATCATCCGCTGACCGGCGATGGCTGGGGCGATTTTGCTTTTCACCACAGCCGCCACAAAGATATGGGCAACGAAGAACTGGCCAAAGATCCGCATAATATCGTTGCGGCATTTGCCGGGCAGTGCGGGATCGCCGGCGGATTGCTGATCAGCTGGCTGCTGCTTTACACACTTTACGGAGCGTATAAAAATCTGCGCAGGGACTTCAGTTATGAGCGTATGAGCATATTTTTCGGCCTGACCGCTTTTTCGATCCATGCTCTTATGGATTTGGATTGGCAAGTTCCGGCGCTGATGTTCTGGTACATGATCTTGAGTTTTGCCGCATTTTATAAGGCCGAACCGGCGGAAGATAACGATGATGACGGGCGATCGCATCGCCTGATCGGATGCATTGCTTTATCGGTGGTGGCCGCGGTCGCCTTGCTGGGGAGTTTGCATTGGCTGGCAGCCGATAATGCTTACAGCAATTTTCTGCAGGCCGCCGGACAGACTCCGGGAGCAGCGCAAGCGGCGCAAAGTCGTTTAACTGTCGATGCTTACGCTCAAAAAACATTGAAGTTGATGCCTTATTCGCACTCGGTTTATATCGCCTGGGGCAACGATGCCATGCGGCGTGGAGATTACGCCACGGCGCTGAAACGCTATCAGACGGCGCAAAAAATGGTTCCGCGTTCGCACGCCATTTACAAAAGCATGGGCGACGCCTGCGAACGCATGGGCGATACTGCCCAAGCTGCCGTATATTTCCGGAAAGCCGATGAGCTGTTCCCGCTGAAAAAAGCCATTTACGACCAACGCAAACAGCAGAAAAGCACTGCTGAACAATAAAAACGGAAAGAACACTCCATGCCTGAATTACCCGAAGTAGAAACCATCGGCCGCGGCCTTAAAGAGTATCTGGTCGGCCGCTATATAAAGAATGTGGAAGTTTTTGCCGAACGCTTGCGCGAACCGCTTGATTCACTTTTGGATAAGCGTTTGCCCGGCAAAAAAGTATTGGATGTGCGCCGGCGGGGGCGCTATTTGATCGTGGAACTGGAAGGCGATCTGGCGCTTTTGATGCACTTTGGCATGTCGGGCGTGCTGAAAACCGTGCCGCTGAAACAATCTCGCGCCAAACATGAACATGTGATTTTTGATCTGGGGGAGGGCGACAGTTTGCGTTTTGAGTGTCCGCGCCGCTTCAGTTTGCTCAAATTGCTGGAACTGGCACCGGGCGCGGAACCCGCCGAACTGGCCAAATTGGGCGTGGAACCGCTGGGCGATGAGTTCAATGCTGATTATTTTTGCCGCGCGGCCCAAAAACGCAAACTCTCGGTCAAAGAGTTTCTGATGCTCAACGAGGTCGTAACCGGCATCGGCAATATTTATGCTACCGAAGCTTTGTTCAAGGTCAATATTTCGCCCCTGCGTCCGGCTTGCGGAATAACGCACGCGGAGGCCGCCAAACTGATCGATGAAGTAAAAAAGATCCTGAAAAAATCCATTGAAGTCGGCGGTACGACCTTTTCGGATTACCGCCAGCTGGATGGTTCGACCGGCAAATACGTTCTGGCGCTGGATGTTTACGGCCGTGCCGGCGAAAAGTGCCGCATCTGCCAAAGCGATCTGGCCACGGTCAAACAGGGCGGCCGCACCACCGTATATTGTCCCCGGTGTCAGAAATAAAAACACCCTTCCGACAATATCGTACTGCCGGAAGGATGTGGAAAAACGGTACCGTATTTTTCAAATCATTGCTGCAACTTTGGGCAGAAAACGCTCAATGGAATCGAATTTGCTTTTGCCTTTGGTGCGTTCTTCGTAGAGGATGCAATCAAGTTCGTATTCTGACTGCAAGCCCATCCAAACGGTTGCCGAAGTACCAAAGAAGCGGCTTAATCTGATTGCTGTATCAGCTGTTATTGCCCGTTTACCATGAATGATTTCGTTGATCCGGCGGGGAGGTACGCCGATGGCTTTAGCCAAGGCATTCTGGCTTATATCCAAAGGCTGCATGAAATCATGGAACAATACTTCGCCGGGATGTACCGGTTTCAGAAATTTTTCTTCGTCAGCCATAATTTTTTCATCCTTTTTTCAATGATAATCTTCTATCTTGATATTTTCTGCGCCATCGTTCCAGTTAAAAACAATGCGCCACTGGTTATTTATCCTGATACTGTAAAAGCCTTCATAGTTCCCGCGCAAGGCTTCGAGGTGATTGCTTGGCGGTATGCGCAAATCTTCCAGTCCGGCGGCGTTGTTCAGGTACTTCAATCTACGCCGTGCTGCTTCCTGAATATCTTCCGGCAGCTTTTTGGAGCGTTCGCCCAGGTAAATCTTTTCAGCTTCTTTATCTTTAAAACTTTTGATCACAAGCTCACCTCCATATATACTATAACGCGATACGTTATGCAGTGCAAGCTGTAATTCTGAAAAAATAAAAAAAAAGTGTTGCAAAACTATTCAGAGTTTTGCAACACTCCATTATTTATATAAACAAAAAACAATATTTCTTTTGTACTGTGATTCTACATTTAAGAGATCATCATCAGAGAGTAGAAGAAACCTCCCACATACTCGGAAATCACTGCCAGAGTAATGCCGGTTATTGCCATGCCGCGGCCGCGGGTGTTTTTCAGCGCACGCAAGCCGGTGAG
Source organism: Lentisphaerota bacterium (assembly GCA_015061695.1). Taxonomy (GTDB): domain Bacteria; phylum Verrucomicrobiota; class Lentisphaeria; order Victivallales; family Victivallaceae; genus SIG78. Next base: position 7,799 of record SUWA01000080.1, read on the forward strand.
AATCGCAATTCCCATAAAGATCATGAACCAGAAGCTCGTACCGACGTTTATGTACATGAGATCTTCCAAAGCGTTATCCATAACCGCACATGCACGTGTAATTCCGCTTAAGATATTAGACAGCACCAGCAGGATACCGAAGATCAAAGATGTAATTGCAGCGCCGATACCTTCCCGGGGCTGGCCAAACTGCGGCGGCATTATCGGCTGTTGCATCATCGGCTGTTGATACTGCATCGGTTGCATCTGCGGTTGCATCATCGGCTGTTGCATGGGATCTGCATTGGACATTTGTTCATTCATGATTCGGATAACTCCTGTTGTTTTTTTAGTGTTAAAACGGGTAACAGTAAGAAATAATATATCATAAGTTTTTTTTTTTCAAGGATTTACGCGATTTTTTTGCGTTTGCACCCCGCCGGATGCCGGTTCCGGCCAGTTCAGATGTGCAAAGCGAGTGCAGTGGATAAAATATAAAATTCAGAACCAGTTGGCCAATTGCGGCCGGCGGGATAAGAGGTGTTGACGCTGCTGCGGGGTGAAATCGGCAGTTATCCGGCAGCGGTCGATCAAAAAAGGGTATACCAGCAGCAGAACCAGCCATTCAGACGGCGTAAAATCATCCCAGCAGCGGCAATGTTCGATAAAAAACTTCTGGCGGAACAGCAGCCACCACCAGTCGTGAACGTCGAATGATTGGCAGTCACAATAACAGCGCCATTCCGGATGATGCGCCAGCAGTTCGATCCAATCCAGCGGTGTGAAATCCTGTTTGCAGGGGCATTGGTCAAAATACTCCGGGGATCGGATCAGCAATTCCACCCAGCAGTAACGACAGATATCCCCGGCCTGACGGCAGTGCTGCAAAAGTTCCGCTGTATCCGGCAGGCTGTATTTACAGGATAATGGCATAAAAAAAGGGCACTCCTCAAATCAGTTGCCCTCAATCGCGTCTACCACAACGCCGCACCAACGCAACAAACTTGAGTGTGCCCGTGCTGCTTGACACGGACAACCCTATGTAAGTTTCGTTGGCGGGTGTAAAATTAATCGTGTGGTAGTTTGATTGAGGTTTTACACTTAAATTGTCAAATTTATATGGAAAAACAGTCTTTGCCTGAAAACCTTTCTTGTTTCGGAAAATATAGCTTTGAAGAAATAAAAAGTCAAGCCAATAAACTTATTTTTGCCGCAAAAATCACCATTCACAATGCCCGCAACGAAAAAAACGGTAAAAAACATTGCTTTGGCTGTCGTTGCCCAGTCGGTAATATATTATAATACAGCCAATTGCATTTAAAGGACTCGCCTTTCATATTTTTGCGATGCAAAAATATGAAAGGCAGGAAAAGGTTTGGGAAAAGAGTATTTACACTTGAAAGTTGAAAAAAAGCAGTTTTGTGGTATATTGCAGTATTGAATTTTTTGCCAATAAACTTATTTGAGGTAAGCTATGAAACTTTGTGCTATACAAATACCGTTCATCAAACGGGCTTCTGAAATCGAAAGTTCGGTGGATATGGCTATTGCCGAACTCAACAAGTGCGATGCTTCGTGCGATATAATCCTGACGCCGGAATACACCAACGCGCCGGCGGCATTTCCGGTGGGCGAGTGCATTCCATTTGCGCAGAAAATGACCCCAAAACTGATCGCGGCCGCTCGCGCGGCAGCAGTTCGCTGCAATGCGATCGTGGCCGTCAATTATATATGCGAGGCCGAAGCAGGTTTGTTCCGTAATACGACCGAAGTCTTTGACCGGCAAGGTAATTCCGCCGGCAGATTTTTTAAGCAGCACCTGCCGCGGGCCGAAAAAAATGTCAATTTGCTGGACGAAGAATACACCCGCAAGTTCCGGCCCGCAACGATCGTGGAAGTCGACGGCATCAGATTCGGTTTTCTGATTTGTTACGATACATACTTCAGCGAGTATGTATCGCTGCTGGCTCACGCCCGGCCCGATGTGGTGCTGGTTTCCAGTTTTCAGCGCGCCGAACGCAAAGATATATTGCGTATGCAGAACGTGCATCTGGCATTCAACTGCAACGCGTATGTGCTGCGCGCATCGGTTTCGATGGGTTCCGACTCACCGCTGGGCGGCAACTCTATGGTCGTATCGCCGGAAGGAGAAATATTGTGCGAGTTCGGCAATCAGCTGGGCAGAATGGCTTGCACAGTGGGGGATATCAAACATAAATATATGCGCTCCAACAGCTTCGGTGGCAGCATGATACCCAATAATATGTTTATGGAGCAAGCTCGCGCCACCTGGGCATACCGGCCTTGCGGCAGCATGACCGTCGAGGGCGACAGCAAAATGGATTACCCGCGGATCTGCGCCCATCGCGGTTTCAATACTGTTGCGCCCGAAAACAGTCTGGCCGCTTTCGGCGCGGCGATCGCACTGGGCGCACAGGAAATCGAACTGGATGTGCGGTTTACGCTCGATGGCGTGCCGGTAGTGGCGCACGACAGCGACCTGGCGCGAGTTTCCAACGGCAGCGGTATGATCGAAGAAAAAACGCTGGAAGAACTCTGCAAATACGATTTCGGCAGCCGTTTTTCAGAGCGTTTTGCCAATTTGCGGATCGCCACGCTGGAAGATGTGCTGCGCAAATTCGCCCGCCACGCGATTTTTAATCTGCATTTAAAAGATTCTGACCCCGGCGACATCTATTTGCTGCACAAGATGGAAAAGATCGTGAAAATGCTCTATGACTTTGACCAGCAGGAACATGTCTACTTTATGGGATCAGATACTGTCATGAAAAGCGCGCTCGCTGTTGCGCCCGAAATTCCCCGCTGTATGGGGGCTCACCCCGATCCGTGGAATATCGTTGACCGGGCCATCGAGTATAAATGCAGCAAAGTGCAGTTCTTTCTACCCTATATGAATCAGGATATGATCGACAAGGCGCACGCCAACAATATAAAGTGCAATCTCTTCTATTGCGACGATCCGGCCAAGGTAAAAGCGTATCTGGCAATGAAGATCGACACCATCCTGACCAACGATTATTTAAGCGTGGCTCAAGCCATGAACTGAATCAAAAACATAAATACTGCCGTCCCGCTGATGATCGACACCAGCGGGTTTTTTATAAACCAGTGCAGGATAACGGTAACAGCACTGGCCAGCAGGCCCGGGATCAAACGTCCGGCCCCAAGAGTGGTGTATTCCAGATTGCTGTACAAGCTGTAGACCACCAGCATGGCAATGACCGCTGCAGTAAGCACGTTGCCCAGATAAAGCAGCCAGGCCGGTACTTTGCGTTTGCCGGAAAACAGCAGGAACGGAACTGTGCGCAGCAGTACAACGACCGCAAACATCACTGCAATCATGGCGTATTGGTGCAAAGTCATCGTTCAACTCTCCCGGCGGCAGCTTCTGGTTTTTTATACATCATCATCAATATAATGATCATAAACGTCATGGCCGCCAACAACATGCGGTTGACTTGCGCCGGAAAGAACGCCACAAAAAAGATCAGCGCCAACAAGGTCGATCCGCCGCCGACCACCGCCGGGATCCGGTTGGAGCGTTTGCGCCCCAGATCGACCAATATGACCAGAAAGAGCGCCGTCATGGCAAAATCAATGCCGGTCGTGTCAAACGGGATCCACTCTCCGGCCATCGCTCCCAGTACCGAACCGGTCAACCAGTAACAGTGGTCAAACATAGCCACAAACAGCGAGTAATACATCCGTTTTTTGCCCCGGAATGATGTGGAACTTTCCAAGGCATAGGTTTCGTCAGTCAGACTCCAGATAAGATAGCAACGTATGTACCACGGGTAATTGCGGAAATAACGCACCAGCGAAATACCGTACATGCTGTAACGTATATTTATAAGCAAAGCCATCACCGCGGTGAGAAGCAACGTATAAGCCGCCGAGTTTTTCAGCATTTCCACCGCCGCAAACTGCATACTGCCCGAAATCGTGGAAAAACTCATCAGCGCCGCACTCCCCGCATGGGCCTCTTTGACCTGTGCCACCAGCAAAATACCAAAAGCCATACCCATGGATACATAACCCATGAGTACCGGCAAAGAGTCAGAGAATGCTTTTTTAATGATCGTCTTCATATATATAATATATACCCGCTCTGTTTGATTTGCAAGCTCAATATAAGGGGGAAGGGGGGCCGGATTAAGCATAAAAAGGCCATAAAAGGGGTGAAAAACGTAAAAATTCGTAAAATTTTGGATTTTAAATTTGCAATTTTGTGAAGTTGTGGCAATTTAAAGCCCTGTTGCGAGTTGAGCATGAGCTTGAACTTGCGGAGCTGACAAAAAAATCTCAAAAAAGTTCAAAATAAAATTTGACAAGTTAAATTTTTGTGATATATTAAACCTTACGCCGCAAAACGCTGGAAAGCGTTGAGCAGCGGAGCTGCAAAAAACTTTCAAAAAAGTTTGAATTAAAGTTTGACAAACTTCAAAACTGTGATATATTAAACCTTACGCCGCAAAACGCTGGAAAGCGACCGGCGAGGTTGAAATAAAAAAGTTTGAAAAAAGTTCAAAATAAAATTTGACAAACGTCAAACTTGTGATATATTAAACATCACGCCGCAACTGGTAACAGTTAAGGCGATGTTAATAAGCGATCAGCATTGAATGCTGAAAGTTGTTTGAAAATTGAATAGTGCGATGTAACCTGACAATTTACATTGAATTTGAATGTAGTTCAAATCACACAAAGAAATCGAGCTAAATC
>SUWA01000081.1 GCA_015061695.1 Lentisphaerota bacterium
CGTAACCTGCCTTGGTCGGGTTGATCGCAACCTTGCCGGCACCATCAACAATCGAATTAGTAAAGTTCAACGTCAACTTACCGTTGGCAGAGTTGGTATTTTTAGTGGTAACTTCTCTGCCCCATGTTACATAGGCATTGTCTGCATTCAAAACAGATTCCTTACCATTGGTTTCAGAAACAGACAAACCCTGCGCCAAATTCAGCGATGCAGTCATTGCTGCTTTTTCTTCAGCAGTTACCGCCTTGGCATCAACGATTTCGCCGTCAATATCCCATTCGGCGCCGCCGCCGAAAGCACTGCGGGCACCGGTCAATTCCAGCGAAGCGCCTTTGCCGACCACGATCTTGTCGCCATCGCCGGCAGCAATCTTGGCAACCTTGTTGTCGCCTTCAAAAGTCACTGTGGAAGCCACACCGGCTTCGCCGATCACCAATTCAACCGAACCGGTACTGGCAATGGTCGAATCTTTAAGGGTTGCGCCATCCAGCGCGGTGATGGTGTTGCCGGTAAGATTGGCAATATCCAGCGTACTGGTGCCGGAAACATTGAACGTACCATTGTTGGCAAGATCCGTAGCCGGAGGCTGCGTGCCGGGATCAGTAAAGCTGGTACCGACTTTCAGCGTGGCATTATCGACATTGATCGCACCGGCATTGCTGATACCGGCGGAAAATTCTGCATAGGAACCGTCTTCAACATTGAATTCAGCGCCTTCGTTCAAAGTCATAGCGTAGCCGTCTCTGCCGGTAGCGCCGTTGACCATCATTATGGTTTTGTTGGTCAAAGTTATGGAACCATCAGCCTTGATCCAGCCCACACCGTTGGCGGAGGGATTGGCCATCCAGCTGCCGTCAACTTTTTTACCGACTTCGATCAGAGAGTTATCAGCAGTAAAGCTGGAATCAGCATTGATCAAACGCAGCTGGCTGTAGATGGTAGCGTAAGAATCTTCCAGCGCCACCGTGCCGTAGTTCCACATATAGTGGGCTACGATCTGGCGGTCAGCGGCAGTCAGCGCATCGCTGGCGGGATTGAACGCATCGCTGCCGGCAGCGTTGAGCGTACCCTTGACGTTCATAACTTCGCCGGTGCTGTAGAACTTGCCGCCTTCGAGAACATTGACCACACTTTCGTCTTCCACTGCGACCACATACGCACTCACCATGCTGGTGCCGTCGATTTCCGCCGTAACCGGGGAGGAGTTGACCACACTGCCGTCGGCAGCATATTCAGCACCACCGAAAATAACCTGGGTTTTGGGCGCGGTCAGCTTGACACCGCTGAATTTTACATCAATATCGCTGGCGCCATCCGCCGAACCGAATACCAAAGCCTTATAAGAACCGTTGTTCAGAGTTACCGCCGCAGCGTTTTCACCGGTGATGGCCAGATCCTGACTCAAACTGACAATCATATTTTCGGCAGGGATATCTTCCTCAATGCTGCCGCTGACTTTGATTTCTTCAGTGGAGCTGTTAACACTCTTGAGAGCTTCAACAAAGCTGTTGAATGCATTGAAACCAAGCACTTTGTTTTCGCCGACATTATCGGCAGTGAAATCTTTGTTTACATAAAGCGTAGTAATATCCAATTCAGATTCTACACCATCAACAATAATCACACACTCTCCATTGGCAGTATAAATAACTGTGTCTTTGCCGTTTTCGCGGGTGAAAATTGCTTTTTCACCGGAGAGATTGCCTTCGGCATCTTTATAGTTTGAATAATCAATAGTAACATTGCCGATTTTCAAGTTAAGCAACTCTCCGGCAATTTCGGCAGGATCAGTGATCACATTGCCTTCAGCATCTGTAAAAGTATTTTCTGTGAGATCAATCCTGGCAGTCACTGTATCGGCGGTATTGGTAAAATTACTGACAAGCGGATTGTCTGTTTCGTTTTTAACTTCCACATCGTTGATCTTGACCGAACCGGTAAAGTTTTTGAACAAGCCGATAGCCGCCCATCCTTTGTCTTCGCCAGTGGGGACCCGGTCGCCGACCATCGAGAGCGAACCACCGGTAATAACAATATTAGCGTTGGTAACATCTGACTTGGTTACGATAAAGGCATTGTCTTTACCATCGCGGGCAGCCAAAGTATCTTCATCGTATTCAACAGTTATATCGTTATCTTCAAAAATAACATTGTACTCACCGCCGGCCTGAATATTGAAGTTGGTATTCAATATAGTGCAACCGACCACTTTCAAGCCATATCCCAATGTCGCATCATTGCCTACGCGCACTGCAACGGAACCGCCCGTCAAGGTACAATTCTTGATAGTATGACCATTGTTGCCGTTGGCGCCGGACGGGAAGCTGATCGGATTCCAGCCGAAACCACCCTGATGGGCTTCAGATGAGAACGAACAGTTTTCAAAAGTCCAGCGATAACATTCTTTAAGTGTAATTACAGCACCGGAACCGGTTTTGTTGATAAAGTTGATATTTTTGATACTTATATCGTTCCACGTAGTGCTATCTTTGGGGAGAGCCAAACTGCCGGCCCAGTTGACCAGCGATTTACCGGCGGCATCAGTTTCACCGACGATGGCAACATTGTTTTTATTACCCTTGGAACTGTAATTGATGACTTCATCATAATTTCCGGCAGCAATGAACACTGTTGCATTATCTCCGGCGGCAGTGATTGCAGCCTCAATAGTATTGAAAGCATTGGTTCCGATAATGTAATTTTTGCCATTGATCGTAACCACATCACCGGTATTGCCGGTCAGCGCAGCATCCACTGCGATGCTGGTAACGGGTTCGATCAAAGTTACCATATTATCGTTAGCTGCAACATCTTCAAAACCGACAAATGCTTCGTTGCCGGCAGGAACAATGATTTCGTTTTCTTTAACAGTCAAACTGGCATTATCCGCCGCAACCGCCGACAGATTGATACCAACGGTACTGCTGGTAATATCATTATCAGAAATAACAACATCGCCGACCTTGGTGGATGTATTGTGCATATTGATTGCGGCACGATCTGCACCGGTAACGTTGGCAACCGTGTTGCCGGTAACCGTAATATCAATATCGCTGTTTTTAACATTGCCGAAGTTGATGCCGTGGCCGTTGGTCACGTCGGAAACCTTATTATCTTTGACCAGAACCGAAACTTCTCCAGTGGTTTTGTATGCGAAGTCCAAAGTTACCGCACTGGAAGTGGAACCTCCCGAGCAGTCATTACCTTCTACTACTACAGAAGATATACTGCCTTTATCGCCTACAGTTATGTAAGACTGGGTCTTGGCATTACCGATGATCTTATTGCCGGTGATCGCAAGAGTTTCAACTGCATCACCTGCGTTGGATCTGGACAACTTGATACCAACCGAAGCAACATCGTCGGGGGTGTTGCTGAAATCAATAACGCAGTTTTCAATGGTAATTGCACCAATATTGATACTGTTCTGCCAAATACCGGTGTAGTTCCAATCGCCGCCATTGTGGGCAGTGGGTTTTATGGTCAGGCCGCTGACAGTTACCGCACTGACAGCCGGATCGCTAAATTGATTGCCCAGCACCACATGGTCAACAATGACTTCAGCGCCATCGGCAGCTTTCACAGTCAACGCCTTGTTGATCTGGATTTCGCCTTCCGCAGTGTAATCGCCGGCATTGATGATAATAATATCATTATCCGCCGCTACGTTCAGAGCATCTTTGATCGTCGTATAAGTCTGATCGGAACCCACATACAAAGTAGCCATACTCTTTTCCTTACTTTTTCTGTTGTTTCTTGTTATTATACGTTATTTGTTTCGTTCATTCAACTCATGCTTGCCTGATAAAAAAGCAAAAACAACTCCGCAGTGGTGTCTTTTATACATCACCCCGAAGCTGTTTTTGTTTTTTTATCCTGTCGGTCATAAGCACAAGCCTTTTTATCATAGCCGCAGATACCCGACCTTGTTGACCGGCAAGCCCCGCACCGCCGCCATCCGGCGGCGTATCCGGCAATACCGGACAACCGGCAGAAGTTTCCGGCGTACAAACGTCAAAAGTGCATCGCTTATGGTAACATACAAGCCATTGAGCTTGCGCTTGATCATACGCCATGCACTTTGAGTATTTTCCACCGTCAGCGAGAAACACGTCCCCACTGACAGTGCTTCGGGCTTCAGAACAATCGGGGCAGCGCACACGCCGACTGCAGTGTCTGCTGTAACACTGCAATCAAACTGACGCTCCCGGCAGTAAATAAAACCGCTCATAAATTCTCCCCGTTGTTCCGCCTGCAATTACTTGATCAATCTTGATCAGGCATTTTCATTCTTCTGCAGCACGCCGGCTTCCACCAACTTGTCGATCAGCTGCTGCATACTGTTGTAAGCCGCCAGAAAACCCTGCGGAGGCATAATCAGACGGACGTTGGATTCCGGAACCGGAGCCTGACCTTCTTCGCCCGGCTGCAGCGTTACAAAATCAAAACGCACCATGCCGCCGGCAAAGTGAACCTGACCGATACCATCAGCAAAAATTTCTTTCTTGCAATCCATAATTACACCTACCCTTTCTTTGATACTATATGCTCTCTTTGAGCTTATTTACACTATTATATATTTGATAAAACCCACTAAAAAGCACAATTCTGTACACTTCAGCAATGCTAATATTAGCATAATTATTGCAATAATGCAAGTATTTTTTTTATTTTTTTTGAAAAATCCCCCGCCGTTCTTCCTGCAAAGTATGGCGATTTTATTTTACACACAATACAGACCAGGCAGTAAAAGCAACATACAACAGCATGAAAGCTGCGCCCTGCCAGCGGTAAAGTTTTTTGCCGGTCAGCAAAAACGCCCACAACACCAGTGCCACAACATTCATAATGATCATCGCTTCAAAACTGCTGTGCCCGTTGCCGTGCAGCGGAGCGACCGCCGAACAAGTGCCGATGATCAATACTATATTATATATACAGCTGCCGATAATATTGCCCAGCGCAATATCTTCGCGCTTTTTGAGTATGCCCGAAACCGTAACTGCCAGCTCCGGCAAACTCGTTCCGATCGCCACCACAGTAAGCGAGATCATCAGTTCGCTTACGCCCAGCTTGAGTGCGCTCCACACCACGGTATCGACCATCAGTTTGGCGCCCAGCATGATCATCGCCAGCGCCAGTACGATCAAACCGGCGGCTTTCCAGCGTTTCATTTCCGGCGCCGGATCATCTTCCGGTGCATCATCTTTACTGCTCCGGCACAGTATAACACTGTACACGGCACAAAGCACCAGCAGCACGATCCCGCCGATCCGGCCGAAACCGAATTTGCGTTCCGGCACATCCAACCCCAGATAATACCACGCCGTCAGGAATCCGCCCAGCGCCAGCAGAAAAAGCATATCGCGCCACACCACTTTGCGGTCAAAACTGATCGCACCGCCCAGCACCAGTCCGGCACCGAGGATCAAAGCGATATTGGCCGTGTTGCTGCCGACGATATTGCCGATGATAAAGTTCGATTCGCCGTAAAAGGATGCGCACAAACTGGAAGCCAGTTCCGGCAAACTCGTTCCGATGCTCACCAACGTAAGCCCGATCACCAGTTCCGGCACGCCGAAGCTCCGCGCCAGCGCCGCCGCCGCATCCACAAACCAGTCGCTGCCTTTTACCAGCACAAAAACTCCGATGGCAAAAAGCAATATATTCAAATACAGATTACCACTGACAAATTCCATTGTTCGCACCTCAAAGCAAATCCTGCAGACGCTTCCATGCTTCGTCCGGCAGAGCCGCGCCAAATACCTGAACGGTTTCGGCAGCCAGCGCCGCACCGATTTTTCCGCAGTCAGCCATCGGAAGTTCATTCAGATAACCGTAAAGAAAACCGGCCGCAAATGAGTCCCCGGCGGCAGTAGTATCGACGGCCTCGACTTTATTGGCCGGAATAAACACCGCCCCATTGCCGCAATCGGCCCACGCTCCGCGCTCACCAAGTTTGACGATCGCTACCGGACAGAGTTTTTTCAATTCAGCCAGTTGTGTTTCCGGCGGCAGTTTGCCAAGAAGTGCATCGGCTTCGTCGGAATTGGCAAAGACTATATCCACAAACTCTTCCAGCAGTCGCAGGATCGCAGGCCGGAAAGCGTTGACCACTTCAAAACTGGCCAAATCCAAACTTATCTTACACCCGGCAGCTTTGGCTGTGGCCATCAGAAAGCGCAGTTTTTCTTCGGAATGAGCCAGCAGATAGCCTTCCAGATGGGCCAGCGTGTACCCCGCAAAATCCGCCTGGCTCACACTCCCGGGATCAAATTCCAGCGCGGCGGCCAAAGCCGGACGCATGGTGCGCTCGGCATCGGGCGTTACCAGACAAATGCAGTGCCCGGTAGGCGTGTTGTTTACGCTTTTGCGCAAAGCATGAGTTGAGCCGCCGGCCGCAGTCAGCTCGCGGCGGTAAAAGGCTCCGGCTTCATCATCGCCGGTCGTCCCCAGCAGTGCGGTTTTAACGCCAAAGTGCGCCAGATCAAAAAGCGTATTGGCTGCCGAACCGCCGGGCGAACGCTTTACGTTGCTGCCCAGCAGTCCGAGAATACGTTCCAATTCGGCACTGTCGATCATGACCATGCCGCCTTTGTCGCCGGATATTTGCGTCAGAAACGCCTCATCGACTTGCGCGATCAAATCAATGATCGGCGACCCCACCCCGATTACAGACTGCTGCGCTTGCATAGTGTTCAGCAAAACTTTTTGGCAGCGGCCTGCAGTTCGGCACTCTTATTGACTTTTTCCCACGGGAAACAGCTGCGGCCGAAGTGGCCGTAAGCCGCTGTATCGCGGTAGCTCCAGCCGTTGGCGGCGGGGTGTTTGAGCTGCAAAGTTTCGATGATCGCGGCCGGACGCAGGTCAAAGACTTCGCGCACGACCTGTTCGAGTTTATCGTCAGCGAGCTTGCCGGTGCCGTAAGTAGCCACGTTGATGCTCAACGGATCAGCCACCCCGATAGCGTAGGCCACCTGGATTTCGCACTTGTCGGCCAGACCGGCGGCCACGATGTTTTTGGCAATGTAGCGGCACATGTAAGCGGCCGAACGGTCAACCTTGCTCGGGTCTTTACCGGAAAAGGCACCGCCACCATGCGAACCGACGCCGCCGTAGGTATCCACAATGATCTTGCGACCGGTCAAACCGGTATCGCCATGCGGGCCGCCGATCTCAAAGTTGCCGGTAGGATTGACAAAGTATTTGATCTCTTTGGTGCGCAGTTCGGCGGGGACGACTTTTTCGACCACGCTTTTAACCAGCGCTTCGAGTTCGCTGCGCACCATATCGGGCGTATGCTGGTGCGAAACCACCACCGTTTCCAGCGAAACGGGTTTGCCGTTTTCGTAAGCAATGGAAACCTGACTCTTGCTGTCGGGGCGCAGATAGCTGTATTTTTCCGGCTCGGTGTGGCGCAGTCTGGCCAGTTCTTCCACGATCCGGTGCGCGTAGTGGATGGTCGCGGGCATCAGCTCCGGAGTTTCGTTGCTGGCGTAACCGAACATCATGCCCTGGTCGCCGGCGCCCTGTTCAGTGAACATGCCTTCTCCGGCAGTTACCCCCTGCGAAATATCTGCCGACTGCTTGTGGACTGCCACCATGACTTTGGCGTTATCGGCCGAAAAACCGATCGCCGGATCGTTGTAACCGATCTCGCGCACAACTTTCAGCGCAACTTCCTGCCAGTTGACCTTGCTTTGGGTGGTGATTTCGCCGGAAATAACGATCAGATCGGTGGTGGCCAGCGTTTCGCAAGCCACGCGGCTTTCGGGGTCATCTTTCAAACAAGCGTCGAGAATAGCGTCGGAAATCTGGTCACAGACTTTATCCGGATGTCCTTCAGAAACTGATTCCGAAGTAAAAATGTGCGGAACATTGATCTTGCTCATAATAGAAACCTTTCTTATAAATTAAACCATTTATGTATGCAATCGTACCATTATGGTAATATATCCTCTTAAAACTGTTTTTTCAATCTTATATTGACAAAAAGTTGATAGTTATCAAAAATTTATACAGGTTTTTATTATGCAAGACTTCCAAAAAACTCCGGCGCAGCAGCGGGCACTCCAATTGCTGCAAGGGTCTGCCCGGCACATACTGCTGTTCGGCGGTTCGCGTTCCGGCAAGACCTTCATATTGATCTATGCCTTGCTGGTGCGGGCGCTCAAAGCTCCCGGCAGCCGCCACGCGATCTTGCGCTTTCACGGCAATGGCGCGCGTTATGCGGTGGGTTTTGATACGCTGCCTAAAGTTATTTCGCTGGCTTTTCCCGGTTTAAAGGCAGAATACAACAAAAGCGACAACTTTTTTATGCTGCCCAACCGTTCCGAGATCTGGCTGGGCGGGTTGGATGCCGACGAGCGCGCTGACCGGATCCTGGGGCGGGAATTTGCCACGATTTATTTTAACGAGTGTTCCGAAATACCTTATTCGGGTATTACCACCGCCCTCACCCGTCTGGCGCAGAAAACCCGGCTGCAGAACCGCGCCTATTATGACTGCAACCCCTCCGGGCGTTCGCACTGGAGCTACAAACTTTTTATTGAAAAGGTCGATCCGGAGAGCCGTCAGGCGCTTGCCATGCCGGAAAATTACGTTTCCATGCTGATGAATCCGACCGACAATCAGGTCAACTTGCCGGCCGGATATATCGAAAACACGCTGGCGGGACTCTCTTTGCGCCAGAAAAACCGCTTTCTCAACGGCTTGTGGCAGGACGACAACAGCAACGCTTTGTGGACGCCGGATTTGATCGAACGCAACCGCGTCTGCCGCGCTCCGGCTGATCTTGAACGGGTCGTTATCGGCATTGACCCGGCAGTTACCGGCAACACAGGTTCCGACCTGACCGGAATCGTGGCGGCCGGACGCAGTTCCGATGGCGACTATTATGTGCTGGCTGATGCTTCGCTGAAAGCGTCGCCGCTTAATTGGGCGCGTACTGCCGTAGAGCTGTTCAACCGATACGCCGCCGACCGGATCGTCAGCGAAGTCAATCAGGGCGGCGACCTGATCGAAATGGCCCTGCGCAATGTAGCGCCGGATATACCCTGCAAGTCCGTCCGGGCCACCCGCGGCAAACTACTGCGGGCAGAACCCGTGGCCGCCCTTTACGAACAAAACAAAGTACATCATGCCGGATTTTTCACGGAACTTGAAGACGAAATGTGCAACTATCGCGGACTGTCCTCGCAAAGCAGTCCCGACCGGCTGGATGCGCTGGTGTGGGCACTGACCGAACTTGCGCAGCGCAATTTCAGTGCTTATCCGATCATTGCCTGACAACTCTTTTCAGCGAACTGCAGCGCAGCTCTTTACAGCTTGCGCCACGCGGTAATAGTCGTTGGTCAGAATGGTATCTATATTCATTCTGACCAATTCAACGGCTTCGGCGGGATCGTCGCTGTAGAAAAAGTTGCACTTCAAGCCCAGATCGTGAGCGCGTTTGATCATATCTGCGTCAAAATAGGGTTTGAAAAGCTGGATCTTGCTGCAATTCCACTGTAAAGCGTCTTCGATGATCTTTTTTTCGGCCCGGAACGGTCCGGCCCCCATACAGCGGCAGATGTGCGGCGCAACTTCGTCGCAAGCGGCAAAAACTTCGGGACGGGCCATAAAGTAGGCGTGTTCTTCGCAATCGTATTCTTCGAGCATGTCGGCGATTTTTTTGACAAACGGCCGCGAAAAGTATTCGTCCTGAATATTTTTTATATGTATATTCATCACCGCCTGCCGGGGAAATGTGCGCAAAATATCTTCCAGCGTAACCACTTTAAGTCCGGCAAATTCGGGTGCATACACACTGCCGAAATCCAGTTCCTGCAGTTCAGCCAGAGTCTTTTCGCGCACAAAGCCGCTGCCGTTGGATACCCGCGCCAAATCAGCATCGTGGATCGAAACCGGCACGCCGTCGCGTGTTTCCCACAAATCGAACTCGATTTCTTCCGCGCCCAGCGCGATAGCCGCGCCGAACGCCGGCAGGCTGTTTTCGGGCGCTACGCTGTTAAATCCCCGATGCGCACAGACCCGCGGATAAGGCATTGCTTTGTCGTTGAGTTTTACGCAAGGTCCACACGGCCGGTAGCTCCACGGAGTGCGCCCTTTTTCCACAAAATAGCGATTGGAAATCATCTTGCCGCCAAAGCTGTCGCTGCGGAAATACTTCCAATGCGGGTCGCCGATATCGTAAATCAGTTTGCCGTTGCGCTGTACTGCGTCGGCCAATATTTCGCCGGCAGGGTTGACGATCATGGAAGAGCCGCCGACCGGGGAATCTTCGCCCATACCGACCGAAGCGCGTACCACAAAAGCCCCGGTGTAATAAGCCAGCATTTGATTGAGCAAACGCAAGTTGCCGCAAGGTTCAGCCCGCTGGTGCGAGGCTGTCAGGACTATATCGGGTTGGCGATGACCCAAAAATTCAATATATTCGTTAAAGTAAGCGTCATAGCAAGTTACAAATCCCAGACGCAAACCATCCACTTCCACGATTTCCGGCGCACGGAATCTTCTGGTATAGCTGCTGTCGACCTGCCGGGCGGCCGGTTCGCGTTCGGTAAGCTGCTGCTTGTAATAATCGCCCACTGCTTTGCCGCTGCGGTCGAATACCCGGGTGGTGTTGCGCCAGCCATACGGAGTTTCGGCACAATACGACAAGGCCACAATGGCCTGACAGCGCACAGCCGCCCGGATGGCGGCATCTTCCAGCGCCGCCGTATGATTTTTTACAAACTCCAGACTGCCGCCGGGCGGAAAACTGCTGGGGGCATTGCTGTATTCCGGAGTCATGATCAGATCCAGAGAATCATCGCAGCTGTCCAGTTCGCGGACTACAAAATCCACGGCAGCGGCAGCATCAGCGGCGTTATAAGCGTAGGGTTGTTGAATGGCGCAAACGATCATTGTAAAATCTCCACAAAAAATCCGGCAATATGCTTTACTGCACACTGCCGGAATAAATATAGCACTTTATATATTTTTTACAACTGCCGAACGGATCAATTGCCGGTGTAAAGACATTCTTTCCAGCCCAGATCTTTCCATTCGTTTTCGCTCATGCCTCTGGCGCTGCCATCGCCCATACAGGCATTAGCGTTTTTGCCATGGAGCAGATGAACTTTTTCGCCGGCACCCGTGCGGTCGCTGTAGCGGTTGACGTGGAACCAGCTCTTGGACTGCCCGGTGTTGTAGCTGTCCATAACGATAGCCGCATCGGAGGGCGTAAGTTTGGTCGTGCCGTCTTCTTTGGTCGGTTCATTGGTGGAGCCGTTCTTAAAAGTTACCCGGACACTCTGTTCCATATTCCAGGAATCTTCGTAACCGCTCATGCGCCACATGCCGTAACCGGTGGCATCAGCTTCGCCGGTGTAAGTTGGTGTATACATGGGGGAGCTGTCCGACGGGCAACCGAAAATACCGCGCTTGCCCTCGCCGGCACTCTGCAAATAACCGCCATCGACCAGTTTGACCGGCCAGCGTCCGGCATCATTCACACGCGGGAAGTAGCCTTTGTTGGAATCAGCATACATGCGCAGTGCCAATCCGATATTCTTCAGGTTGCTGATACAGGAAGAACTGCGGGCGCGTTCACGCGCAGCCGAAAGTGCCGGCAGCAGCATGGCCGCCAGAATAGCAATGATGGCAATTACCACCAAGGGTTACATCAACGTGTAAATTAACACTGTTAAACGGATTTTTTTAAGAGTACAAGCTCAAAAAAGAACACAAGGAGATTTAAATGAAAAGACAATTCACCCTCATCGAGCTTTTGGTAGAAGTATACAACACTTTTGAGCAGATGTCAAGGTGTTGTATACTTTTTTTACCAATTATTCCATGGTGTAATGGAACGCCTTGCCATCGACCACCAGATCGCCCATACCCGCATCGGTTACATCCAAGCTGACGGTCGCACCCTGCGCCTGACCGTTTTGTGCAAGCGGAGTAGCTTTGGTATAGGAAAGACCTTTGATCGTTTCGGTCTTGACAAACGGCGCGGGCGTAATGCGCGTTTTGCCGTCCATCTGGCGGATAACGTAGGCGTAAGCAGCGGTCATTTCCGGGAATTCGGTAATTTCGCCGCGGCCATCAAGGTAGATGTAATGTTTGCCGTTGGAGTAATCGACCACATGACCGTCTTTGATGGCCGTGTACTGCAAAAGCTCATCCGGCACGATGGCAACGTGGCCGTAGGGCGGCAGCGTATATTCTTCGCCGTCAACATTAACCACCCAGTTACCTTCCTTATTGTGGTTGACCCAGGTCTGCAAACCATTGGGGTAGACCGTATGGATCTTACCCGAGGGCTTGAAATTACCTTTGAGCATTTCCGAAGCAGTCATCATCTTGCCGTTGATTTCGTACTTGATGCTGACCGGGCACTGGCCGCCGAAGTATTCCTGCACCTGACGGATCATAAAGTAGCTCTTCAAGGGCTTGGCATAGTTGATCAGCTGTTCAGCGCGGCCCTGCCAGGGCAT
>SUWA01000002.1 GCA_015061695.1 Lentisphaerota bacterium
CAAGGCTATGAAAAAGCCACTCTGGATTCTTTCAAAGAGTTTCTGCGCAAAAAATACCAAACCGATGCGGCTCTGCAAAAAGCCTGGAACGAGAAAAATCTGACTTTTGATACGGTCGTCATGCTGCCCTCGGCATTGATCAAAAGTGCATCCTGCGGCGCGTTGCTCGACCCGGTCAAAGATCAGAAAATCAGCGACTTTTTTGAGTGGCGCAACCTGATTTTTGCCCAACAGATCATCGCTTTCGGTCAGGCAGTCAAAGAAGCCACCGGCAACCGCTGGCTGACGGGGGCATACTATGGATACACCATTGAACTTACCACCAACAATAGCCGCCCGATCCAAGATCACGGACACAACGGAATCGTGGAGATCGTCCGCTCGCCTCACATTGACTTTGTGCGCGGTATTTCCCGTTACATTCTGCGCAAACAAGGAGCGTCCGATGGTGTCATGCAAGCACAGGATACATTTAAATTGCACAACAAACTTGTCTATCTGGAAAATGACTTCCGCTGTTATTACACCACCGAACTTGATGCTCGTTACGGCCGCCACAAATATCCGTTTGACAGTGTAGGAGCACTTAACCGCACTTTTGCCATGATGCTGGCGACCGGTATCTGTCAGTATAATTTTGATTTGACCCATGCGTTTTACGAACCGATTTTCCGAGAAGTCTGCGCGGAGCAAATCAAAATACTCGAATCGCTGCCGGAAGTAAAAGGCACCACACCCTATGAGTGCGCCATCGTTACAGCCCGCGACAGCGTTTATTACACCAAGCGCAATTTCCATGATTCGATCCTCGCACAGTCGGCAGGATTCATCATGCGCCACTTCAATACGTTGGCAATACCCTACCGCTCGCTGACGGTGGAAGATCTGCTGGAAGATGGTATCGTGCCGCCGCAGAAGCTCTATATAATGACTTCCAGTATCATGCTGACCAAAGAGCAGCGTCAGAAACTTCTGCAGCGTTTTGAGCGCGAAAAAGCCGTTGTGGTCTGGATTTATGCCGCCGGATGCACCTATCCGGGCATGACACCATCGGCAGAAGCAAATGCGGATTTTCTCGGCATCAAAACAGTGATGGACAAAACGCAGAAACGCCAGCAGATGTTCTACGGCAATAAGCAGCATTGGTATCCGACCGTCAAATCCTGCCCGTGGTTCTATCCGGTAAGCGGCTTCGACGAAGTGCTGGGCAAGGACGAAAAAGGACAGCCCGTTCTGGTGCGCAAAAATCTGCGCGGTGCAACCCATTACTACACATCTATGCCTTCGCTGCCGATGGATCTGCTGGCGGATTTCGCCCAACAAGCCGGAGTCCACCGCTATAACGCTACGGCACAGGATCAGTATTGGATCGGCAACGACTATGTAAGCATTTACGCCGTTGCTTCCGGTGAAAAATCCTTTGATCTGCCCGCCGGAACCAAACTCGTGGGCATACACGGTCCGGTCGATGGTGAATATCAATCCGGCGAAAAGTTCTTTTTACACGCCGGCCAGACCGCAATTTTCCGGGTGAAAAAGCAATAACAAACTGTACATTTTCACCCCGAACGATCTTGCCCTGCGCACGACAGAACTGCCGCTGCGCAGGGTATCAAATTCAAAGAATGAGCGTTTTTATGGTCTATGTGCATATTGTAATGTTTCTGACATTTCAGATCATTGCCAACTTGTTTTTCAAATGGGGGGCAAGCAATCCGGCGGCAGTGCATTGCTCTCTGGCGCAGGAGTATTGGGGATTTATCCTCGGTAATATTGTTGGCGTTACCAGCATTATTTTTATGATCGGCATGTATAAAGCGCTGCCCGCCGCCAGCGTGGTGGCGATCGGCACCGGCGGAACTTTCCTGCTGGTACAGATCGTTATGTATTTACTTTACCGCGAACGCTTGAGCTTGACCGCCATCGGCGGGATCATGCTGATCTTTGCCGGGATCATGCTGGTGGCGTTCTGCAATCGGCCGGTTGCCGCCGATGACTCCGCGGCTGCCGGCAACCACAGTTCAAAGTAAAAAAAACCACCGGAGACTGCCGGATACCCTCACTGTATTGGTATGCTCCAATGGTGTTTTTTGCGTGCTGTACTCAATCTTCCAGCATGGCGTTTTTCAGTTTGAGTAGTGTTTTCTTTGAGAATGATTATCATTTTTTTACCTCTCCGGTTATTGATGAAACAAAAAAGGCGGCGGGATGATCCCGGCCGCCTTGGTCGCTTACAGATTTTTATTTGCCGGACATCATGGCAGCGATGTCGTTTTCCGGATCGGTGATCCCTTTTATATCAAAGGTTTCGATCAGTATTTTTGCTATGTTGGGCGAGAGAAACGCCGGGAGCGTCGGCCCCAACCGGAGATTCTTAAAGCCAAGATGCAACAACGCAAGCAATACGGCTACCGCTTTCTGCTCGTACCATGCTATATCAAAGGATATGGGCAGATCGTTGATGTCTTTAACACCAAAAACTTCTTTGAGCTTCAGAGCGATTACAGCCAAAGAGTAGCAATCATTGCACTGGCCGGCATCAAGCACCCGCGGAATACCGCCGATATTGCCGGTTACAAGTTTGTTGTAACGGTATTTGGCGCAACCGGCGGTGAGAATTACTGTATCTTTCGGCAGATTTTCTGCTACAGTGGTGTAATATTGACGTTCTTTTTGTCTGCCATCACAACCTGCCATTACAACAAAACGCTTGATCGCTCCGGACTTGACGGCTTCGACCACCTTGTCTGCCAATGCCAAGACCTGTGCATGGGCAAAACCGCCGGTGATCGTACCGTTTTCCAGTTCTACAGGCGCTTTGCATTGTTTGGCCAGCTCTATAATTGCCGAAAAATCCTTCGGTTTGCCATCTTGCCGGTCGGCGATATGCGGTACGCCCGGATATCCGGCCATTCCGGTGGTGAAAATCCGGTCTTTGTAGCTATCCTGCACCGGAGTAATACAGTTGGTCGTCATCAATATCGGCCCATTGAATGTAGCGAATTCTTTATTTTGCAAGTGCCAGGCATTGCCGTAGTTACCGTAAAGATGCGGATACTTTTTCAGTTCCGGATAGTAGTGCGCCGGAAGCATTTCGCTATGAGTGTAGATGTCAATCCCGGCATCTTTGCTTTGTTCCAACAGCTCCTTGAGGTCGAGCAGATCGTGTCCGGAAATCAAAATGCCGGGGCGGTCGCCAACTCCGGTTTTGACGGAACTTATTTGCGCCTTGCCGAATGTTCCGGTATTGGCCTGATCAAGGAGTGCCATGGTTTTAACGGCAATTTCGCCGGCTTCCAGAATAAGCGCCAGCAGTCTGCCGGAATCATCTTCAGTGGCAATACCCTGCAATGCTTTGAATAAAAATGCGTAAACAGCATCATCTTCTTTCCCCAGTACGGCCGCGTGTTCTGCGTAAGCGGCAATACCTTTAATTCCATAAGTAAGCAATTCGCGCAAGGAGCGGATATCTTCATTGGTACATGCCAACACGCCAACCGGGAGCAGGGGCGGATTATCCCCGGTCAGTTTTATTGCTGCATCCAATTGGTTTTGCAGTGCAGCATTGTCGAAATTGGCATTGGTAATGGTCATAAAAAGCGATTTTACAGTGAAGCGCCCCAAATGCCGATCAACTTGCCGGGTCAACGCAATGAGTTTGAGCTGCAGAATTATTTTATCCATCAGGTTGGCGGTGTCTGCCTTTTTACCGCACATGCCATTCATAGTGCAACCGGTGTTGCGGCAGGTTTCCTGACATTGAAAACAGAACATTTTTTCTTCCATTATGAACCTCCTGTATAAATATTTTGTTTATTTTATCTTAAAAAGCACATCCCAGGTATTAAACAGAATGCTGCTTTGTGCGGTCAAATCAAAAGCATTGCCGCTCATACCGTACTGCTTGATCAACAGCCGCAAAGAGCCGGCCAACATACGAAACACCATCTCCGGTGCAATGTCATTGCGAATTTCTCCGGCTTTTGAAGCTATGACCAAATTTGATATGATCATGTTCCGGTGTTTGTGCATCAGATCTTTCATCAGATCCGCATACTCACGATTGTGGATAAAAAGTTCCTCGGAATACATGATATTGGCCAGCGCCGGTTCTGAAATACCGACAGCACCGGCAAGTGCTTTGGTCGTCAAGCCTTCGATACCGTATTGGGAAATCAGAAGAAATGCCGTTCGGGGAGGGCGCATGAGTGAGCGCTGAAAAAAATATGGGACTTACGGTTTGCAATAGATCGCGGATGTGGTATATTAATTCCTGCATACATAACTTGCTATAACCAATATTATTTTCAGGAGCAAAAAAATGGCAGCTGGCATGTTTAAAATCGACCCGGAATGGGATGTTGATCTTTGGTATGGCTTCAACCGTTATAAGTTTGAGTTTGAGGGACGGCTGGCGTGGGTCGTGGTGCCGGATACTCCCGCCGGCGATGGCCGCTGGAGCTGGTGTACCCAGTGGGCCGAGGCGTTTGTTCCCCGAGTCGGTACGGTTGAGCTGTTGAAGAACGGTTTTCATCATGCTCATATCGATATATTCAACACCAAAGCCAGCCCGGAGGGGGTGGCTATTATGGGGCGTTTCCATGATTGGCTGGTCAGTCGCGGGCTTTCCGCCAAGGCTAATTTGATCGGCATGAGCTGGGGCGGGTATATTTCGTTGCGCTATGCGGGGACGTTCCCGGAAAGGATCGCCGCGATCTATCTGGATGCGCCGGTTTGCAATTCAGCGGATCCCGGCAGCGAAGCCGCCGACCGGGTCAAGGCGATTTGCGAGTGCTACAATATGAGCGTTGAGGAATTGAAAACTTCTTCACTTAATCCACTTAATAATTTGCAATTCATTGCCGATCACAAGATTCCGCTGTTTATTGCCGTCGGCGAGGATGATTTGCTGGTCAAACCGGTTACCAATATTAATTTGGTCGAAGCTGAATTGCAGCGTATGCAAGTAGAATACAAGATCATACGCCGTGAGGCCTGGGGGCATCATCCGCACGGCTTTGATGATGTATCTGAATTGCTGGAGTTCCATCAGGCCAGCCGCGCTTGAGTCGCATTGCGGACTTGAACTGGTAAAGAAAACGGTTCCGGAGTATTATAAAAAATACGTTCGGAACCGTTTTCTGTTGCGCTGAAAAACAATCACACCAGCCACGCCGCCAGATCCGGCTCGGCTTGCAGCTGCGGAATATCTTCAAACTCGACTTCTACTACTGTACAGTATGGGTTTTGCGGCAGATCCGGCAAGCCTTTGAGCATCATCTTGCCGGATATGGCGTTATACTCCACTTGCAGCTCTTGCCCGGTGGCCAGCAATCTGGCGCGCAGCGGCCGGGTACCGACTTTGACCGCGGTTGCGGTTGAGCCGGGGTAGCGGAACATACACCAGTAACCAATCTTGCCGCGGCGTGTCCACGGTCCTTGCAAATTCAAATCCACCACGCCGGGCAGGGAAGAACCGATCAGTTCGCAGCGCTGGCTGTTGCGGATGGCTTTTTCATTATCTTTCAGCCAATCACCTACGGCTTGCAGGCGTTCGACTTCTTCGATGCGTACCCGGCCATCGGGCTGCGGCCCGATATTCAGCAGGTAATTGGCTTCGCCCTGGGCGGCATTGACCAGGTGTTGGATCAGCTGAACCGGGGTTTTCCAATTGGGGTTGAATCGGGTATAGCCCCAGCAGCAGGAGTCGCCAATGCACATACAGCTCTCGCAGCCGCGTCCGGGCCGGGCTTGAGTAATGACTTGCTCGGGGGTGTCAAGATCTTCTTCCAGACCGGAGCGGTTGTTGATGATTATATCCGGTTGCAGCGATCTGACCATGCGGTTAAGCTCGCGCGAGCGCCAGAAGTCGATTTGACGCTCAACACCGCCCTGCAGATCGGCCATCCAACCGCCGTCATACTCCAACAGGTCGATCTTGCCGTAATTGCTCATCAGTTCGCGCACCTGATTGTGTACATACTGCACCAGAGCTTCCTTGTTTTCCGGGTATTTCTTTTCGTTGAAATATCCCGGATAGCGCCAGTCGAGCAATGAATAATAAAAACCCACTTTAAGCCCTTCATTACGGGCGGCTTCCACATACTCGCGCACAATATCGCGCTTGCAGCCGCGTTTGGCGCTGGTGAAGTCGGAATAAGCACTGTCAAAAAGCGAAAAACCTTCGTGGTGGCGGGTGGTCAATACAATATATTTTGCTCCGGCGCGTTGGGCCAAACTGCACCACTCCTGCGCGGCATTGACTGCAGGCTGGAACATGTCGGCCAGATAATCGTAATTCTGCGGCGCAATGCGTTCGGAATACATTGTCCATTCGCCGCGTTCCAGCAGCGTGTAGAGTCCGTAATGCACATAAATGCCGAATCTGGCAGCATGAAACCACTCAAGTCGTTCGGAATAGCTTTTCATTTTTTTGCTTTCTGTAAGATGTTTTTGTTTTTTCAGCGCAGCTGTTTGAGTTCTTCAAGAATCTGATATTGGCGCTGAATATCGCCGGTTTCGTTTAATTCATACAAGAGTTCCTGCCGTCTGCGCTTCTGGTATTCTCTCCGCAGTTCGGCCGGACAATCGGCCATGATCTGCGCACATTGTTCGCCGGTCAGGTCATTATCGCGGATCAGCAGTTTCACCACTTCCGGATCGCTGCTTAAATTTTCCGGCAGATTATTCAATAATTCAGCTCCATTGTACCACTCGCCATTAAGAGCCATACTCAAAAGCTCTTTCAGAACCAACGCGCTCGGAGCGTCGCTCAACAGCGACTCGTCCAGCACTTCAGCTATTTGCCGCGGTGCATCGGAGTTATTCAGCGCCAGCAAAAGCAGCGAAGCCTCGGCATGGCGGATATTTTCGGGCCGCATGTCGTTGTATTGGACTTTTTCGACTGCCGGTACGTCGGTGTTGCTTCCCGGCGCAGTCCGGGCAAAACGTTTGTATTTATTGTAAAACTCAAACAGCCGATCGACCGGCAGGCGGAACAGGGAGGCGATTTCTTCAAAGTAAACTTCGCGCAGCATGGCATTGGGGATCAGCGCCAGCAGTTTGACGGCCTGTTCCGCAGCCGCAACTTTGCCGTTGGGGGTCTTGAGATCAAAACTGCGGCTCAAACCATTAAGCAAGATGCGCGTAAGCGGTATAGCATTTTTTACGGCCTCGTGCAGAACTTCTGCGCCTTGCGTGCGCATTATTTCGTCAGGGTCTTTACCGCCGGCAATATTTACTGCCATGATCTCAAAGTTCATCGGCAGTAGAAATTCCAGTACCCGCAAAGTACCTTGCTGACCGGCGGCGTCGGAGTCAAAGCATAAATAGAGTTTGTCGGTATAGCGCTTGAGCAGTTCAGCCTGTTCACTGCGGAACGCCAGTCCTTGCGGTGCAACAGCCATATCAAGCCCGGCCCGATGCAGTGCAATGGTATCCAACTGGCCTTCGCAGACGATCGCAAATTTATTGCGGCGTATGGAATCGCGGGCCTGGGCCAGCCCATAGAGGATACTGCCTTTGTGAAAAATAGCAGTTTCCGGGCTGTTTACATATTTTGGGGCATTGTCATCTTTGACGATTATACGGGCGCTGAAGCCGATGACCCGGTTATTTTCATCGGTAATGCTGAATATGAGCCGATTGCGGAAACGGTCGTAGCAGCGGCCGTTTTCTTTGGCGATCGCCACCCCGGAGTTGATGATTTCCGCCTCGGTAAAGCCATGTGATTTAAGAAAATTGATCCCGGCATCCCAACTGTCCGGAGCAGCTCCGATCAGAAATTTTTCAGCAAAATCTGCCGGTATCTTGCGCGTGGCAAAGTATTGCGCGACCGGGGAGGCGGGATTTTTGAGCAGTTCCTGCCGGTAAAAATCCGCCAGCAACCGGTGCAAATCATACATGCGGCCGGCTTCGGAGCGTTTTTTCCGGTAAGCGGCTTCTTCCGCCGGCGAAATTTCCTGCGGAATGACTACTCCGCAACGCTGTGCCAACTGCTGCATGGCTTCGACGTAGTCCAAATTGAGGTATTCACGCATGAATTTGACCACATCGCCGCCTTTTTGACAACCAAAGCAGTAATAAAGCTGTTTGCTTTCGCTGACATGAAAGGACGGAGTCTTTTCCTGATGAAACGGACAACAGGCTTTCCAGCTGGCGTTACCGGATTTTTTCAGCGGTACAAAAGAGTTGATCACCTCAACAATATTGCTGCGGCGCACGATCTCTTCGGCTACACTTTCCGGAATCATTGGCATAAAGCGATCTCAACTGCTGTTACTGGTATATGCTTTCGGTTTTACCGGTACTCATTCCAGCACGGTTCATTTTCAAAGCTCCAGCGGTAATAGTCTTTACCTTCGAGTTTGGAGGCAGCCGCTTCGTCCACGATCACCACTACGTTGCGGTGAAACTGGATGGCGGAGGCTGAAATCATACTTGTAACCGGTCCTTCCACGGCTTTGGCAATAATATCGGCCTTATGCTCTCCGGTAACCAGCATGACGATCCGGCGGGCATCGAGGATCGTACCGACCCCCATAGTAAAGGCCCGGCGCGGCATACTTTCCGGCGGGTCAAAGTAGATGCAGTTCTGCTTGTAAGTTACCGGTGTAAGCGATTTATCCCGGGTGCGCGATCCCAGCGAAGAGAGCGGTTCATTAAAACCGATATGGCCATCCTGACCAATCCCCAACAGCTGCAGATCAATGCCGCCGGCGGCCGCAATGGCAGCTTCGTAACGGGCGCCTTCGCCCGGAATATCCGTCGCCATGCCATTCGGCAGATGGGTGTTGGCCTTTTTGATGTTGATGTGATTGAATAAATGTTGTTCCATGTAATAGCGATAAGAGTTTTTATCTTCCGGTGCCAGTCCGATATATTCATCCAGATTGAAACTTTTGGCGTTGGAAAAATCCAAACCTTCTTCGCGGCACATACGCGCAAGTTCGGCATAAACAGCTTCCATCGTAGCTCCGGTAGCCAAACCGAAAACCATTTCCGGATTTTTGCGCAAAGCGTCGCCCATGATCCGGGCCGTCAGTTTTACCGCTGCCGCAGCATCGGGTTGAATGATCACTTCCATTTTTTACCTCTAAAATTATTTGTTGATTTGATTATATATTAATAAAATTATTCTGATTTTCAAACGGATTTTTCAGTTTTTACCGGCTGCGTTCCACTTGCCCTGCCGGCATAAATTTCACTCCATCTGCCGGCAAATCCGGATAGCGGCTCTTTATGCGGTTCAACAGCGATTCAGCAGAACTTTTTTTGCGCAGCTCAATCAAAAAAGCCGGATGGCTGACTTCCAGAACAAGCTCGTTATCCTGAATATTCACCAGATAGAGAAATTTATTCAGCGGCGGCCCGATCAGGGACTCCCATTCGCCGCGCAAAAGCATGAGCTGGCGGGTTTGATCGTTCAGTTTTTTCTCCAGCAAATCATCCAGCAGGGTCGAAAGTTTCCTTACTCCGTTGGTTCGGCTGGTGATTTCGCTGGCAGCAAACTCTTTCCCATACCACTCGCCGAGCATATCTTCGAGTTCGCGCCGCTGCTGGTTGCTTTTGAATTTAGGGTCGAATACCCCCAACTGATGACGGTAAGCCATAATGTACAGAAAAAATCCGGCTGAAGAAAGCCGCTTTATATATCCACGCCCCATAGCGTGAATGGGAATGCCAATGTATTAAGTACCAGTTTGCCGGGGGCAACCAGTCCTTTGCCGATATTACGGATGCCATCGCTGAAAAAACCGAATGGCGCACCTAAAGTTATTTGCACAGCCCCCAGCGGCAGGTAGAGTATTTCAAAAATATTACCGCCCATTTGCACCAGTTTGCGGCCGCCGTAGAGCGCGCCTTTGACAATACGCGGTTCTGCCACCTTGTAAACCTCAATGGCCACCGGTGCCAATAATGCCATCGTAACCGGTTCAAAAGCCTGTGCCTCGGGCGCAAAAAATCCCGGCAGGAGCAGCAAGGCCGCCAGTAAAGCATATTTTATAGAGTTTTTCAAAATATCCACCTGTCATGTTATTGATAAGAGTACAAAGTTGCAACGAATGAATATAACCCCCGCAACGCAAAATTGCAAATCATTTACCCGCTATAATTACATTATTACCCGTTAAAGATAAATAAAAACTTGATTGCGGGGGTTGATTTTATAAAAAAATGCTTTATATTAATACTATGTATAAATTATTTTTTTCAGGAGTTTATTGTTTTATGGCTGTGAATTCTCAAATAATCCAACTGCTGACTGCTTTTGCGGTTGGGTATTTGCCGGGGGTGATCATCGGACTTGTTTTATGGTATGCCGGGCGGAGAAGCAACCACCCGATGCCGCTGTTTCATGCAGATTTGATCAGTTTTGCCGCTCCGATCATTATCTGGCTTGTCATGTTCCGCTATAATCTGACTCTGACTGATTTACCGCATAACAATTATGAGGAATTGGCCATTCTGGGCTGGATATGGAGTTTGTGCGTGCTGGGGCGCAGTACGATCCCGCGTTTTACCCACAAACTGCGCTTCCGGCTGGCGGCGATACACACCGGGTCGATTTGTATTATTGCCGCTGTATTGCTGGCGCTGTTTTATCAAGTCATCTGGGATTGATCTATGAGCAAGTGGGCCGGAAAACGCGTAGCGGTCATCGGTTTGGGTTTGCTGGGCGCCTCGCTGGGGTTGGCATTAAAGAAAAGTCAGGTCTGCCGTTTAGGGTGGGCGCGCCGGGAAGAAACGCGCCGCTGGTGTGTTGAACACGATGTTGTTGACCAAACGTGCGATAAACTCGAAGATGTACTTGCCCAGGCTGATTTAACGATCTTATGCTTGCCGATTCCGGTGATAACTCAAACTTTGATCGAATATGCGCATTGCTTCAAATCAGGTTCGATCGTTACTGATATCGGCAGCGATAAAGGCGTGATCGTAGCCGCCGGCGAAGCGGCTTTGAAAAAATATAATGTCCACTTTATTGGTTCGCATCCGATGGCCGGAACCGAAAAAAACGGCTGCCAGGCAGCATTTGCCGAACTCTATGATAATGCGGAAATCTTTGTTACAACTACTCCGGACTGCAATCAGGATGCGCTCCGGAGTGTGGAAGATTTCTGGCATCTGCTCAAGATCGCTTCGGTGCGTTTGATAACGCCGGAAGTTCACGACAGTCTGGTAGCGCATACCAGTCATATATCGCACTTGCTGGCGCTGGCCTTGACCTTGGCGGTGCTGGATTGTGATTCAAGCGAAGAAGAAGCGTTGCGTTATTCCGGCTGCGCCACCGGTTTCCGCGATACATCGCGCATCGCCTCAAGCTCGCCCTTGATGTGGCGCGAGATCATTGAAAATAACCAGCCGGCGGTAGTGGCGGCCGCGCAAAAATGCGGGCATATTTATCAGGAAATCGTTGATTCCATTGCCCAGAGCGATTTTGACCGCTTTGAGGAGCTGTTTGCCCGCGGCAAGTTTTTGCGCGATAAATGGATGGATTACAAGCAATCTCAAAAATCCTGCCGGGAAAAGCAGGATTCTGAACGTTAAGCTCTTAAATGCACCGCCAATTGGCCGATATGGCATGATAAAACTCACTGCTGCCGGAAACATCCCCCAGCAAAACACAGCCGACCAACTGTTGATTGCGGTAATAAAGTTTGCGCAAAAAACCTTGTTTTATATGCACTGCAAACTCAAGATCATCCGATAATATTTCGCCGGCGCAATAGAGTTTGAAATCCATAAAAGAGCCGCGCATTTCCCGCGGCGGGATCCGGATAAACTCCTGTTCGCCGGCTATATTGGCACCTGCGATCCGCCCCATTTGCACCGCATTCCGGTACGATCCGGAAGGTATTTGCGGATAAAAAGCACAATCCCCGGCCGCAAAAATATTTTCAAAACCTTTTAATTTCATAAAGCGGTCGACTTCCAGCTTGCAGTTTTTTACCGGCGGTTGCCAACCCGGCGGAGAAGTCTGAAAACCCAATGCCAGAATAACATTTTCAACACTCATCCGGTCAGTTGTTCCAGACGCAAAAATGCAGTTTATCTGGCCTGCAGCCGACTCGTGCAAAGCGGTCAAATCACAATTGGTAATGATCTGTAAATCAGGATTACGCGCCAAAAGTTGTTCGTGCAGAAAATTGCCGCACTCGCAATCCAGAATGCCGTGCATAATTTCAGAACTGCGTTCGATCAGAGTCGTTTTTTTATTCAGTTGCAAGCAGCTGCCGGCCGTTTCCAACCCCAGAATACCACCGCCGATCACGGTCGCAGATCGGGCTTTTGTCAGCATTGCTCTGACCGGCGGCACATCTTCTGAATCATGTAAAGTAAACACGTTAGCGGGGAGCTGGCCGGCGGTTTTTTTGGCCGAAGCACCATAAGCCAGCAGCAACGAGTCGTAACTGCAGCGGGTTTGATCGGATAACACGATGCAATTTTCCGGCCAGTCGATCGCAATCACGCGACTGTTCAGCTTGATTTCGATATTGTTCCGGTCATAAAAGTGTTGGTCATGAATAAAAAAACGCTCGTCGGGCACCGGGTTATTCAACTTGCTTATCAATAATGGACGGCGGTAAGGCAGAATTTTTTCGGCGGAAAAAATAATTATGCGGCTGTGCCGGTCATAAACTCTGATACTTTCTGCCGCTGCAACCGCAGCGGGGCCGCCTCCTACAATAATTATCTGCATAAAAATCCTTTCAAAAATGGAACTTTCCTGAATTTGGATTACATTATAAACAGTTGATTCAACGAGGGTCGAATTTACCGGTAAAAATATCTTGATTTTATAAAAATACTGTTTTATACAGTTAGACACTTAAAATGAAAACATTGTTCCATTTCAGCGAATATTTATTGCAGAAATACAACATGCCGCTGCAACGGATCCCCATTGACTTGGCATTGGGCTGTCCCAACCGGACTAACGGCGGCTTTGGCGAGGGGTGCATATTCTGTACCGAAGACGGGGCCAGAGCCAGACACCTGACGCGTACCGGGCTTGATTTACGCGAACAGGTGGCCCGGGGCAGGGCGTACATTGCAAGCAGATATGGCGAGATCTCAAGCTACATAGCGTACTTTCAGAGTTTCACCTCCACCAATGCTCCGGTGGAGCGTTTGCGCGAACTCTACGAAACTGTTTTTCAGGAAGCTGATTTCAAAGTGCTTATAATCTCCACCCGGCCGGATGCGCTGCCGGATGATGTGCTGGATTATCTGGAAGAACTCGCGGAGCGTTACGATCTTTTTGTGGAGCTGGGGATCCAAAGTGCAGTCGATCGCACTTTGCAGGAAATCAATCGCGGCCATGATTTTGCAACTGTTCAGGATGCCTGTATGCGTTTGCACAAACGCAATATCAAAATCGCCGGCCATTTTATTCTGGGTTTGCCGGGCGAAAAATTTGATGATTGGATGTATACTGCCCGGGCTGCCGCTCAACTGCCGCTGACGGCAGTGAAAATACATCAGCTTATGGTGCTGAAAAATACCGCACTGGCACGCCGTTGCGGCATGGATCGCAACTATGTAAAACCTTTGAATGAATATGACTACGCCGCGGCGTTAAAAGCGTTTTTAGATATATTGCCGGAAAAAACAATGTTGATGCGTTTGACCGGCGATGCCCCGGCAGATATACTGGAAGCTCCACGCTGGTGGATGAAAAAAGGTCAGTTTTTGAGTTTCTTCAAGGATTATTTCAACAATCAAACTGCGGATAGCGCGTTTGTTTTGACTCCGACTGCGGATGGATCGCCTACGCTTTATCACCCCGGCTACCGCCAGCATTTTCACAGTCTGGCCGGAGCCGGCAGCGAGGCTGAAAAAAAGTTTGCCGAACCATCCGCTTTGCCGGAGCGTTTGCGCTCTGCCGCCGGACAGCAACGTGCTTTACAACTGCTGGATATCGGATTCGGCTTGGGCGGCAATGCCTTTGCCGCAGCCGCAATCGCCTTGAAGATCCCGGAAGCACGATTGCAGATCACTTCGTTGGAAAACGACATCCGCACTCTGCAAGCCGCGCAGAATCTTTATGCTGCCGGCAGTATGGAACACGAAGCGCTGGTGCAATTGGAGCAACACGGCTTTTGGCAAAAAGATAATGTATCAATAACGCTGTTGCTGGAGGACGGACGCAACAGTATTCAAACATTACCGGACAAAAGTTTTGATTTGATCTGGCTGGATGCCTTTTCCAGCGATGTCAATCCGGAATTATGGAGTTGGCAGTTTGCCGCCGGATGTTTCCGTATAATGCGCAGTGAAGGAGCGCTTTTGACCTACAGCAGCTCACCGGCGGTTCGCGGCGGACTGTTCAAAGCCGGATTCAACGTGGGCGAAACTCCATCGTTCGGCCGGAAACGCAGCGGCACGATCGCCTGGATCGGATCGGGCAATGACTGTTGGTGTTTAAGCGAAAAAGAAACTCATATTATTTTTGACTCCACCGCCGGGGTACCGTACAGCGACCCCGACTTGAACCACTCCGCTGATTGGATGATCGAATACAGAAAGCGCTTGGTGGAAAAACTGCGGAGGCAGGGCGTACCCAAGTGGTACCGCTGTAAGGATAAATAAATTTATTTGACAAAAGATGTTAAGCTGTGTATTTTAAAATAAGGAGTGCCTAACTATGAAAACGCGTTCTTTTACTTTGATCGAGCTGTTGGTCGTTATCGCTATTATTGCCATATTGGCTGCGATGCTTTTGCCGGCATTGTCAGCTGCAAGGGAACGGGCCAGAAACGCCAACTGTATTGCCAAGCTCAAGCAGATCGGTCTGGCGCAACTGCTTTATGCGGACAATCATAAGAGCAGTATTGCGGTGTCGTTTCATCACAGTACCGAAAAAGAGATGTACCGCATGTGCGGGTACGGCCGTTATTGCCGGATCGTCAGCGGCCGTCATGCTGTACCCAACCTGCTGACCATCGGCGGATACTTCGGCAGTCAGCCCAGCCCTGATGCGGCTAACCTGACTGAAAAAGATATGGAACCGAACTTTCATTGCCCCAGTGACTCGGTTTTGTGGAACACTTATTCAGCTGATGAAGATTACTACATGAACACATCTTATGTGTTTTTGTTCCACACTCCGCAACAGGCGGCCGATGAAACAGAACTGTTAAGTCCGTATACGCTCAAAGATTCAGCCAATCGCGGGATCGGCCGCCGTATTGCGGGGCGGGATAATCCGGCGGCGATGATTGCTCACGATGTACCGGGCAGTCTGGCAGCTGCGCTTTCCCAAAGCAGCGCAGACAGTACACCGATCCACCCGAACAATATCAACACATTGAATCTGGGCGGTTCGGTAAAGAGTGTAAATATTTCCCAAGCCGATCAGGCCAAAGATTGGAAATGGGCCGGTTTTGCCGCCGGTTATGAAGATATAAGTAAATAAAGGAACTCGTTTTTGATAATGAACAAGTCGAAGAACACCGTGGTTACTGACCCGGTATGCAAGATGCAGTTTCCCGTCGGACGATCCGCTGCGCAGTATGAATATAACTCAACGATATATTATTTTTGCAATCCGCGCTGCAAAGAACGTTTTGCCGCAGATCCGGAACTTTATTTGAAAAGTACATCCCCTGCGCCGGGTTGCTGCTGTTGCTCTGAAGCATTTGAAGATGATCAAAACAAAATCGACCGCCGCTTGCGTTCGCTGCGTAACGGATTTATTATCAGCGCAGTTATAACGGTGCTGTTGGCTGGCTTGGAGCATTGCAGTTATCTTGATTTATATCTGCGGCAGAATCTGCAATGGTTATTGGCGTCGCTGGCGGTATTCGGTGCCGGAGGATTTCTTTTAAAAAACGGAATCAAATCGCTTTCCGGGTTCAGATTCAACATGTTTACCCTGATAAGCATGGGTATCATGACAGCTTACATCTTCAGTGTTTACGCTTTATTTTTCGGTTTTACACTGCCTGAATCGCTGCTGAACGGCAATGGATTGGCCAAACTGCACTTTGTACCGGCAGCCATGATCACGACTTTGGTGATTTTGGGGCAATACCTGGAAAGCCGGGCCAGTCGCGGAGCCAGTCGGGCTATCAGAGCATTGATGGAGTTGGTTCCGCCGACTGCTCACCGGATTTCAGAGTGTGGATGTGTTAAAGATGTAGCATTGGATCAGATAAAAAAGGGCGATTGCCTGAAAGTTATGCCGCATGAAAAAATTCCGGTCGATGGTGTGGTCATTGCCGGCTGCAGCAGCGTGGATGAGTCAATGCTTTCCGGCGAAGCACTGCCGATCGCCAAACAGCCCGGCGACCGCTTGGCAGCCGGCACGGAAAATGGCGAAAGTGTACTGGAAATGCGCTCCGAAGCGGTCGGACGCGATACGCTGCTGGGGCAAATCGTGGATCTGGTCAGGGCGGCGCGTAATACCAGGTTGCCGATCCAGAAACTGGCGGATAAAGTTTCGGCAATTTTTGTGCCAACGGTACTGGCGATCGCGGTTGCGGCGCTGCTGATCTGGGGGTTAGCGGTAAAAGATTGGTCGATGGCATTGGGCTGTTTTACCTCCGTATTGCTGGCGGCGTGCCCGTGCGCGTTGGGCTTGGCGGCACCGCTGGCGGTAATGGTGGGGATCGGACGCGGCGCCCGCTGCGGTATATTGATAAAAAATGCTTCAACATTGGAAGATTTGCGCAAAGTAGATATCATAATGTTGGATAAAACCGGTACTTTGACCGAAAATAAGCCTGAAATCACCGAAGTCTATATCGATGATGCTATTGGCGAAAAAGAGTTTTATCAAACGCTGCTGGCATTGGAGCAAAACAGTCTGCATCCGCTGGCTCATGCAGTAAAAAATATGCCGCAAGCGGCTCAATTCAATCATGATCTGCCACCGGTCGAAAAATTTATTTCGATTCCGGGGCAGGGGGTGAAAGGTGTTTGCAACAACGCTTTTTTCCTGTTGGGCAGTCCGGAATTCATGCGGCAAAATCAACTGGATCTTCAAAGTTTCCTGAACAGGATCAAAGTCGATATTACTGCGCTTGAACGCAGTGTGATCATGCTTGGATGCGATAAAAAACTTTTGGGGATGCTGGTTGCCTCTGACCGCATCCGGCCGGACGCCGCCGGCGTGATTGCTGAAATCAAACAGCACCGGATCGAACCGATCCTGTTGAGCGGAGATAATCCAACTGCCGTCAAAAGCGTGGCGCTTAAATTAGGGATCGAAGAATTCTACGGCGCGTTATCTCCGCAGCAAAAACTGGAAAAAGTCAAAGCCATGCAAGCCTTCGGGCGCCGGGTGGCCATGGTGGGCGACGGGGTCAACGATGCCGCAGCACTGGCGGCCGCCGAAGTCGGGATCGCCATGGGCAGCGGTACGGATGCGGCATTGGAAAACGCCGGTGTAACTCTGTTGGCCGGCAATATCGGCAAATTGGGCGCGCTGCTGCACTTGAGCCGTGCAGTTAACGAAACGATCAAGGTCAATTTATACTTGGCATTTGCTTACAACATGCTGCTGATACCGTTTGCCGCCGGGGCTTTTTACTCGCTGGTACACTTTCAGATTACCCCGGCGGTGAGTGCGATCGCCATGTCGGGATCATGTTTGTTGGTGGTGAGTAATTCTTTGCGGTTGTGGAATTTAAAGCTCAATAAGTAAAAAACGGTACAGCAAAAATTGCTTTGCTGTACCGATAACAACAACATAAATGAGCGTATGTCAAAAACTCATCCGCGGTTTATTTTGATTTCGCCGTAGCCGGGCAAACGGGAGAGAAATAATTCACAACGCGGAGCCAATACTCCACTTGCCGCAACGCCCACGGACTCCGACTCGACAGAGCGTTCGTAATACTCCCGCTTGCCGATGCCATCGATGGATTCGCTTTTAAGTGCGCCATGCGCTGTGCTTTCCCCCGAACGGCAATTTTCCTGCAATGCCAGATAGAGCGCCTGTTCGCAAACGGCGCAAAACACCAGCAGGTCGCCAATATCCAGCGTGGGAGTATTCAATGCCAATTTGATGTCATCTTCCGCCATTTTTACAGCTGCACTTTGAGTGTCAGCCGGCAAATTCTGCCAATGACGCCGTTGCAAATGGCATTGAAAATACTCTTGAACCTGAATCATATTGCTTTGCATAAAATATACTCCTCGTTTTTGCAGAACCTCCGGAATGGGGTAATGGAGGCAGATGATCCCATTCCGGAGGTTTATGCAAAGTCAGTTTTAATTGGCGTTTTTCAACTGCTTGATCGCTTCGGCACTGTTCAGAACATTGTGGATCCGGCACAGACGCTGACGGGCATTTTTAAACTCAAAAGTAAGTTCCCCAAGCGCCATACGTTTGACGCCGTCAAAGCCCTGCGGCGTAGCGTCCACATCGGTAATACTGCGGCCTTTCAAGCTGGCCAGCCCCAAACCGGTGGTATCCATCACCCAAATATCGTTATCCGGCACATCCGGATCGGCCATGATGGTCATACCGCGACCGGAAATTTCGTTCACGATCGTAGCAACGTAGGCTCCGCGGCGGTTGTCGCTGCGCAGAATCTGCAAGCTGGGCTTGTATTCGTTGGAAAGCACGCGTGCCTGACCGGGACTGCACAAGATCTGCATCGGTTCGCCGCCTTCGGAAAGAATATTCTGGGCCGCGTCGTTGATCATAAAACTGTCCAACGCCAGATTGGCTCCATCAATACTCATGCAATCTTCGCCGGCGGCAAAACAATACAGACCGCCGGCTTCGCCGCGCACGCCGGATGTCGGTTCACGCCGCACGCCGAAAAGCGCCACCCGGTTGAGATCGCGGGCCAGTTCCCCCAAAGCAAAGGCGGTCTGACGGTTGAGCTGGTTATCCACCGAACCGTAAACATTGATCGCCAGCGCGGTGCCGGTAAGCACAATATCTTTGCGGAAGATCTGCATGTAGTTGTAGTTTACACCGCTGGCGTGGCTGGTTTCTTCGCCATCGCCATTGACCGAACCTTCCGCCATGGGGCTGCTGACGATATTCATAATTGCGCCGTTATCCGGCATGAGCGTATCCGAACCGTTGGCACCGGCCAGTTCCAAAGCAAAACTGCCGCTGTTGACTGCAGTTACCCGGAACAAGGCCGGATCGTTTTTGACCACCAGCAAAGTAC
This sequence comes from Lentisphaerota bacterium, assembly GCA_015061695.1. Classification (GTDB taxonomy): domain Bacteria; phylum Verrucomicrobiota; class Lentisphaeria; order Victivallales; family Victivallaceae; genus SIG78. The sequence continues at coordinate 19,140 of SUWA01000002.1, forward strand.
CGACTTTAAGTTTGCTGATATCTTCAGCTGCCGCACTCATCTGATTGCCGGATACCCCGGTAACGGTTACATTGCGGCCTTCGATCTGATCTTCGAGCCACTCATGTTTCTGCGCGGTGCCATCCTGCACGGTTTTGAAGTTGGAAATGAAACGCGGTTCGTCCTTTACCACCGACGAAAGCACGTCCGAAAGATCACGTTTTTTATTGGCAAAACTGTAAGCATAAATAGTCATATTGATAATCCTTTTTTATTGTTTTTTGATTTGAAAAGTTAAAAAATTTCCGGCGCGCCGGCCAGCATTGACTCCAATGCAGCCATCCGGTTGGCGCCGTGCGGCAGCTCCGAAACTCCATTGTGCAAATTAGTTCCGGGGCGACTGCCGGAACCCGGCTTGAGCGGCAGCGAAAAATATCTGGGGTTGGCAGCCTTGAACTCCTGCAGAAAACGGGTTGCACCGGTATTATCATCCGGATCGATCTGGTGTTTTTGAAGGAGAAAATCCAAAAACTCCACATCATTGAACCCGCTGCCGGAGGCCAGCTTCTGCAGCTGATTGCTCCGCTGCAAAAGCTTAAGCTCGCCGTGAAGCTGATCGCGCTGCGCCGCAGTTGATTGCAATTCGCGCCGGATCTGCTCCGTTCCGGAAAGTGTTTCCTGGGTCAGAATACCGCGCAGACTCTTTTTGAGTTCGGCTAATTCCTGCTGCAAGGCCGCCAGTTCAACCGGTGGGTTTTCCGGTTCCGGCGACGGACTGCCAGGTGATCCCGGAATGTTCTCCGGGGGAGGGGGAGATGCTGCCTTGTCTGACAAAGCAGCAACATCGTTGAATGTTTCATCAACCATAAAAACTCCTGTATGAATAAGTTTTGAAACGTCTTACTTCATTGCCGGATGCAGTGAAAGCTGCGTTTCGTTATCCATAGAGTTTTTTGTCAACAAAACCCTTTTTACAAGCACAAAAAAAGCCCGCAGACTGCAATGTCCCGGGCTTGAAAAAATCGGTTGTTTTCAGTATTTTTTGTCGGCGTAAGCAACCCAGCCGCCGGCTTTGACCAACTCCAGGTCAAAGGGGGCGATCTCAAACTTATACACCTTGCTGGTCTGATCGTTGGTGATCGTAAATTCACATTTATCAAGATCGGTCTTGCACTCCGCCGGAGTTCCGGCAAAGGTGGCAAAAATATCGTCGATCTGTTCAGAACTCAACGAAATAGCCGCCAGACCGCAGTTGAACATATTCTGACGGAAAATACGGGCAAAGTTGACCGCAATCACCAGATTGATATTGTTGCACTCCAACACCCAGGGGGCATGTTCGCGCGAAGAACCGCACCCAAAGTTGGCCCGCGTTACGATGACCGCTTTGCCGTCAATATCTTTTTTAGGATCAAAACCGGGCAGGGAAAGATCTTCCAGGCAGTACGGTTTGAGCGCAGCCTTGGTCAGCTCGGTCAAATATTTAGCCGGAATGATCTCGTCGGTATTGATATCGGAACGGTCAAGAAACAGGATTTTTCCATTAAAATTTTTCATAATTATCTATGCCTTGCTGCTTATTGTTCAACCTTTGTAGAGCGGAGAGTTGGTAATAACCCCGGCAATGGCTGTAGCCGCCGCCGTAGCCGGACTCATCAGGTGTACCATACCGCCTTTGCCCATACGGCCATTGAAGTTGCGGTTAGTGGTGGAAGCACAAACTTCTCCATTGGCCAAAACGCCGTTGCTCATGCCCAGACAAGCTCCGCAAGTGGGGTTGGTAACACAGAACCCGGCTTCCATAAAGATTTCGATCAAACCTTCTTTGAGCGCCTGCTGATAGATCAGCGGAGTGGCGGGCGACACTACCGCACGCACATTGTCGCTGATGCGTTTGCCTTTGAGAATACTGGCGGCAATGCGCAAGTCTTCCAGACGGCCGTTGGTGCAGCTGCCAATGTAGACCTGATCGACCGGCGTACCGGTCATTTCGCGCACGCTTTTGACCTGATCGGGTTTGTAGTTGAACGTTACCATCGGTTCCAGCGTTGTTACATCAAAATCGATGACTTTGGCGTATTTTGCATCGGCATCGGGCAGGAACTTGGAATATTCCGCCAGCGCAGCTTCTTTACTGGCAAATTCATCCTGAATAAAGGGCCAGAGGTAATCCACCGTAACCATATCCGGATAGCAGATACCGCAGGTGCCGCCGGCTTCGATCGCCATGTTGCAAAGGGTCATACGGGCATCCATCTTCATGGCCGATACAGTTTCGCCGGCAAATTCAATAACGTGGTCAGTTGCACCATTGACGGTCAAAGTTTTGATGACAGCAAGAATAACATCTTTGGCATAAACACCTTCCGGCAGAGTTCCGGTAATGTTTACTTTGATCGTTTCCGGCTCGCGCATAGTGCATACGCCTTTGAGAATGCCGACTTCGAGGTCGGTAGTACCAACGCCGGCAGCAAACGCGCCGAATGCACCATGAGTACAAGTGTGGGAGTCCCCCATGATGATCGTATATCCGGGGCGGACAAAACCCTTTTCCGGGAAGATCGCGTGGCAAACCCCATTGCGCCCGACATCAAAAAAGTCTTTGATCCCGTGGCGGCGGGCCCAATCGCGCATAGTCTTGCCCTGTTCGGCCGTCTTGGAGTCTTTAGCCGGAGTAACGTGGTCGATCACCGCCTTGATTTTGGTGGGATCAAAAACCCGGTCTTTACCGATAGCAACCAGATCATTGATAGCGATCGGTGTGGTGATTTCGTGACAGAAAACGCGATCCAGACTCAATACGGCCACGCCGGGGGCAGGGGAGTCGATGCGGTGCGCGTCAAAAATCTTTTGAGCAGCAGTTTTACCCATAAAATATTCTCCTTGAAATAAAAACAGCGTCCCGGAGTCGCTCCGGAACAAATTAAAAAACAATGCTGAATGGTAATTTAGCGCAACTTGTTATTTTTGTCAATCTTTAATCGGAGTTTTTCCCCGGAAAAAGAGTGCGCCATCGCATAAAAATCCATACAAATCATCATTCCAGCGGTCACCATTGATCAGGGCAGGGGTATCGGCGGGGATTTGCAGCAATAAAGAGTTTAATTCTTCCTTGCTGACAGTCGGCTCATCAATATAGACGGCCGCGATTTGCGGAAGCAGCGGCTTGATCCGATCCCAGTCGCTTTGATTCAGAACTTCGGCCACCACTTCCAGCTTCAAACTGACAGCTTGTTCAATAAACTTATTCAGCTCATATTGATCGAGCAGGGCAACCGTCAGCCGGACCGCATCCGCACCCCACAAAACTGATTGCATAAGCTGGTAATCGTCGATTATAAAATCCCAGCGGATGACCGGCGGTTTAACCAGATGAGTTACTCCGGTAAGCATACTGGGCGCGCCGCCGTAGAAATTCTTTTCGGTAACTACCGCTACTGCAGCGCACGCCGCGGCTTCATACTTGCCGGCTTGCTGCAAACAGTCAAAATCGGCCATTAAAGTGCCATCTTCAGGAAAGTTTTTCTGGATCACACCAACGATCTTTTTGCTGTTGTTTTTTTCAGAACGCGCTCCGGGCAGGGTTAGAACACTTTTCAAATCCCGGTGCGTCCGGCAATGCTCCCGGCAAAGCTCCAGAATATTTTCCGGCGGCAATAACATCTTTTGTTTGACTAAATCGCGCCGGATCAAAGCAGATACTTCGCAATAAAAATCAATTAAACGGCTCTGCGGCATAATACACCCTATCCTTAATAAAACATTTTCTTATTTTTTCGGTGCATATTGTAGCACACAACTCTTCATTTGTCAAATGTTGACAAAAGTTCTATATAATGAAAACCGTAAAAATTGATTTTTTCAAGCATCACGGAGTTGACACTGCAAAAAGACCAAACTTATTAACAAAATTAATCACAAGTTATTAACAGGCTTTGTTTGCATTATATTTAACTTGTTTATTGCAAGGTTGTTGTGGCAATAACAACCAATCAACAAGCACATACTCGACTTAACATAACGTGTATTATGCGACATAATAAAATAGCCGGAAACGCCCCTCTGACGCGAGTTAATCTTGGTGCATGGATCATATCGGGTTTATCAATAAGCCCTGCTCTGAAGCGATTTTATTTTGCATCCGGATTTTTATTTTTACTTTAATCTATTTCCAATACGACTATGATCAACTTTGGTATTGGCAATTTTTTAAGATTGGAAACAGAGCTTTTTACTTTTCAATGATCCGGCCAGATAGCCACTGCTCAATGCCCATTGAATATTGTAACCGCCGCACGGACCATCCACGTCTATAAATTCGCCGGCAAAATATAAATTGCTTATCCGTTTACTCTGCATTGTATTGGCGTTGATTTCGGTCCGTGCGACTCCGCCGGTGGATGCCATGGATTTATCCCACGATTCCGTGGCGTAAACTGTTATCGGGCAGGCGGTAAGATTGGTTATCAGCGCACCGGTCATGCTTTTATTCAACTGTGCGGCTATACATTCCCCTGCTCCTGAAAGCGTAGTCAGCGCTTTAGCTAACGCGGTTGGCATTTTACTGCTCAACAAATTGTAAATCAAGCGTTTACCATTGATTTGCCGCTGTTGATTCCAAAAATCCAGCCAATCCTGTTGGCTAATATCCGGCAGAAAATTGATTTTCAGCTGAACATCTTTGCATTTTCCGGCCAGCAGTTTGGCTGCCCGCCCAGCCATATCCAGCGCGGCGGGACCGGATATCCCCTCCCCGGTAAACAACAGCGTACCGGCAGATGAATTCTTTTTATCCAGTTCAACTGCAACGTCTTCCAATACAATACCGCTTAAATCTTCCAGCCAATTGTCGCGGCATTTCAGCCCGCACAATGCCGGAGTCCGGGAAACTACTGCGATCTCGCATTTTTGAATATGTTTATCCAGAGAGCCACGGGCGCCCAAACGCGGAAACCCCGGCCCGCCGCCGGCTGCGATCAAATAATCACAAGGATAAATATTGTTATTGACCGTACGGACTGCCGTTATCAGGCCGGATTGGATCTCTATAGCGCTGACTTCTTCTCCGCAAATCACTTGAACATTATAATCGTTAAATATTTTCAAAAAAACATTTAATATATCTGACGCTTTTTCGCTGGCCGGAAAGCAGTAGAAATCATCGACCAATTTATGCCCTACCCCATGTTTACGGAAAAATTTTCTGGTCATTTCCGGCGTAAAATTCAACAGGGCCGGCCGGACAAAGCGACGCTGTTCCGGCGCAAAACGGTCGGCCATAGCTTCGGCTGACAGCATATTGGTAAAATTACATTTCCCTGCCCCGGAAGCCAGCAGTTTGCGCCCCGGCGCCGGCAACGCTTCCAGCAGGGTAACTGCCGCCCCCTGCCCCGCAGCTACGGCCGCGGCCATCAATCCGGCCGGGCCGGAGCCGATCACAACGACTTGAGTACCCCAATCCAGCATTTTCAGTTATTTTCTTTTATCGGATCACCGTTGACGGCGTATTCTTTCAGCCGGCGCAGCAAAGTCCGCCGGCTGATGCCGAGTATTTCGGCCGCTTGAGTGCGGTTGCCTTTGGTCGTATGCAGCGCCTGCTCGATAAGTTTGCGCTCGTTATTACCCAAATCCAGTTTGATTGCTTCCGGCTCTGTTGTCCGGGGCGATTCTGCAATCGCCTTGGGCATAAGAGTGGTATTGTTCCGCACCTGCTCCGGAATATCTTCCACATCAATCGTATCGGTTCTGGCCAACACCACCATGCGTTCGACCAGATTGCGAAGTTCGCGGATATTGCCGGGGAAGCTGTATCGCTCGAGTACACTCATCGCCTGCGGAGTGATCTTCAACGGTTCAAGATTGTTATCGCGGCACACCGAATCAATGAAGTGCTTGACCAGCAACGGTATATCTTCCTTGCGCTCCCGCAAGCCCGGCAGTTTTATACTGACCACGTTCAAGCGGTAATAAAGGTCTTCGCGGAATTCGCCCCTGGCGATCATGCTTTCCAGGTCCCGGTTGGTGGCCGCTACGATCCTTGCATCGCTGGTGATGCTTTCGCTGCCGCCGACCCGTTCAAAGGTTCGGTTTTCCAAAACCCGCAGCAATTTGACTTGCGTGGCCAGATCGATTTCGCCGATTTCATCCAGAAACAGCGTCCCGCCGGCCGCCAGCTCAAAACGCCCCTTGCGTTCTTCGGTCGCGCCGGTAAAAGCGCCTTTTTCGTGCCCGAAAAGCTCGCTCTCCAGCAAAGTTGCCGGCAACGCGGCACAATGCACCGGCACAAATTTGCCGGTACGATTGCTCCAATCGTGCAGAGCCTTGGCCATAACTTCTTTACCGGTACCGCTTTCGCCGGTCAGCAGAACCGTTGTCCGGCTGGGGGCGACTTGTTTTATCAGTTCCAGGATCGAACGCATCTGTGCGGACTGTGCCACGACCGGAGCGTTATTTTGATCTTGCGAAAGTTTCTGGCGCAGTTCACGATTTTCGCACTGCAGTTGCCGGGTCGCCAGCGCACGGTCGATTATCAAAGTCAGTTGCTCAAGATTGACCGGTTTCATCACAAAGTCAAAAGCACCGCGTTTGACGGCATTCACCGCGCTTTCCACCGTGCCGTAAGCCGAAAGAATGATGCAAAGCGGCTGCGGATTTTTTTGTAATGCCGCATCCAGAACGCCCATACCATCTCTGCCCGGCATCCGCAAATCGGTCAAGACCAGATCATAGTCATTTTTTTGAATAAAATCTATTGCGGCAGCTCCGTTATCAGCCGCAGTCACTTCAAAACGACGCTTCAGAAAGCGCTGCATGGCATCAAGTGTACCGCGTTCATCATCTACCAGCAATATGCGATGTTTACCCATAACACTCATTCCTCAAAGTAGTACTGCAAAACTGTTTTTATATCATCCGGCGAGGCATCAGCTATTTCCAGCACGATATGCTTCAGTTTATTTTGCCGGCAGCAGCGGATGATTTGCGCTACATCCATAGTTGTGGGGTGATTCAGCGGCAAGTGGCCATCTCCCCACAGATGGTGCGGCATATCAAATGTATAACGTGAACTGTGCAAGTGGATCATTCCGGCGCGCCCGGATTCCAACACGGTGTGCATTTCCCGGTAAAAATCCAGATCCAGCATCTTGCATGTTGCCCACATGTGGCCGGTATCGAAACAAACTTCATGCTCCAACGCAACCAGATCTTCGCCGCGCAGCACCCCGGCAACAAAAGCCGGAAAGTCATTTTCCACGCACCAGCAAAACTGCGGATATTTTTGACGCAGTTTCTTCAAATTTTCCTTCAAGCGTTCACGCCGCATCAAATATTCTTCGCAACCGGTATAATTACTGCTGAACACACAACCGTTGCCGCGCTGCAGTTCCGGCCGTTCCACCTGACGCATACACTCCTGATAAGTCATGCCGTGACCAAAAGCATAAACCACCTGATCGGTCATCAATGCAGCGTGAAAAACCGCCCGCTTAACGTTGTATTGCCGCATAAGAGCAACCTGCTCATCAATCATCTGCCACGATACAGACGCATCTTCGGCGGCCAGATTCATCATATATTTCCCCAGCACCGGCGCGTGAAAACTCAATGGAAAACCGCTCTTTGCCGCCAAGTCCAACTCTTCGGCCGAAGCCGAATTATGCACTTGCACGCCGATAGTACAATTATACGGTCCGGCCAGCTCCACGGCTTGCCGCATCCAATCTGCCGCACCGGGTTTAGAGAGAGCCGCCGAAGTTACATCTATGATCAAATCAGCTTGTTCAGACATATTTCACTCCTGCTTTTCACTCTTATCCGGCAACATCCGGTGCCGCCGGCCCTGCCGCGGAAAACTTATAGCAATTGTCATACCTTCATCCGGAGCGCTGTTCAAGATCAATTCAGCCCCATGCGCCCGGACTACCCGCTCGATGATCATCATGCCCAAGCCGTTACCGCCTTTTTTGAAACTGGCAAACGGTTCAAACATCATACTCAATTCACGCACATTGACCCCTTTACCGCTATCGGCAAACTCCAATACCACATTATTTTCGTCCAGCGAACCGGCGATCAGCAGCTCGCCGCCGGAATTCATTGCCTGGGCCGCATTTTTGATTATATTGTAAAAGGCTTGCTTGAGCTGTTCGGCGTCGCCGGAAATCATCGGCCACGATTCCGGAAAATCGCAACGCACCGTCAACGAACGCAGTTCAAGTTCGTGCCGCATAAATTTGAGCGTATCCAGCAAAAGTTCCCGCAAATCCACCATCTGAAATGTCATTCCAGATGGCCGCACTGCAGTCAGGAATTGCCGGATCAAATTATCCAGCCGCTGAACTTCGCCACGGCAGCTTACCACCGTTTCCAACGCTTCCTCCCGGTCAAATCCGCCCCCGTCTTTGAGGTCATGTTCCAACAACTGCAAGTTCAAATAAAGACTGTTCAACGGATTGCCGATTTCGTGTGCCACGCTCCCTGCCAGCATTGCCACCACTCCGGCGGTACGGCTTTCCAACTCTTCATCGGTCTGCTTGCGCCGTTCAGTTACATCGTGCAGAATGATCGTGGCAAAGCGTTCTTTTTCCTTTTCCTGCGGCACAATATACACTTGCAGCCAGCGATGCACCGGATAGTCGATTTCGATCTCCTGCCGCGCCATCCGCGTCCACGATTCAGTTTTGCCGCCCAGTAATTTACCCCAATCCAGCTGCGGCAACAGCTTGGAGATCTTCAGCTTGCGCAAATCATCCGGCAAACCGAGCAGTGTTTTGGCCGCACTGTTGAAATATTTGATCGAAAAATGGCGGTCGATTACCAGTATACCCTCGTGAATGGCGTTGAAAACGGATTCAAAAAAGCCCCGTTCCCGAAACAAATGCACAATATACGCTTGCAAACTGTTGGAGTCGATCGCATCCAGCCGTTCGATAAACCGATCCTGAAAACTGGCTTTTTCCTGCATAAACTCCTCCTTGTATTAACTGGATCGCGCCACCTGACTGCGCAACGACTCATCCTGCAGATAGTTCAATGCCAGTTTGGCCATTACAGTTGCTGCACCCACCATTCCCGGCCGGGCTTCCGGTGCGGCTGCAGCTTGGCGGAAGGCTTCAGAATGCAGTGCCAGCGGTTTTCCACCGGTTACATCAAAGTAAATATTCACGCCGGGCAGAGCATCACAAACATTGGCAAAATCCGTAGAAAACGGCTGCGGAATAGAATCCGGATAATCAATACCGCACGCGGTCATGATTTTTTCGGCTTCTGCGGCCAGTATTGCATTGGGTTTACCCGCCGAATACGCTGCGGATCCATACTCCAGCTTGTACTCGCATCCGGCAATCAACGCGGCTCCGCGGGCAATATCATCGAAACGGGCTTCCATAATTTTCTGATAATCGTTATTATCGCTGCGCACATAAAAAATGCCACTTGTGTGATCCGGAATAACATTGGCAACAGTTCCGCCATCGGTAATGATCCCGTGTACCCGGGCAGACGAGGGTAACTGCTGCCGCCATGCGTTGATTCCGTTCATAAAAATCGTCATAGCATCCAATGCATTGATCCCCTGCTCCGGGGCCGTTGAAGCATGGGCACTGCGGCCGAAAAATTCCACATTATAATGACTTACCGCCAAGATATTGCGCGTTACACCGTTGCAGAAAAACGGATGGCTCAACAGCGCGATTTCCATGTTTTCAAAAGCGCCATCCTCCAGCATAAAGATCTTGCCGCCCAACAGCTCTTCGCCGGGACACCCGAACACATTTATTGAGCCATTGATCTGATATTTTTGCATTAATTTTTTCAAAATCAACGCCGACAGCAATCCGGCTCCCATGATCAGCTGGTGCCCGCAGGCATGGCCCAACGGCGGAGGCAGCGCATCAAATTCTGTAAGCACTGCGATCTGACAACCGGGTTCATTGCCAACAGTAAAGACCGCTTTATACGCAGTCGCCAGCCGGCCGATACCTTGTTGAACAGCAAAGCCGTTTTCCTGTAAAAAGCGGCTCTGCAGACGGGCAGCATTATGTTCCTGAAAGCCGATTTCCGGCTCCTGCCCCACCTGTTCAATCACAGGGAGTAATGTCGGCAACAGTTCCGCAGCTGCAGAACGTATTTCTTCCGGATCGATCATATTATTCATAACTTTTTAAAAACCTAACTCCGGTTGAACAATTCCCAAATCATCATCCGGGCGGGAATTTTTTTCGCTTGTATTTTTTACCGGACGCGCGTTGGAAGGTTTGCGCTGAACCTTTTTTTCCGGCGGCAAATTACCATCCAGCACTAAATCATTCACCGGAGAATCTTCCGCCACTTCCTCAACTGCAATATCTTTATCCTCATCGGGCATTGAATTGTCTTCTGTTGCCGGAGTATTATCATTGTCATCGTTCGGAATGTCAGCTTCAGCTTCCGGCTGGTTGTTTTCCGGGGCAACGACTTCCGCTGCAGCCTCAACGACTTCTTCAAGCGCGGGGGCCAACTCATCCGGCACTGCGTCTGCCGGTTGAGTTTGCGCCGGAATATCTTCAACGTTTTCTGCCGCAGCAGTTGATTCAGATGCAATTTCCGGTTCAATTGCCGCATCTGAACGGAGATTTTCAGTTTTTGTTTCCGCAACCGCCTCGATTGGCATATCGGGGGGCAAAGCGGCAACAGCAGCAGTTTTTCCGGTATTTTCTGCCGTAACAGCGGCAGTTTCAATCACTTCATCACCGTTGACCGCTTCTTCAACAGTCCCGCTGTCGTTGGCTGATGCCAGAAATTCAGCCAGTTCAACTTCTTCCAAATAACGCTGATGCGTGATCTTGAGTATGTTGCTGCCGATCAAAAATCCGCGGGCTTTAGGCGTGCGCACAGGCAAGGTCATCAAGTTGAGATCTTCGACCTTGTTGCCGCCGCGTTTGGCTTCGATTTCGATCGTGTAAACAGCATCTGCCCGGGGGGTAAACAGCTCCAGACGCGTCCCGGCCGGACAGAGTTGATAATCTTTGTCTTTGATAAACTTGTCGATCGTGGAACGCTTGCCGTAAAACTTACCGGTTTTCTTTTCCGAATAGATCACGCCGAATTCCTGTTTGGCATCGTATTTGCGGAAATCATACAATTTGCCGATAAACATTTTATCCGGAATGTCAATGATCTTGTAATTGCCGCTGCGCTCCACGCACAAAAGTTTATCAAACTCATTGCACATGATCACATCATCGCTCTTGATCCCGGTACCGATATGACCGTTTTTGCGATCCCAGAACACCTTGATGTTGTTGAGCGCGGCCCGGTTACGGTCGATCTTATCGATTTTTTCGATTTCAGTCCTGCGCGGAAAATTCTTGCCGTAGCGTTCTTTGATCGACTCCAGATAGCCGATCGTGTATTCCACCAGATGTTTCAGGTGATGCTTTATTTCTTTGAGCCGGTCTTCGATGGCCCGGATCTCCTGCTGGTTCTTTTCTATATCGAACCGCGCGATCCGGCGCACCGGCAAGGCCAGAAGTTTATCCACATCGTCATTGGTAACATCGCGCAAAAGCTGGTCGCGGAACGGAGCCAACCCATCCAGCACTTCCTTGTATTCTTCTTCCTGCGAACGGCACTCTTCAATCCGTTTATAAATACGGTTTTCAAAAAACAACTGCGCCAGTGTTTTGGCGTGTTTGGCTTCCAGCAAACGGCCCAGCTCGATTTCAAACTCCTGCTTAAGATAATCCAGGAGTTTGGCAACATTGCGCTTCAGCACATCGCTGACACTCATCTGCACCGGACGGCGGTCGCAGATGACCGTCATTTTAGGCGAAATGCTCACCGAACAATCCGTGTACATAAAAAGTCCCTGCCGGGTCTTTTCCGGATCATATCCGCGCGTGGGGGTAATGCGTATTTCCACCCGGTCAGTAGTAAAATCGTTGATCGCGGCAATACGGATCTTGTTTTTTTCGGCCGCGCGCTCGATGGAACTCATCAGCGATGCCGTGTTGGTGGTGGCCGGGATTTCGCGTATCACCAGCTCCCTGCCCTCAATGTCGATCCGGGCACGGAGCGTGATCTTACCGTTACCGTCCAGGTACTCGCGCACATCCATCACCCCGCCTTGTTGAAAGTCGGGGTAAAGTTCAAATTCTTCGCCGCGCAAGTGCGCTATTTCCGCATCAATAAGTTCGTTAAAGTTGTGCGGCAGAACCAATGTACTCATCCCGACGGCAATACCATCTGACCCCAGCATCAGCAAACTCGGCACCTTGGCCGGCAGCTGGGTGGGTTCTTTTTTGCGCCCGTCATAGTTGGGTACAAAATTGGTGATGTCGTTATTGAACATGGTTTCGTGTGCCAATTTACTCAACGCACACTCGGTATAACGCGCAGCAGCAGCCGGAGAACCGGTCAGAATATTCCCGAAGTTCCCTTCTTTGTGGATAAAGTAAGGTGTATTCACATTACGCAACCGCTCCACACCGTCGCTGTCAAGCTCCATGCGCTCAATACAACCGCCTTTGTTGGCCAGCACTACGATCGCATCGCCGATCGAAGCATCACCGTGCGGGTGATAGTGCATGGTATTACCGACCACATTAGCCGTTTTGGTCGGCCGGCCATTGTCGTAATTCTGATACAGCGTCCACAAGATACGCCGCTGCACCGGTTTAAGGCCGTCATCCACATCAGGTATGGCGCGCGAACCGATAACATAACTGGCGTAGTCCAGAAAGTTGCGGTCCATCATTTGCCGGAAAAACTCATTATTGCCGCGCTTGCGCACTACGCTTACAGCCTCCTCGCGGTCAAATTCATCAGCTTGCGGAGTGTTTTCAGCCGGAGGCTGCAACTGTTCATTGCCGGGCTGCGGATCGACTTTTTCGTCACTCATAGTCCGTAACCTCCAGATTGCTCATAATGTAGTCCTTGCGCTCCACGGAATTTTCGCCCATGTAAAAGCGCAGCAAATCATTTACTCCGTGCATATTATCCAGCGTTACCGGCGAAAGACGCATATCCTTGCCGATGAACACCCCGAAGTCATCCGGAGAAATCTCCCCCAACCCCTTAAAACGGGTGATTTCGGCCGTTTTACCCAGTTTGGCAACGGCTTTATCGCGCTCGCTGTCGCTGTAACAGTAGATTGGGGCGGTACCGCTTTTGCGCACCCGGTAGAGCGGAGTTTCCAGCACATACAAGTGGCCGGAAAGCACCAGCTGATCAAAGAAACACAAAAAGAATGTAATCATCAAATTGCGGATATGCAATCCGTCAACATCAGCATCAGTGGCCAGAATGATTTTGTCGTAACGCAGAAACTCCGTGGAATCCTCCACACCCAGCGCCTTCATCAAGAAGGTGAGTTCCTCGTTTTTATAAATCATTTCAAACGATTCGCCGTAAGCGTTTTTGGGCTTGCCGCGCAGTTCAAAGATCGCCTGACAATCCGGATCGCGCCGTTTTTCCAGACTCCCGGCCGCCGATTTACCTTCGGTAAGAAAGATCATCGTTTCCTTGGGTTGGGTTCCGCGCGGCCATTTTGAGCCGATATGGTATTTGCAATCCTTGAGTTTGGGGATGCGCAAAACTGTTTTCTGCGACGTTTCGCGCGACTGTTTTTTCACTTCCTGAACTTTGCGCCGCACCTGTTCGTTGCGCGAAATTTTGTCCAGCAGAATATCTTTTACATCCAGATTTTTCAGCAGGAAGTTGCAAATTTCATCTTTGACCGTCTGCACGATCGGGCCGCGCACTTCGGTGCTGCCCAGCTTGTTTTTGGTCTGCGATTCAAAGACCGGCTCCTGCATTTTTATGGCAATGGCACCGGTGATACCGTCGCGCACATCCGGGGCCTGATAGTTTTTGCCCGAAATCTCGTTGACTGCTTTCAGGATCCCCTCGCAAAACGCCGACTGGTGGGTGCCGCCATCGGTGGTATGCTGACCGTTGACAAACGAAAAATAGGTCTGCCCATACTCATCGCTGTGCGTAAAAGCAAATTCCAACGTTTTGCTTTTGTAGTGAATGACATTGTAAATGGCGTTGTCTTCCACCTCGCTGGTCAGCAGATCTTTCAAACCTTCTTTGCTGTAAAAGCGCTGATCGTTCAGATAGATCGACAAACCGGTGTTCAAATAAGCATACATCCAGAGCCGTTTTTCGACAAAACTCATCCGGAAGCGGAAGTCGTGGAATATTTCCGGGTCGGGCCGGAAAACGATCAAAGTGCCGTCCCGTTCTTCAGTATCACCTTCAGTATCTCCGGATAAAATCCCCTGTTTGAAAGTTACTTCCCGGTAATGCCCGGCACGGATACTGCGGGCCACAAAGGTTTCGGAAAGAAAGTTTACTGCCTTGACCCCCACACCGTTCATACCAACCGAAAACTGGAAAGCCTCGGTGCTGTATTTACCACCGGTATTGATATCCGACACACATTCCACCAGTTTGCCCTGCGGAATGCCGCGACCGTAGTCGCGCACCGAAACGGTTCCGTCCTCGGTGATATTAATATCCAGCCGGCGGCCGAAGTTCATAATGAACTCATCCACACCGTTATCGACCACTTCTTTGAGCAGAACATATATACCGTCATCGGGGTGCGAGCCATCGCCGGCCCGGCCGATATACATGCCAAGCCGGCTGCGCACATGATCGCGCGGATCCATATGCTTGATATGCGACTCATCATAAGCGGCAGTGCCGGCCGGAGCAGTATTCAAATTTTCCAAATCTTCCGCCATAAAAATCCTGTTTTCAGTCGGCAGACAATCCGCCGACATATCAATATAATATTACACTAATTTAACTCAAAAGTGCAAAATTTCAAGTCAATAAAGTGATTTTTTTGTAATTCCGACCTTGAAAACAGCTAAAAAAGGTTATATCTTAATAACATGAAAGCGTTACATGGTAAATCCCGTCCGGCCAGACGGCTGAAAATTTTCTGGAAGCGTAATTACGCCATACTGCTCACCGGCATATTTCTGCTGGTGATCGGTTGGTATGCCTTGCACATGGAACCGCGGTTGCGTAAAATCAGAGAAATCGAATTCAGCTCGCCGGCCGTTACCGGCGATGTTGATGGTTTGACGATCGCTTTTGTAGCCGATATACACCTTAATGAACTCCAGATGCAAGAGCTGCCGGAAACTGTCGAGATCATCAATCAGCGCAAGGCCGATATTATCCTGCTGGGCGGAGATTTTGTAAACGGCAATGGCACCGGTCCGGACGCGCAAGTGTTGATAAAATACCTGCAGAAACTTTCTGCTCCGCTGGGTGTTTACGCTGTTCCCGGCAATCACGATGTGCGCCGCGGCATCGAACCGGTCAAGGCCGCGTTTGCCGGCAGCCATATCAAACTGCTGCAGGATCAGAATGTTATCATCGACGCTGGCCGCGGCCGACGCTTCAATTTGATCGGACTGGACTACCACACCAACCCGCACCGGCAAAATGATCCGCAGCGTATTCGACAGTTGATCGAGCCGGATATGTTCAATCTGGTTTTGACTCATACACCGGCAGATTTCAAGTTTATGAACGATGATGTTGATCTGGTGCTGGCCGGCCACACCCACGGCGGCCAGCTGAATATACCGTTTTTAGGCAGCGTTATCAATCCGGCGATCGGGCGCAAATATAATTACGGATTGATCCGCGAAGAGCGCAAAAGCATGTATGTAACTTGCGGCCTCGGCTCGGCTTACGCCCCTGCCCGGCTGGCAATGAGGCCCGAAATAGTCTTTATTACGCTTAAAAACCAGCCGGAAAAGTGATTCAATACTTGCAACTTGTCCTTTGCGGAGTATATTATAAAGATTTTTTTAATACAAACCCAAAAAACAAGGCAGAAAAATGAATATTTATCAGGAACTCAAAGCCCGCGGTTTTGTCTACCAGATGACCGATGAAGCAGCGATCGAAAAGAAATTCACCACCGAAAAAGTGGTATTTTATTGCGGCTTTGACCCCACCGGCAGCAGTTTGCATGTAGGGCACCTGCTCCCGGTCATGGCCATGCGTATGCTCCAGAAGGCCGGCCACGTTCCGACCGTGCTGGTCGGCGGCGCTACCGGTGCCATCGGCGACCCATCCGGCCGCAGTACTGCCCGCAACATGATCACCATGGACGAAGTTGCGCACAATGTGGAGTGCCTCAAGAGTCAGCTGGCGCGTTTTATCACGCTCGAAAACGGCGAAGCTAACTTTGTCAATAACTTCGACTGGTTCGGCCAGATCAAACTGCTGGATTTTTTGCGCGATATCGGCAGTCGTTTTTCGGTCAACCGTATGCTGGCGCAAAAGTCGGTGGAAAGCCGGCTGGAAAACGGTCTTTCGTTCCTTGAATTCAGCTATTCGCTGCTGCAAGGCTATGACTTTTACCACCTCAATAAAGAATACAATTGTACGCTCGAAATCGGCGGTCAGGATCAGTGGGGCAACATGGTTGCCGGTACCGAACTCATCCGCCGCATGTACGAAGAAGAAAAAGATGTGCATGTGCTGACCATTCCGCTGCTGATCAACCCGGCCACCGGTCAGAAATTCGGCAAATCCATTGGCGGCACCAGTGTCTGGCTGGATGTCAACCGCACCAGTGTCTTTGATTACTACCAGTTCTGGCGCAACTGCGATGATGCCATGCTGGGCGATCTTTTGAAAAAATTCGCCATCGAACTGCCGCTGGAAGAATGTATTGCACTGGCTGATTGCGGCAACATCAACCGCGCCAAAGAAATCCTGGCGTTTGAAGCCACCAAGATGGCGCACGGCGAACAGGCAGCCAAAGAAGCGTTCCTCACCGCCGGCAGTCAGTTCGGCTTTGCCGATCCGGAACGTAAAATCGCCACCAGCAGCGCCATCGGTACTATTGAGTGCAAAGCCGAAGCCAGCTATCCGGAAACGACGCTGCCGGCCGACAGCCTGAACGGCGACGGTTTGTGGATCGTCCAGCTGCTGACCAACGCCGGCATGACCAAAACCAACAGCGAGGCCCGCCGTCTGATCCAGGGCAACGCCGTAAAAGTCAATGGCGAAAAAGTCAGCGATATGAATCTGATGATCAAAGCGGCCGACGTTCCGGAAAAAGAACTGCTGTTGCAAACCGGCAAAAAGAATTTCAAGAAAGTGATTTTTGCCTGATATAAAAAATATATATCTACAAAACTGCTGCAAGCTCAACAACTTGCAGCAGTTTTTTTTATAAAAATACCGGCATGCTTTAGTTATTTTTGCACGATCGCAACTCTGAACCCCAACCAATAATGACGGTCTTCAGGCATCCCGCAGGCCCGGATCGCCGCCCGATGCGAGCTGCTGCCGCTGACATCGCTGCCGCCGCGATAAACTTTGCGGTCCCCCTCTTCGCATAACGGATCGGTGCCATCCTGATAGTATGTGTAAGTCATCAGTAGATCATTTTCATATTTACAACTGTCCAGACACCACTCCCAGACTCCCCGGAGAAAACGATTGTTGGAATCACGACATGCCTTTTCCCATTGAGCTTCAGTAGGCAGATCATATTTCCAACCTTTCGGCAACGGATATTTTTCATTTAACTTACTGCAAAAATCTCTGGCTTCAAACCACGAAATATTTCTTACCGGCGAAACGTTTCCTTTTTGCCGCTCCCAATCCTGCCCCATTACAATGGCATATTGTTCTTCTGTAACTTCCGATGCCGCAATATAATAATCTTGCGATAATGTTACCACATGGGGCCGCTCGTCCGCTCTTCTGTCCGGATCGTTTTCCGCACTGCCCATTTTGAATTTACCGGATTTAACTTTGAAAAATTCCATCTTTACATTTTTTCGCAAATTCACCACGGTCTTTTGTTCATCCATTATCACTCGCGGCGTTCTAAAACACCAGATACCGATTGCTACACCGGCAATCAGCAATAATATCCCACCACAAATCACTTTGCCTTTGGGAGGAAGCTCCCAAAATACCTTACCCAAGCCAATAATAATCCCTGACAATCCGAGCAACAGCCACTTGACAGCGCCAAGCAGCCAGCTGACTGCTTTTTTCAATATTTTGCCGGTCAGCGATAGGCCATTCTGCCGATACGACGAACGCATGGCATCAGAAAAGTCTTTACAGGTTGGAAACCGGTCTTCCGGTTTTTTACTTAACGCTTTGAGAATAGCTTTCCGGACAGGCAAACTGGTATTATCCGGATCTTCCGGCGTTTCATTAAGAGCACAACGGCAAACATCATCGCTGTCAATTGCAGAACCGAAAGGCGGTTCTCCGGCAAACATTTCGTAAACCGTAGCCGCCAATGCGTACTGGTCACTGGCGGCAGTCAACGTTTTACCGCGCCACTGTTCGGGTGATTTATAATGCAAGGTGCCGGTAGTGTCAAAAAACTGTTGTGATACCCGGCTCATCGAACTGTGCAACTGCGCCGCCAACCCGAAATCCAGCAGTTTTACATTACCCTGCCGGTCAATCATTATATTACCGGGTTTAACATCGCGGTGCAAAACTTTTTTACTGTGAGCGTAGTTCAGCGCATCGGCAATTTGCCCAACCAGATTCAGTATCAACGGTTCTGAAAACTCGCCATTATTGCGTTTTTCCCGCAAAAAGCTACGCAGTTCCACCCCATCAACATACTCCATTACAAGGTAATAGAGGCGGGTGGTTTTATCCAGACGCAACGCATTATAACTGGCTATATAGGGGTGGTGAAGATCGTGTACCAGCTTGAAATTTTCTTTAACGCGTTCCATTTCCGCCTGATTGCCGGATAGTTCCGCAGTCAGAGTTTTCACAGCAACCTTAATCTGAGCTTCTTCATCCCAGCACTCATAAACCACGCCCATGCCGCCACGTCCAAGCTCGGCAAGAACTTTATACTGTCCAAGAATGGTATCGCCGATTTTTATTCCGGCAGTGTTTTTCGGCTTTACGCCACCGGGAATGGTTATTCCCCTATCGGGCTGTTCGCCGCCTGTCCAAAAATCATGATCTGACATTATCGATCCCCTCACCAATCTTAAACTTATATATTTTACATAACATAACATAAAAAGCATAATTTGCAAATCAGTCCGCTATATTGCCTGAATGAAAAAATATTTTATTTTTATGTTTGCAGCATTTTTTATTGACCGGTCCGAGTTTGCCTTTGTTATTGCGATCATAACCTCACTGGCGGGTGCGATCGGCTTATTTGAAGAAATACCCGGCAATCGTGCCGTCCACGGTAAAAGTTGCCGCCTATTGCCGCTGTTGTTTGCTTCCGGAGCCGGGACGGAAAGCCGCCGGGTGAGCGGCACGACCACTTTCCGGGGTATGCTTGCAGCTGCCGGGCCGGGGGATTCATTCCGCCGCTCTACGCTTTGTTTCAAAAAGTGCGCAAAAGGGCAAAACACACCGACAATAAATAACTAAAAACAATCCGGGCTGCAGCCAAACTTATTTGTTCTGACTGCAGCCCGTTTTTTACGGCTGTTTTTTTATTCCACTGTTTCCGGTTCAACAGCCACCGGAGCCAGACATTCAAAGGTCAATTTACCTTCCGCAACATCGACTTTAAGCTCGCCGCCGGGAATAAGTTCACCCCCGATAAGCAGACGTGATACCGGTGTTTCCAGCTCGCGGATGACCGCCCGTTTCAGCGGACGCGCCCCGAATGCCGGATCAAAACCGCTTTCGACGATCAGCTCTTTAGCCGCAGAGGTAATATTGAATTTGATTTCATACTCCGCCAGCCGCTTACTGAAATGCTTCAGCTGAATATCCACAATTGCAATCATATCGGCCTTGCTCAACTGCCGGAAAATCAGCACTTCGTCAATACGGTTAAGAAACTCCGGCCGGAAATGCCGTTTGAGTTCATCCGTTACCATATCTTTGACTTCGTTGACCGCACCATGGTGTTCAAGGATCAGATGACTTGCCAGATTGCTGGTCATAATGATGATGGTATTTTTAAAGCTCACCACCCTGCCCTGCGAATCGGTAACACGACCGTCCTCAAGAATTTGCAGCAAGATATTGAACACATCGCTGTGAGCTTTTTCTATTTCATCAAACAAAACCACCGAATACGGTTTGCGCCGTACCGCTTCGGTCAGCTGGCCGCCTTCTTCGTAGCCGACATATCCGGGAGGCGCCCCGATCAGGCGCGATACATTGTATTTTTCCATATATTCCGACATGTCGATTCTGACCACACTGCGCTCATCATCAAAAAGCTGTTCAGCCAAGGCCCGCGCCAATTCCGTTTTGCCGACCCCGGTGGGCCCGAGGAAGATAAACGAGGCGATCGGCCGGTTGGGATCCTGCAAACCGGCTCTGGCCCGCAAAACCGCATCCGCCACCGCCTGCACGGCTTCGTCCTGACCGATAACACGCTCGTGCAGCGTATCAGCAAGCTTCAGCAGTTTGGCTTTTTCGCTGGCCAGCAGTTTGCTGACCGGAATATGAGTCCAGCGACTGACGATATTGGCAATATCTTCGGCATCGACTTCTTCCTTGAGCAACCGGCTGGAAGAACTGGTTTTGAGCTGTTCTTCGGCAGCTTTGATCTGTTTTTCAATGCCGGGAATCGTGCCATGCCGAAGTTCAGCCGCGCGGTTGAGGTCATAGTCGCGTTCAGCTTTCTCCAACTGTACGCGGGCCAATTCCAGCGATTCACGCAAATTCTGCAATCCGGTGATGGATTTTTTTTCATTTTCCCAGCGGGCGCGCAGTTCGGTGGCCTGACTTTTCAGCTCCGAGAGTTCGGCTTCCAACGCTTCGCGCCGTTTGATACTGGCAGTATCTTTATCTTTTTTCAGCCCGGTGATCTCGATTTCCAGTCGCATGATGCGCCGTTCGATCTCATCGATCTCGATGGGCGAACTTTCTATTTCAGTACGCAGCACCGCCGCGGCTTCATCCACCAGGTCAATAGCTTTGTCGGGCAGAAAACGATCGGCAATGTATTTATCAGACAACACCGCCGCCGCCACCAGCGCACCATCCTGCAGATGGATTCCGTGATGCAGTTCGTAACGCTCCTTAAGCCCGCGCAGGATCGAAATCGTATCTTCGACCGAGGGCGGTTCCACCAGTACCGACTGAAAACGCCGTTCAAGTGCCGCATCTTTTTCTATGTATTTGCGGTATTCATCCAGCGTGGTAGCCCCAATGCAGTGCAACTCACCCCGCGCCAACATCGGCTTGAGCAAATTCCCGGCATCCATACTGCCTTCAGAAGCACCGGCACCAACCACGGTATGCAATTCATCAATAAACAGGATCACATTGCCGTTGGCACTGGTAACTTCTTTAAGCACTGCTTTGAGCCGTTCTTCAAATTCTCCGCGATATTTGGCTCCGGCGATCAGACTGCCCATATCCAGC
The DNA here is from genome assembly GCA_015061695.1 of Lentisphaerota bacterium. Taxonomy (GTDB): domain Bacteria; phylum Verrucomicrobiota; class Lentisphaeria; order Victivallales; family Victivallaceae; genus SIG78. Next base: position 40,482 of record SUWA01000002.1, read on the forward strand.
GCCACAAGTTTGCGGTTTTTCAAACTTTCCGGCACATCACCTTTGAAAATACGCAACGCCAACCCTTCCACGATGGCAGTTTTACCAACCCCGGGTTCACCGATCAAGACCGGATTGTTTTTGGTGCGGCGCGAAAGTATCTGCACCACCCGCCGGATCTCCTCATCGCGGCCGATGACCGGGTCGAGTTTTCCCCGTGCGGCTTGCAAGGTAAGGTCGCGCCCATACTTGTTCAAGGCATCGAACGTGCCTTCCGGGTCCGGTGAAGTTACGCGCTGATTGCCGCGAACACTCTGCAGAGCTTTGAGTACAGCATCATAAGTAACCCCGCAATCACGGAGAATCCGCGCGGATTCACACTTGCACTTGATCAAAGCCAGCAGAATATGCTCCACGCTGACAAATTCATCTTTCATACCTGAAGCTATCTTACCGGATTCAACCAATACTTCGCTGAATTCCCGACTCTGATATAAATCGCCGTTGCCATTGCCGGAAAAGTGCGGTTCTTTGGCCAGAGCGGCGGCCACAACTTCCTGCAATTCAGCGGTGTTGATATTGAGTTTTTCCAGTAAACTGCCGGCCAAACCGTCCTGTTGCTCCAACAATGCTTTGAACAAATGCAAATCGCTCAAAGCCGTATGGCGCGATTCAACCGCCAGAGCCTGGGCTCCGGCAAGAGCTTCACGACTGCGATTGGTAAATTTTTCAATATTCATGATCTACCTCCTTACGGTTTGTTTTTTTTGTTTACCGTTATCAATAGCAATATGCGTGCCAACTTTTGGCACAAGCTCAAAAATTATCCAAAAAACAGCCATTTGCGCCAAAATGGCCCAAGTGGATGCGTCAAATTGACCCGCAAAAAATGTAATAAATGACTTGCATTTTTTTACAGACTATGATATAGTACCAAATAGTTTCATAAAAAAACAGGATAAGCGCTTTTATGCAACCCAATGAAAAAATTATTTGCCCGTTCTGCCATGAATCGAGCATAGCCAAAGCCAAGACCAAACTCGACGGTTTTACACCGGTCGGAACAGTGCTGGTCTGTATGCTGTGCAATGCAGAACTCGCCGGGTTGGAGGAAGCATCGACTGAAAATACTACGACACCGGAAAGTCATAAACTGCAAGATCTGGGTGTGCTGCTCGGTGCAGCGCCTGCGGCTCGGGCGCGGCTGGCCGCCGCTGATGATGAAAAACGCTTCTGCAAAGATTGTGTTCACTTCCTGAAACACCCGTTTGTGGATCGGTGCGAGTTGGACAATCACCCGGTGGAAGCAATGAGTGATTGCGGGAATTTCCGGAAACGCGATTGAAAAATTCCCCACGACTGATAATAAAACTTATTTTACGGATAAAAAAATGAAAGATCGTTTGCTTAATATACTCGAACGCAATGCCGCTTTAAGCATTGAAGAATTAGCCATCCGCCTCGGCTGCGACGCCGACAGTGTGCGACTGGCTATAAATGAACTGGTAGCCGACCGCAAGATCATCGGTTACAAAGCGATCCTGCCGGAAAACAGTACCTCCAAACAGGTTCAGGCTTTGATCGAAGTCAAGATCGCTCCCCGCCGCGAAGGTGGATTTGATACTCCGGCCAAACGAATCGCCCTCTTTCCGGAAGTTACCGATCTGGCACTGGTTTCCGGCTCTTGCGACCTTTTTGTCAGCGTGCGCGGCGATTCATTGCAGGAAGTTGCCGCCTTTATTGCCGAAAAACTGGCCACCATCGACGGAGTGATTGCCACATCTACGACTTTCCAACTCAAGCAATACAAGGTTTCCGGCCGCTTGCTTGACGATCAGGAAAGTACCGAACGTCTGGCTGTTTGTCCGTAAAAAACTTTACAGCCTGCGACTTGCAAGGTCCTTGCCGAAAAACTCCCGGCAACCAGCCTCAAACAGTGTTTCAGGCCCGTAAACAGGTATTTTTGTACAAAATTGGCCGATAATGATGCAAAAATCGCATTTTTTGCAGAAAAAAATTTGCATAAAAACAAATAACAAATTACTTTAAGGAAAACTGAACAACACGGTTTAGCAGATTTGCTGACACTTGTTTTTCAAAAGATATTGAATATATCAGAGGAGAAGATAATATGAGTAATTGCATCGAAAATTTTTCAGCAGAGTCATTCATAGTTGCTCCCGTAAGAGATTTGCCCAAGAGCGGCATCCGCGAATTTTTTGATCTGGTAGCCGGCCGCAGCGATGTTATTTCGCTGGGCGTGGGCGAACCGGACTTTACCACGCCGTGGAACATCCGCGAGAGCGCCATCTATTCGCTCGAAGCCGGCCATACATCCTACACCTCCAACGCTGGCTTGCCGGCTTTGCGCAAAGCCATCTGCGATTACCTCGGCAAATATTATAATGTAAACTACGATCCGGCACATGAGTGTCTGGTAACGATCGGCGTCAGCGAAGCGCTGGATCTGGCCATGCGCGCACTCATCAATCCGGGTGACGAAGTTATTTACACCTCGCCCTGCTTTGTTTCTTACCCGGCGGAAGTGCTGATGGCACGCGGAGTGCCGGTACCGCTGGTAACGCGAGACTGCGATAACTTCAGTGTCGATCCGGCCGAATTGCGCAAACTCATCACGCCTAAAAGCAAAGTCCTGCTGCTGAATTTTCCCTGCAATCCCACCGGAGCGATTGCGCCGGAAGCGGTTTTGCGTGAAATCGCCGATATAGCCAAAGAAAACAACCTGATCGTCATTACCGACGAAATTTACTCCGAACTGGTCTACGACGATTGCAAACATGTATCCATTGCCTCGTTCCCGGGCATGAAAGAACGCACGATCTTCCTGCACGGATTTTCCAAAGCCTTTGCCATGACCGGATTCCGCATCGGCTATGTGTGCGGGCCGCAAGTTATTATGGATGCCATGTACAAGATCCATCAATACGCGATCATGTGCGCACCGATCACCGCGCAGGAAGCCGCATTGGAAGCGCTCAAATCCGCCCGCAAAGACATGCTCCGGATGCGCGACAGTTACTGGGAACGGCGCAATATCATCGTCCACGGCTTGCGCAACGCCGGTTTGGAGTGCGTAATGCCGCAAGGCGCCTTTTACTCGTTTCCGTCGATCAAATCCACCGGCATGACCAGCCGTGAATTTGCCGAAGGTCTGCTTAAAGAAGAAAGCGTGGCCGTAGTGCCGGGTTCAGCGTTCGGCCCCGGCGGCGAAGGCTATGTACGCGCCTGTTACGCCACCGCCGAAGATCAGATCATCGAAGCCCTGAAGCGAATCAAGCGTTTTGTTGCCCAAAACAGTAAGTAATTTAAGTTTGTAGCAAAAAGCGGCAGAGAAGTAAATCACTGCCGCTTTTTTATGGTTTTATTCATAGAATATTTTTTCACTCAAACGCTTGAGTGCAGCTTGGGCTTCCGGCACTGTCCCGGCGGCATTACGGTACAACTCAATGGCTTTAGCGGTGTCTTGCGGCACGCCGATGCCTTTTTCGTAACAGAACCCCAGCATATAACAAGAATAAACTTCGCCTTGGGCGGCGGCTTTGGTCCACAAATTAGCGGCTTCGGCGCGGTCTTGCTTTATTCCCCAACCGTTATAATAACATACGCCCAGCATATATTGAGCTTCCGGAAGATCCTTTACTGCCGCCTGACGGAAATATTTTACAGCTTCGCCATAGTCAATTTGCACTCCCAGCCCCAGATAATAGCAGCGCCCCAGCGCGAATTGAGCATCGGCATTACCCTTTGCCGCCGCCTGACGGAAGCAGTTTACCGCTTCAGCGTGATCTTTATTTACGCCACGCCCTTCACAGTAACACACCCCCAACATATATTGAGCATCCGGAAAACCTTGTTCCGCAGCCTGCTTAAAGTATTTTACCGCTTGGCTGTAATCCTGTTTTACTCCATTGCCGTTATAAAACTGCAAGCCGCAATTATATTGCCCCTCCGGAGTATCAAGAACACCTTTTTGCGATACAGTGCAAAATCTGTAAAAACACCCCTGTCCGACTGTTACATTCACGATCAGATAAACAAAACTTAATCCCCACAGAAAATTCAGAAATTTTAAGATTTTACGGCGCAGAGCCTTCTTTCTGATCGGATATCCGCATTGCGGACAAACTTCTGCTGATTCAGAAATTACCACCCCGCACTCCGGGCATTTTATCATAGCCATCGCTTTAACTTCCCAGCATCCGCAACAGTTCCCGCAATGTTTCGACTTCCCGATCACGGATAAAATCAATAAATTTTTCCGGAACACTATGCGATTCTTCTAAAATTGAAATGTATTCTGAACGTAATACAGGCGGAATAATCGTTACCGGGAATCCATGACGGAGCAGAATCAAATTCATCAGCAATCTGGCAACCCGACCGTTACCGTCGATAAAAGGGTGAATAAAAACAAAACGGCGATGTGCTTCAGCAGCCAATTCCACCGGATGCAGTAATGACTCTGACTCATTGACCCACGCAATAAACTCATCCATCAAACCGGTTATTTTTTCCGGTGCCGGCAATGGGTAATGGCTGCCGCTGATAAACACCCGCACTCTGCGATACTCCCCGGCATTGACCGGATCTATGCGTTTGTAAAAAAGCTCATGCAATTTGCAAATATCAACAGCGGTCAAATCTTTATCTGTTGCCATGGAATGTATATAATCATACGCATCGGCATGGCCCAGCGCCTCATAAACCTCTTGCAGCGGCTTACCATGCACGGTAAGTCCATCTTCAAGAATAACCTTGGTTTCAGATTCAGTTAAACTGTTACCTTCCAAGGCATTACTCGACCAGGTAAGCCCTACTCTGTAAAATTTGCGCAGAGAGTCCAAAGTCTCAATCGGAAAAGGACGGAATTTATCCAATTCCAATTTCAGTTTATCGCATAAATCAAACTGTGACATTTTTTCACTCCATTATTACTTACTCTTAATATACATTTAACGGAGTTTTTTACAAATATCTTGTTTGCAAACCTACAAAAAAACAACGGTACTTCCCGTATATCAGGAAAATACCGTTGTTGGATTCAATCCAAGCCTTGCGGCTTTTCAGCAATGAGTTACTTGCTCAATTTGGAAGCACTGGCTTCGTCGAGGAAGGTAACGCAATGCGGATGGTTCTGCAGGATCGAAGCCGGGCAGGTGTTGGTGACCGGACCTTCGATCATGTTCTTGATCGCTTCGGCCTTGCGTTCGTCCGGAACAACGTTGACGATGACCTTGCTCTTGCAGATCTGCGGCACGCTCATGCTGAACGCATGGGTGGGAACAGCGTCGAAAGTGGGGAACCAGCCTTCGCCCAGCTGCTGATTGCGGCAGGCATCATCCAGTTTCACAACCAGGAACGCTTCGTCGGTATCAAAGTCAGCCGGCGGGTCATTGAACGCAATGTGGCCGTTTTCGCCAACGCCGATAAAGGCGATGTCGACCGGGTGATCGGCCAGAACTTTCTTCATCTTGGCACAGAAAGCAGCCGGATCATCGGTGTCGCCTTCGACAAAGTAAACCGCAGCCAGTTCGCAGGGCAGTTTGTCGATGAGGTTTTCACGCAGATTCAGGCGGAAACCAGCCTTGTGGCCTTTGGGCAGACCAATGTATTCATCAAGGTGGAACAGGGTGACTTTGGACCAGTCGATGCCCGGTTCCTGCACCAGAAAGCTCATCATTTCAAACTGGCTCGGGGCGGTCGCGGCGATCATGTTGACCGCGCCTTTTTCAGCCAATACTTTACGCAGCACTTCGGCACCGTAAGCGGCTGCCGCCTTGCTCATTTCGGTCTTGTTCTTGAGAACTTTGACTTCCATTTTTCCACCTTCTTCTTTTTATGAATGGATTTTTATACAATTTTCCGCTGAACCGATTCAGCGTGTAAAACATAACAACTAAATATACATCAAAAATGCTTTTATTACAAGTTTACAGCGTAAAAAATCCGGCTTTTTAGGTAGGCAACAATAAATCAGATGCGCCGGATCAAAATTGCCGTACGGTCGTCGTGCTGCTCGGGTTCAAAATCATTCACTGCTTCCAGCAAGCCATCCAAAACTTCTTCGGCGCTCATGTTAGCTGCGCAGCGGCTTTCAAACTCATCAGCCAGTTTATCCACTCCAAACTCTTCGGATTTTACATCCAGCGCTTCAGTTATACCGTCGCTGTAAAGCAAGACCGACATTCCCGGAGGCATCTGCAGACAAATCGTATCAAACGTGGCAAACTCATCCGGCAAAATCCCCACCCCGGTACCGTCCGGATAAAGCCGCCGGATATGATTACGGATAAAGTAGATCAATTCAGTGTGCCCTGCCCGCGCATATTCTATAAGGCCGTGTTTTTTATCCAGCAAACAGCAGCCGAGAGTAACAAAACGCTCATCATCAGTATCGCGGTACAAGTTGCGGTTGACTTCGCGCAACATATCCTCCAGCGTGGTAAAATGATCCACCGCCGCCCGGATAAAACTGCGGGTCATAGAAGCCAGCAAACATGCCGGCACCCCTTTACCGCACGCATCGCCCATAACGATCAGCAGCCGGTCATCGTCAATACGCACAAAGTCATAAAAATCGCCATTGACCTCTTTGGCCGAACTGGTTTTGGCGTAAACCGAAAATGTTCCCCAATCCGGCACTGAATCCGGCAGCAGCGATGCCTGCAACTTGCGGGCAAATCCCAACTCCTGATTCAGCCGTTCCTGCGCACTGCGTATTTTGTATGAATCCTCCAGATCCATGATCAAGCGAACCTGCGAAGCGGCAAACTGCAGTTGGGACATTTTTTCCTGATCGAAACGCCCCCAACTGCTGCCGCCCGTGGCGCAGATCACCCCGGCTAACTCATCATTGCGGAATACCGGTACCGCCATCACCTGTTCCGGCAGCAGTTCCATAGGGAACTCGCTCAAGTGTTCATCGTGTCTGGCATTGGGCAGCAGGATGGCCCGTTTGCGGGCGGCAGTGCGCCCGATGAACCCCTCGCCGATAGCAATTTCCTCTTCAGCTAAAGCCTGCCGGAAAAACTCCGGAGCAGCATCTTTATCCATAGTAATAGTGTGTTCCGAGAGCTGATAAGGCCCATGCACACCGGCCACCCAGAGAATATTATCTTCCACGCGGTAAATGCAAACCGCTTCGGCCATGATCATTTCAGCAATATGTTTGGCCGCCTGATACATGGAGTCGGAAAGTTTGTCATTGGAGCGCAAACTGCGCGAAAAAAGATCCAGAAAGTGGTCTATTTCGGTCTGCTGGCGTATCACTTGTGCCAAATGTCCCCCGCGCCTCCGCCATGCAATAATCAGAATCAAAACAATTATCAGAAACAAAAGGCTCATTATGCCCAAAGTGATATTAACGTTATTCATAATTCTAAATAACTCTCTTCTGCCGCTGACGGTTTACCGGGTGAAGCCGCTTTGAAAAAAAACCGCCATTTTCTGCTCTACATTTTTTCCATATATTGATAACATAACACAACAAATAACAAACTGCAAAAGTTTTTTTACATTTTTTACAGAACAGAAAGCATTTTTTTTCTTGAAATCATGCTCTTTTATACTATATTATGAGCCAGACAATAGTGTAATCAAGGAGTTTTTGGTAAATGAGTGAAACTGTTCTTATCGTATTTTCGCCCTGTGCAGTGGAGCGGAAACTGTCCGGAGTGATGCTGTCGCGCCTGATGAGTCGCGGCAAACTGGAACTGGACGCGGCTCAATTGATAAAACTTACCGCCGATGATCAAGCAAAACTTACCGCCGTTATGCCCGAAGCCGCCAACTGGGATATTGCAAACAGCGCTGCAATGGTCTGCCTGTTGACCGGAGAAAATGCTGCTGCGAACATTCAAGCGTTGCTGCCGGAATTGAATTTTTCGCTGGGCAGCAACTTATTGGCTTGCTCGGCTGATCGTGCTGCCATGGCAGCGATCGCCTCGATCGCCGACCGCAATAATCTGCTGGCCGCGGCTCCGGCCGCCGGCGAAGAACGCACATTGCTGATCATCAAACCGGAAAATTTCCGGGCGCCCAGTGTCCGCCCCGGAGCCATCCTGGATATGCTTATGAGCCTTGACCTCAAGTGGATCGGGTGCAAAGTCCATGGCATGACCATTGCCGATGCTTTGGAGTTTTACGGTCCGGTCCGTCAGGCGCTGCGCAGCAAGCTCGGACCTAAAATCGGAACTAAAGCACTGGCCACAGTGGAAAATGAGTTTGAATTCAAATTTGATTCCGATGCCGCCGACCGGCTGATCGAAACCGTTGGCAATGGTTTTGCAGACGATCAATTTGAACAGATCGTTGAATTTATGGCCGGCAAGCGCCCATCGCAAGTGCCGGAATCCGAGCAACATCTGCCCGGCGGCGCCAAGTGCATGGTGCTGATTTTTGACGGGGTGGATGCGGTTGCCAAGATCCGTACCATCCTCGGGCCGACCAACCCGGCCCAAGCCACCGGCGGCACCGTTCGCTATGACTTTGGCACCAATATCATGGTCAATGCGTCCCATGCATCGGATTCGGTCGAAAGTTTCCAGCGCGAAGGCCGTATTGTCCGGGTGGAAGAAAATGATTTAAGCCAACTTGCTTCTGCATTGGCTTGATCCAACCGCATAAAAAAACACCGGTTGCCGCTGAACGGTAAACCGGTGTTTTTTTATTTATGCTTCAAATATTTACTGCATATTTCCCGCCAGATCACGCAAAGCAGAATTCATGGCTTGCTTCATCAGCTGCGGATACATGCTTACATCTTCGCCCTGCCGGTAGAGCCAGTGATTCACATAATCGCTGTTGCGGTAATTGTAAGTCCAGACGACTTTGCCGCTGCGCCGTTCAACCAGCTCAAAACCGACCCACAGTTCGTTGACCGAATCGCCCATTGGGGCCCCCAGGGTCCACAACACCGGAGCCAGAAAGTACGTTATGCAATACTGGTAATAATGCCCGCTGTAACGGGTGCTGTAAACTTTACCGCGCCAAATATAATCAGTATCGGCCTGACTCATATTGTTGGCCTTTTTGACAGACTTGAAGAGATTGGAAGCCTTCAAGCTCTGCATGGCGGCATCGGCAAAATCCTGCTCAACATCCAGGTGGTAACGCCCCAGCGTAACAAAATCCTTGCTCTTTTCCGGCTCGGTCTTTTCAACTCCGGCAAACGGAAAGAGAGGCAAAAAACCCCAATAAAAAGAACCGCTGTCGCCCGGCTTATAAACATAAAGCTCTTCCCCGGGGCCGCCCAAACTGCGCTGATCCATAAACGGCATTACCGCTACGGTTTTATCAGCACCGCCCTGCTCCTGAAGCCGGATCATCGTTCCCGGAGCAGATGAGTAATCAAATTTGGCAACACTGGTACAGCCGCCGGCCAGCAGCAGCACCGCTCCGCAAACCGCAGAAAGCAATAAACTCTTTTTCATAAAAATTCCCCCGTGGGTAAATTACCAGCCGAAAGTTCCTCGTTCCTTCATAAAACCGAGTTGCTTGGTGTATTTCCACATCACCAGACCGGTTTTAACGTCAGCCATTTCCATCACAAAAGTCCGGACAACGGCACGGCGGCCGTTATCTGTAACGGTGTTGCTGATAACTTTAGGCCGCAACACCAGACGCGCCGCCTGCAGAGTTCCGCGCTGGGCAACGGTACTCTGATCAAAGTTTTCGTCATTTTCCAGCTCGCGCGAGGCGGCAATAGCGTTGGAACGGCCGACGCCTTCTGCCATGGTAACTTCGACCATTTCGCAGTTGAGCAGAGCTTCGTTGATCATATCGGTCATTTCGGTAACATTCAGATCCGGATCGTCAGTATCATTCACCACCCGGTCAAGTTTCAGCACCGGAATAGCATCCGGATCGTTCATTTCCTTGCGGTATTTGCGCAGAAAACTGTTGAACTTGCTGCTGGTGGTGGCAGACCGGACCGACGCGATGGCAATTTCCCGGAATTCTTCGCTGGAAACATTGCCTTCCTGACGGATGCTGTGTTTGGTCGTGGCCGGATCATAGATCGTAGTGGTTGTGCTGCATCCGGTAAAAATCATCCCCGCGGCAGCAACTCCGATGAACAAACTGCTTTTTTTCATAATATAAACTCCTTGTTGAAAAATTATTCAGCTTCTCTGATACTTACCCGGAAATCCTTGCAGTTTCTGTTGGGTGCAACTGACCGCAAGTAAACTGTTTCGCCGGGAATAACCGTGGCATCCTGCCAGTCGGACATAATAGACTCAACTTCCATACCGCCTTCATCGAACCAGGTGAACTTATAGCGGATCTTATAGGGATTTTCATCGGTTGCACTGCTCCACAGCTGATCCAGTGTGCCGGTACGGACGTTGACTGCTTCGACTTGCGCCTGCAGTAAACCGTGGGATGTTTCGGATGTAACGATACGGGTCAGCGCCAAACGATCGCGCAAAAAACCATCGGTTACGAACCGGGTATCACGGATTACATTGGGAGTCATCTGTTTATCTGCATTTTCAATAGTATTCACCGAATTCTGGCAACCGGTAAATCCCAGCGCAGCGGCGGTCAACATACCAAGTAAAAGAGTTTTTTTCATAAAATACCTCCTGATTATTTTGATGCTATAGGCAAAACATGACATGCTACATTATCTTTGGATGGCGCACTGACAAACACAATGGCCGAGCGGCAGTTTTCCGCCGGCAAATCGAGTTGTATCCGGCAATTTTTGCTGCCGGAGAGTTCAATTTCCAATTTACGCTCCTGCGGCATAGGCAGTTGGGTAACTTTGAATTCCTGCGGCAGCATTTCCCACGAGCGGGTATCAGCCGTGTTGGTTGCGGCGTTGTAGGTAGTCGAAAGCAGGAAAAACAACAGCGCCAAACCTTCGTCGTGTTGAGCGATCACCGCAGTTCCGGCATAGCGGATACCTTCTTTGATGGCAGTCGACAATATCGTGCGGGTGATCATGGCCGGCAAACGCTCTTCAAACTCCTGCACAATAATACCGTCCATATCAGCCAGCGGCCACGATACAAAATTTCTGCCGTCAGCCTTTACTGTGCAATTTTGAAAGTCCGGTGTATAAAATTCACATCCGGCCCAGGCGGCCATTACCGGAAAATAGATTTCAATTTCCTTAAAAGCCGCACTGCGGCCGAGCGCACTTACAACATATACACAATCTCTATCCAGCGGGAAATCAAAAGGCTGAACTTCAGCAAGTTCTGATGGTACATCGCGGTTGGTCAAATTAAGGCTTGTAACATAATACCGTTGCGCCATCGGATTATTCGGCATAGCCTGATAAAGCCGCTTAAACTCGATCCGGGCATTATCATAATGGCCATCCCGGAGCAGACCGATCCCGGAGAGATAAGTCGCAGCCGGATTCAAAAAGTTGCCATAGCCGCGATGCCCGACTTTGCGCATTTCTTCCAGATTCCGGGTGAATTGAGTGTTTTGAGCATTGCCGGCCAGTTGATCCGGCGTCCAGTGGCTTTTGGCAGCCGCTCCGGGATTTTTTTGTTGAGCAGCTTTCAGCTCTTTGTTTTCATTTTCAAAAAAATCCCGGTAATCATCCTGAACTTTTTTCTGGGCACCGCGCAATCTTTTCAGCTGCGCCCGGAACGCATCTTCGCGCCCGCAACCTAAATAAGCCAGCGATTTATAAATTTCCAACGCCATACGGTCGCGGCAAAGTCCCCGATAGGGCAATGCGTTCAGATTAACCAGCGCCGAACCGATTTCAGCTCCGGCATCACGCGCACTGACTACCGCCCGGTAATCGTATGCTTCGATCAGCTTTTCCGCCGCCGTAAAATGCTCAATACTTTTCTGATACTCACCGATATGGAAGTAAAAACTGCCGGCTTCCAGACGCCACATTATTTCGTCGCCGGTATTGACCGCTGAAAATGAACTCTCTTCATCCAGCTGTTCTAAAAGTTCTTCTTTTACAGCTTCATTATCGCCGCTCATAAAACTGTTCATCATATCGGCTTTGCTGCTGTGGGCATCGGTTATGGAAGAACATCCGCAAAAGCCCAGCATAAATGCAAGCAGCACCAGCAGCTTACTGCCGATATTTTTGATTTTATTCAACATACACACACTCCAGAGAGCCTTTACTTAAGCGCTTTGACCTTCAGCAATTCCGGAACAAACTGCTGCATACCGGCAGTGATCATGTATTTGCCGTAATCTTTTTCGGTCCAGTCCCGGGTAACGCTCCGCTTGAGCTGACGGAAATCGATTTGCACTTCAAAGGGAATACTGGCCACAATATTACCGCTCTTGGTTTCGACAACTCTCACATTGCCTTCAAAATACCCGATATAATAAGCTCCGCGCGCACCGGTTTCGCTGACATAGTATTTGGTTTCCGCGACTTCAAAGCGGGTAATGGTCGGCATGATCAGATTTTTAACTTCCAAAAGCTCTCCGACTTTGCGGTAAGTCTTGGGTTCCATCGAACTCAACCGGCCCAAATTGTTGCGTTCAAGGATATTATTGACCGACTGCAAATTCTGCAATGCCACGCCGTTATTCAGCAGAGTTGCCTCCAACTGACCGGTGAAATCTTTTTCCAGAAACGGCGGTATCACCACCAACCGGATATTAGGCCGCAGCAGCGCCGAACGGGCCATTTGTTTATCATCGGCCAGCAGTTTATCCAACGTATCTTCGATCCGGTCAGCCAACTCATCCAGATCACTGACCCGCAAGTTGGCCGTGCGCATCTGGTCGATTTCGCCGGTGGAAACATCTATAATGCGCAACGTGCAATTCAACTTGCTGCCGAATTTGCTCACTTCAGTGATCAATATATATTTTACGCCGGATACTTTGCCCAGCTGCGCCCGCTGCTTTTCGTTCAAATTAACCAGATCCGAACTGTTGGTCAAACCGATTTCAGTCAACATCTGCTTGAGAGATGCGCGCGATATAACCCGGTATTCATCGGAGTGGATCGAAGACTCCAGTATTCCCCACAACGCTTCAATATCGCCGGCTTGAACGCCCCCCTTGCCTACCGGTTCTGCAACCGCCAGTTTATCAGCAGCAAAGCTGCTGACAGTCAACACCAACATCAAAACAGCTGCTATACGCTTGAAAATATTCATAAACAACCACCTTTCTTATTTTTTATTTTCCGGCAAAGGAGTAACAGTAACTTTGTTTTTGCGTCCCGGCTTGCAAACGCTGTAAAGATCATCGGCGGCCTGCTGTAAAGCCGATTTCATCAACAGCTGAAACACATCATTGCTCAAAGTTTCGCCGCCGACGGCCGGCAACTTGATTTGGTACACTCCGGTATAAACATTGCTGTAGACAGTTCCCTGGGCCACCAGGTCAACCATTTTTACGACCACATCCAACTCATACACCAGAGTTTTGGTTTCAATACCATAACCTTTGAAACTTTTTTCGCCGGAACGTATATCCGAAACTGTTCCGTAAATCAAATGTGTTGCACCGGTTTCGCGGGCAAGATTGATCATGTAATCTTTCGGGAAATCCTTGCTGTCCTGCAATTTATACATAGCGCTCAATATCAGCGACTGATCCATACAACTGAACACATCGTTGTACTGACCGAGGTAAGCGCTCAAATAATTAGCGCCAATGACCATCGGACGGCTGGGCCCCGCCACGATCTTCTTATAGAGTTCCAAAGCCTTGGCGCGTTCAAAATCATTATCGTCCATCTGAACAGTGCGATTGGCTTCGTTGGTGCGGGAATTATCTTCGGCATCAATCATCCGGACCCAGCCCTGCATTACGGCACACATGGCGGCATTATCATCCGGCGTAAGGGTGGATTGTGCCGGAATCACGATCGGCTGATTTCTTACATCCAGAAAACGTTTCTGCCCCAGGATATCAATACTGGTAAAATCCAGCACACAAACCTTGAACGGGCGCCACTCTTTTTCTTTTTTTACCACCGTTTGGGTTTGGCTGACCACTGTGGTCGTGGTGGTAGTCGTCGTTGTGGTTTGCGCATCAATTCTGCTGCCGACACTGCCGGATCCCCAACTGATTGCCGGGCACAATACGCTTACTGTCAACAATGTTATGCAAAAGATATTTCTATTCATATCCCCTCCTTGTGTTTATATTTTTCCAATCACACAACTATACAACTACGGAAATATAACACCATTTGTTAATTATACAAAAAAATACACCAAAAAAAAACGGCACCCGGATAAATTTTCCGGATGCCATTGAAAAAAACAACAGTTTTTATTGAGCGCTCTGGCAGATAGCGATCGCCGCGGCACCGACAATGTCTTCGGCCGAACAACCGCGCGAAAGATCGCTCATCGGCTTGGCCAAGCCCTGCAGAACCGGCCCGAACGCATCGGCATTACCCAAACGCTGCACCAGTTTGTAAGCAATATTTCCGGCGTTCAAATCCGGGAAAATCAGCACATTGGCATCGCCTTTAAGCGCACTGCCGGGTACTTTGCTCTTGGCCACCGACGGCACGATCGCGGCATCAGCCTGCATTTCGCCGTCAACAATAATATCAAGATTTTCTGCCGCAACACGTTCTTTGCACAGCTTGGCAGCCGCAACCACCTTTTCCAGCAACTCATGTTCAGCGCTGCCAAAACTGGAGAACGAGAGGAACGCCACTTTGGGCTGCTTGCCGAAAAGCGAACGGTAGGTTGCCGCAGTAGCCAGCGCAATATCCACCAGCTGTTCAGCGTTGGGGTCGGGGTTAACAGCGCAGTCGGCAAACATCAGAGTGTTTTCGCCGTTGGGCGCAGTGGTGGCCAAATCCATCACAAAGCAGCTGCTGCCGATCTTGATGCCCGGCGCAGTACCAATGCACTGAAACGCCGCGCGCAGCATATCCGCCGTGGAGGCAATACTGCCGGCCACCAACGCATCAGCCATGCCGTTGCGTACCATCATGGCAGAAAAGTAAATGCGGTCAGACATGGTCTTGAGCGCTTTTTCCATAGTACAGCCTTTTTTGGCGCGCATTTCACAAAACTGTTCCACATACTGCTGGAAGAAATCGCAATTAAGATAGTCGATCGCTTCAAATTTGCGTTCGGTAACACCGGCTTCTGCACAAGCCTTGTCGATTTCGGCGTGACTGCCCAGCACGATAACTTTTTTGGCGATTTTTTCGTCAGCGATCATATTGGCCGCTTTGGCCACACGCGGGTCCTGACCTTCGGGCAACACCAGAGTTCTGCCCAGCGCCATGGCGCGGGCCTTGATCGTATCAATTACAGCCATCTTTTATCTCCCTGTAACGGTTATGGATTTATTGAGCCAGAACTTCAACCGCGCTTTCCGCGATCATCAGTTCTTCATTAGTGGGCATGACAATAGCTTTGAGCGTGCTGTCATCGGTCGAAATAACACCGGCTTTGCCGAAACATTCTTCGTTGCGCTTGCTGCAGACATTCACGCCCAGACTGCGGACGCCGGTCAGCACCTTTTCGCGGATCGGCACCGAGAATTCACCGATACCGCCGGTAAAGACCAACGCATCAATTTTGCCATCCAGCAGCACATAGTACGAACCGATGTATTTGACGATTCTGCGGACAAACATCTTGACCGCCAAATCAGCACGGCCTTCGCCCTTTTCGGCCGCGGCCAGCATGTCGCGCATATCGCCGGAGTTGATGCCGCCGATCGCCAGCAAACCGGATTTTTTATTGAGAATGGTACCGACTTCGGCCGGAGTATAACCGATTTCGATCATGCGCAGCGCCGCAGCTGCGTCAATATCGCCGGAGCGGGTACCCATCATCAAACCTTCGAGCGGGGTCAGTCCCATGGTCGTATCAATAACTTTGCCGTCTTTTACCGCTGCGATGCTGCAACCGTTACCCAGATGGCAGGTGATCAAACTTACTTCGCTGGCTTTCTTCCCGAGAAATTCAGCCGAGGCCCGGGTAACAAAGCGATGGCTGGTACCGTGGAAACCATATTTACGGATACCATGCTTTTCGTAAAATTCATACGGGATCGGGTAGAGATACGCTTCCGGCGGCATGGTCTGATGGAATTCAGTATCGAACACACCGACGTTGGGTACGCCCGGCATGGCGGCTTCGCACGCTTCGATACCGGCCAGGTTGGCGGGGTTGTGCAGCGGCCCGAGCGGAATGTAATCGCGGATGATCTGCTTGACATCTTCATCGACTTTGATCGGCTTGGTGATCTTGTCGCCGCCCAGCAGCACGCGGTGGCCGCAGGCGGAAATTTCGGTCAAACTCTTGATAACGCCGCCATCGGGACTGACCAGTTTAGCCGCGATTTCGTTCAGCGAGCCGACATGATCTTTAGCGGAAATTTCGCCTTCAAACTTATAACCATCGGCGCGTTTGTAGATAAAATTGGGGTGATCCGAACCGATACGTTCCACCTGACCTTTGCACAGCACGCTCTTATCGGTCATGTCAAAAAGCGTGAATTTCAGCGAACTGCTGCCGGCATTCAATACCAATACTTTCATTTCTTCCTATCCCTGTTACGGTTTACAGATAAATATTTTTATTCTCTTTATTAAAAAAGCAATCTGCGCGCACCGGATTTTTCAATCCGGAACGCGCTTTACCATCAGCGCAGAGTGCTGACTTACTTTTTGCGGAAAACGATCCGACCTTTGCTCAAATCGTAGGGCGACATTTCCAGCGTTACACTGTCCCCCGGCAGGATGCGGATAAAATTCAACCGCATACGGCCGCTGATATGAGCGTTCACCATATGCCCATTGGCAAGTTCAACCTTGAACATGGTGTTGGGCAACAGTTCCCGCACGGTACCTTCCACTTTGATTACATCGTCTTTGGCCACGTCAATATCTCCGGTTTATTTTCGGTAATTAATATAGAATGTTCAAAATGAGCTGACAAACTTCCGTCTTTAGTACGAATTGTCCAGCCATCGCTGTCCTGGGTGATCCGGTTGCCGCCCAGATTCAGCATCGGCTCGATCGCCAACACCATACCCGGCACCAGTTTTGGCCCGCGCACCGGGGTTACATAGTTGGGCACATCCGGCGGTTCGTGCAGTTTGATGCCGACTCCGTGTCCGACCATTTCGCGCACGATCCCCAGACGGTCAGCCATGGCGCGTTTTTCCACGGCCCGGCTTATATCGCGTATACAGTTGCCTTTGACCGCAGCAGCAATACCGGCCATCAGGGCTTCGCGGGTAGCAGTCAGCAATCGTTTGGTATCTTTGGGCAGCTCGCCAAAACCGAACGTTATGGCGCTGTCGCCCACCGCCCCGTTGTACTTTACGCCGATATCCACACTGACAATATCGCTTTCCTGCACAATGCGGTTGGCTACCCCGATGCCATGCACAACCTCATCGTTGAGCGATATACATATATTACCGGGGAAACCGTGATAATTGAGAAACCCGCTTGTGCCGCCGGCAGCCTGGATCAGATCACCGGCCAGCATGTCGATCTGCAAAGTACTCATCCCGGGGCGCACCAGTTCCACAAGCTGATCGCGCACCTGTGCAGTCATCTGCATGGCTACACGGATGCGTTCGATCTCCTCGGGAGTGTGAACCACAAAATCACGAAAAAAAGCCATAAAGCTATGCCTTCAAATTATTTCAAACCATCCAACAGAGTCTGGAAGATCTTGGCTTTGTCCAATTCAGTGATCGGCATCAGCAAACCGCTTTCGCGGTAGAAGTCGATCAAAGGCTGGGTGCTTTCGTGGAAGACTTTCAGACGGCCCTGGGCTGTTTCCAGCGAATCATCGCTGCGCTGGATCAGTTCGCCGCCGCAATGATCGCAGATCCCCGGCTTGGCCGGCTTCATGAAAAGTTTGTTGAAGATCGCGCCGCACTTGCTGCAGCTCATACGGGCGGTCAGGCGTTCCAACACCACTTCGTCCGGCACATCAAAAAAGACTACCGCATCGAGTTTTTTGCCGATTTTTTCCAGAATCTTGTTCAGCATTTCGGCCTGCGCAATGGTACGGGGATAGCCGTCAAGGATAAAACCTTTATCGCAGTCGGGCTTGCTCAAACGACTGGCCACGATTTCACCGACCAGTTCGTCAGATACCAGCTGACCGGCATCCATGATCGCCGCCAGTTTTTTACCCAGTTCGCTGCCGGAAGCCTTTTCCGCACGGAGCATATCGCCCGTAGAAATGTGAGCCAGTTCCACCTGTTCAAGCAACAGCGCAGAAAAAGTACCTTTACCGGCGCCGGGCGCTCCCATAAAGACCAGATTTTTCTTGGTTAATTCCATTTTCTCTTCTCCTTAAAAATATTTGATAACGATATTATTTGTTTATCAACTTCTTTATTTCAGACTCAAGCTCACCCAACGCAACTTCTTTCTGCTCGCCACCGGCCAGATCCCGCAACACAGCGACCTGCCGGGAGAGTTCATCATCGCCTACGATCACTGCACACGCAGCATTGACCCGGTTGGCGGCCCGCATTTGTGCTTTGAGCGATTTGCCGGCCAATTCAGACGCAGCGGCAATACCTTGCTTGCGCAAAGATGCTGTAAATTTAAACTTGAACTCTTCGGCCGCTTCGCCCAACGCTGCTACAAATACACACGGAGGCGCTTGAATACCGCCATCCGCCGGCAAATTCAATGCTTCGCGCACCATCAGCAAGCGTTCCATCCCGGCGGCAAATCCAACCCCGATCACCGGCTTGCTTTCGCCGGGCAGAGTCAATTCGTAGCGGCCGCCGCCGGCAATGGCGTTCTGCGCGCCCAAGCCGGGGTGAGTGATCTCAAAGACAGTATGCACATAGTAATCCAGACCGCGTACCAGGAAGGGGTCGATTTCGTACTTGATTCCCAGCCAGTCCAGGTACTGACAGACTTTCTGGAAATAAGCGCGGGATTCTTCGCTGAACATCCCCGCGTAATCCGGCACATCGGCAATGATATTGCGGCAGGATTCAACCTTGCAGTCCAAAATGCGCCACACATTGCCCTGCAAACGCTTACGGCAATCTTCGCACAGAAGATCGATATGTTTGCTGAAGTACGCTTTCAACGCTTCTGCCGCTGCCGGACGGTCAGCAGCCACGCCGCGGGTGTTGAGTTTAAGCGTAGCGCCGGTGATCCCCAATTCTTCCAGGAATCCCAACAGCATGGCAATGGTTTCAGCATCCAGTTCAGGCGCAACCCGCCCTACATTTTCCACGCCTACCTGATGAAACTGACGACGGCGCCCGGCGGCCGGACGTTCACCGCGGAACATGGGCCCAATATAAAAAACGCGCTGTTCCACGCCATTGAGTACATCCGTATTGAGCAACGCCCGCATTGCTCCGGCCGTACCTTCCGGGCGCAGTGTGCAGCTGCGGCCGCCCCGGTCATCAAAAGTGTACATTTCTTTTTGAACGACTTCGGTTTCGTCCCCCAGACCGCGCTGAAAAACTTCAGTCGCTTCAAAGATCGGGGTGCGCAACTCGCCGTAATTGTAGCGTTCAAAAACGCTGCGCGCTGTATTTTCCAAAAAGCGCCATGCGCCGATTTCGGCCGGAAAAATATCCGAAGTTCCGGGCAACGGTGCGGATTTAGCCATGGTATTACCTTTGTTTTATCAAATGAAAATGCGCCGGATCGCTTCAGCCTTGCCGGCTGCGGATCTGGCGCTTATATTGCTGGCGGCAGTGATTTTCAGACAGAAAATGCCCCGTTGAACCAGCTGAAAGCTGTTTGAACACTGCATTTTCTCACTCATAGCTGCCGCCGGTGATAAACTTATGCAAAGTTTTCTGCTCAATTAAATTTGGCAGGATCGAGCTTTTCGACCGCATCTTTAAGCTCTTTGCCGGCGCGGAATTTGACCACGGCGCGTTCCGGGATCACTACTTCGTTTTCCGGCTGATTGGGGTTGCGTCCCTTGCGGCTCTTGCGAACTTTGATTTCAAAAACACCAAAGTTGCGCAATTCGATGGTGCGACCGGCAACGAGTTCAGCTGCGATGTAATCAAGAGTCTTCTGAACGACCTGGGCAACATCATTCTGGATAAGGTCGGTTTCTTTGGCGATCTTGACGACTAAATCACGCTTGGTCATTTTTTTCTCCTTGTTTTATTTTATTTTTATGCGTAAAAAAGATTTTTATTGATCTAAAAGTCAAAACTCTATTAATGTATCACTACTTCCGGCTTCCGTCAAGTCCAAATCTGTTTTTTTTGCATTTTTCTTACTTGAAAGCGCTTCAAACTGTACCAATTTGAAATATTGAAAGGTTTTGTGATTGTTTTTTCTGTTCCGACTGCTTGAAAGTTTCAAGTTGTGTATTAAATTATAATCAATATAAAAAAATCAAATAAGGTAATAATATGCTTATAAAAGCCAATTCACTGGTTCTGTACAAAAATAAAGCGGCACTCGTTGTGGAAGTTTCCGGCGACAAATACCAAATTCGCACTGCTTCCGGAGATCGAAAATCCGTACGCCTCAAAGATATTGAATTTCTGCACGCCGGCCCCTGCAGCAGCATACCGCAAATGCTGGAAATCCCCCCGCTGGAATTGCAGCAGGAAACCGCCGAACTGATCACCGGCGATACAATAGCCTTTTCGGAATTTCTTGATCTGCTGTTCGGCAACACCTCGCCGGCAGCAGCATTGAGCGGCATGGAAATACTCGCAGAAAACTGCTGTTTCAGCGGATCGCCCGGCGCCGGAGTAAAAGCCAATTCCATTGAGCATATTCAGGCAGTATTGGATAAAGAACAACAGAAAAACGCGGCCCGGCAAGCCCGAATTGAACTGCTCGAACGCATCCGCAGCGGCAATGTTTCCGCCGACGACCGCATTGCCTTGCGTGAAATCGAAAATGTAGCCTATGGCGAAAGCGCTTCCAGTAAGCTCATGCAGGAATTGGATATGGAGGCGTTGCCGGAAAAAGCGCAAAACCTGCTGCTGAAAATCGGGGTCTGGAATTATTTTGACAATAATCCGTGGCCGCGCCGGTTTGAAGTGGAAACCCTTCCGGACTATCCGGAGCTGCCATCCACTCTGCCCGACGAAGAACGTCTTGATTTGACCGGTCTGCCGGCGTATGCTATTGACGACATCGGCAGCGATGACCCGGATGATGCCATAAGTTTTGACCTGCAAAACGATCTTCTGTGGGTGCATGTAGCCGATCCGGCGGCACTGGTTCAGGCGGATTCCGAACTGGAAAACTTTGCCCGGCAATGCGGCTCTACATTATATCTGCCGGAAAAGATCGTCCCCATGCTGCCGGAACAGGCCGTATCGATGTTCGGTTTGGGGCTGCAGGAAACCTCGCCGGCGTTGAGTTTTGCTGTAAAAATAGATCAAACCGGCCGGTGCGAATTGCAGAAACTTACGCTTTCCACCGTCAAAGTAACCCGCATGAACTACCAGCAGGCCGAAGAACTTATGCAAACGCCGGATTTTATTCCTTGCGTGGAAACCTTGCAACGCTTCAAAAATATGCGTGCAGCTGAAAATGCTGTAATGATCAAACTCCCGGAAGTCAAGGTAAAAGTCGATATTCCCCGGCGCTCGGTCGCCATAACTTTGCTGGAACAATCTCCGGCCCGCGAACTGGTGGCAAATGCCATGCTGGCCGCCGGCAGTGCCGTGGCCCGTTTTGCTGCCGAACACGATATTGTCATGCCCTTTGCCATTCAGGAAGAGCCGGAAATCACCGAACGGCCCGATACACTCCCGGGCATGTATGCTTTGCGCAAAAGCTGCCGTCAAAGCACGCTTTCCACCCTCCCCGGCCGACATGCCGGATTAGGATTGGAGCCTTACTGCCGCGTAACCAGTCCGCTGCGCCGTTACGAAGACCTGCTGGGGCATATCCAATTACGCAAATATCTGAAAGGAGAAGCACTTCTGTCGATTTCCGAAATGGATGAACGTTTGAGTGTATCCGAACCGGCCGCTGTACTGCGCAGCAAACTTGAGCGTCAATGCCGGGAATACTGGACTTTGGTCATGCTGCACGAACAACCGGAAGCATGGAAAGGCGAAGCTATTTATATAGCCAAACCCGATGAACGCAGTGTCTGGCTGTTGCCGGATCTGGCCTATGAATTCAAAAACCGCTACAACGCCCGGCTGCCGCTGGGCGAATCCATGCTTGCAGAGTGTATTGCCAGCGATCCGGCGTTTTTAACTGCCCAATTCCGCCTTTCAACCGGAACGATCCATGCTGAAGACGCGGCCGATTCACCGGAGAGCCTTGGGTAAGTTTTTGCGGTTGATCGCATCCAGCCGCCGGAAAACCTCTTTCCAGCCGCCGGCTTTGTGCCACGAGCGCAAAAGCCGGTAGCCATCGCCATAAACTTTATCTTTGGATTTTTCTTTGCGATAGTTCCACTTGCCGTTGCCGGTAGCGGAATTGTATTCTGCGGCGACCAGTTCAGCAAACCCTTCCTGAATTTTCAGGTCTTTGATGTAATACCAGCGGTGTTTCATATAATCGTGCGCCAACTCATGCGCCAGCACTTCGGCCATCAAAGACCGCGGAAGATGATCCAGTACCACGATCTTGCAAAACTCATCGGTATGCTTTACTGAAGCCTGGGGTTGGCCGGATTTTCCGGTGCGCTTTTTCGGAACGCTGATCACTTCGCGCCCCCGGTAGATAAAAACGCCCAATTCCTGATGTTCAATAAATTTATGATCCCGGTCAACTCCGTACGAGCGCATCATAAGTTCAATATGATGGTCAAACTTGAAATTGAACTTCCGGATCAAAGTATTTTTGACCCGGTTGAACAACCATTGCAATTCTTTGTGATTATCCACAATATCAACGTTGCACGGCTTGCAGATATACCCGGTATTCGGCAACCGGGTAAGTTGTTTAAGCGGGCGCTGACAAACCAGACAAACCGGGCGTTTTCCGCACTCCATGCAGTATTTGTACACGCCATAAGGCGTAGGCAGCGCCATACCTTGCGCAACGAACTTACCGCAAGTCATGCACTGGAGTTTAAGTTTTTTATCCAGACACAACTGCGAACAGAAAATCCCTTTATTGGTCTTTATATAACCTCCGCGGATAGCCTTGCCGCAGTTCCGGCATTTGGGCAAAACAGAATCAAAACACTCATGCGAACAATAATTCTTTTTGCCGCTTTTGATAAACTTCCCCTTGATGAGCCTACGGCAATTATCGCAAGCAAGCTCATCTCCGGCTGCAGCCAAGTACGGCAATAACAAGCCCCAACAACCGGCCAGCAATATCAGTACCAAGCGGTATTTCACAGTCCTCTCCTTTCATCCGGAGTGTTTTTTGCGCACTACGGTCTGCCCATCCTCCGGCAGACTGTTGGTCATGCGCCACACCAACAGCCAGCCTATCGCGCCTGCCACCAGATCGGCCGCCAGACGGGCAACAAACAAACCGTTCAAACTTTTCAGCCAGAGCGCCAACAGCGAAAACGGTATCAGCAAGCCTAAAATGCGCAATGCCGACAGCCACGCACTGCCGTGCGGATAGTTGCATCCGGTAAAGAAAAATCCGCTGTAACGATGTATTTCGATCAAACCGAATCCCCACGGAATTATCCGCAGATAAGTTACCATGATTTCAGCAACTTCATCGTCATCGGTAAAATACTTTACTATATATGGCGCCGCAATAAAATATATCACCGCCATAAAAATCTCAAAAAAGAACGCAAAACGCATGGCAAAATGACGGCATCCGACGATCCGGCTGTAGCACTTGGCACCATAATTCTGGGCAATCATCGGCATCAAACCGATCCCCAGCGACATTGGCAGCATAAAAGCCAGCACCTCCAGCCGCCCCGCAGCAGCTGCCGCCGCAACAGCTTTATCCCCGAAAGCAGCCACGATACGGGTAACAACCCCATTGCCGGCCGGCATCAGCACCATGCCCAGCATGGCTGGCAAAGCAAAGCGGATGATCTGTTTCCAGGCCGATTGCGCCACTCGCTTGCTCAAACTTTTGAACGCCCACAAATTATGCCGTTTTCCCAGCGCTGTAACGATCAGGCACGAGCCGATAAATTGCGAAATCACAGTAGCTAAAGCAGCTCCGGAGATCCCCATCCCCAACCCCCAGTCAAATATAAACAGCGGGTCAAGCAGTACATTCATTACCAGCCCCAACATCATAAAAAATCCGCCCAGCCGGGAATCGCCCACGGCCACCAGCAAACTGTTGCCTACCATTGCCACTGCCGCAGTAGCGCACCCCAGATACCATATCCCCATGTACTCATTGATCGGCGTACAAACATCACCCCGGGCGCCGAAACAGCGGAAAGTCCACTCCATACTGCAATACCCGGCAATACCGATCAGTATTGCCACACTCACGATCAGAATCATGCCGCATGAAACAAGTTTGGCCGCTTTTTTATGCCGGCTGCCGCCCACCGCATGAGCCACGGTCGCCATGACCCCGACACCCAAACCATGAAATATACAGTTTATCAGCATGATCACCGGGAAAGTATACCCCATGGCAGCCAGCGGCAGTGTACCTAATTGAGAAACAAAATATGTATCTGCCAGATTGTATCCGGATACCGCGATCGTGCCAGGCAGCATAGCCAGCGCCGTCTTCAGCATGGTCGAACCGATAGTTCCGGATAAATAGTTGCTTTTCTTGCTCATTTACACCTCTGATTGGGTATATCATATAAAAAAATCGTATATAATATACTGCATGTACATAGATTTTTCCATTCTGACTTGAAAAAAATCAAAAACGGGTGTATAGTATTTGAATGAGTTTTATAAACAAGCCTTTAATAACAATGGAGATTATTAACTATGTACAATGCGTCTGACCTCAAAAAGGGTCTGAAGATCCAGATCGACGGTGCCCCGTGGGCAATTACTGAATTTGAATTCTGCAAACCGGGCAAAGGCACCGCGCTTTACCGCTGCAAGATGAAGAACATGATCAACGGTGCCGGTATGGAAAAAACCTACCGTCCGACTGATAAAATCGAAAAGCCCGACCTGGAAGAACGCGAAGTTTACTATTCCTACGCCGAAGGCGATATGTATGTTTTCAGCGATGCTGAAACCTACGAAGAGACCCGTGTCCATGCCGAAGTTCTGGGCGACCAGACCTACTTCCTGATCGAAGACAGCCTCTGCAAGATCCTGTTCTTCAACGGTCAGCCCATCGAAATCTCACTGCCGACCTTTATTGAAAAAGTGATTGCCGAAACTGAACCCGGCGCCCGCGGCGATACCGCCACCAACGTCATGAAACCGGCCAAGTTGGACAATGGTTACGAAATCATGGTTCCGCTGTTCATCAACGAAGGCGATACCGTCAAAGTTGATACCCGTACCGGTGAATATGCCGAACGCGTAAGCAAGGCGTAATCCGACTCCGGGTTGCTTATGTTGCAAAACAAGCACAATCTGACCGTTCCGGAAGCTGATTCCGGAACGGTTTTTCGTATACCGGCAGCATCCAAACTGCGATTGCGTGCGCAGTTGAAAAAACTGATGCGCGATTTTTTTGACGAACGGGGATTTCTGGAAGTGGAAACGCCGGTGCGCATTGCCGGCCCTGCCCCGGAAGAATATATCGACTGCATCGAAGCTGCCGGCAAGTTTTTGCGGCCGTCGCCGGAGTTGGAAATGAAAGTTCTGCTGGCTCACGGTTTTGACCGCATTTATCAGTTCGGTCCGTGTTTCCGGGCTGATGAACACGGTTGGAAACACCGCGAAGAGTTCATCATGCTGGAGTATTATATGCAGCAATGCTCTTACCGTGAACTCATGACTTTTACAACCGATCTGCTGACCACGGCCCTGAAAAAGAGTGTCGGCCAGGATCATTTGACATTTCATGGCACCCAAATTGATCTTACCGCCGAACCGGAAGTCATAACTGTAGCTGAAGCGTTTGAACGTTACACCAATATGGATATGTTTGAAGCCGACCGGCAGGATCGTTTTGACGAACTGATGGTCTGTAATATCGAACCCAATCTGGGCAATGGCCGCTTGACCTACCTTACCGACTACCCGGCCAACCGGGCCAGCCTGGCACAATTGTCGGCAACTGATCCCACAGTGGCCGAACGCTGGGAGCTTTATATTGCCGGAGTGGAACTGGCCAACGCATACGGCGAACTGACCAATGGAGCCGAACAGTTGGCGCGTTTTGAGGCCTCCCGCGCGT
Organism: Lentisphaerota bacterium; assembly: GCA_015061695.1. Taxonomy (GTDB): domain Bacteria; phylum Verrucomicrobiota; class Lentisphaeria; order Victivallales; family Victivallaceae; genus SIG78. The sequence goes on from SUWA01000002.1 coordinate 66,625, forward strand.
TCCGCCGGCAACGCGGAGCAGCAGAATACGGCGAACCGGCTGCATTCAACGATGTACTGCGCCGCAATGCCTTGCCGCCATGCAGCGGCAGTGCGCTGGGTTTTGACCGGCTGGTCATGATTGCAGCTGATGCGGAAGATATTTCGGAAATATTATACTGATAAACCGATCCGGCAAAATACAAAACGGGTTGTCGCAATAAAGTTTTGCAACAGCCCATTTTGTTATACCGCTTTGAGCAGCAAACTGTCAGCGGGAGTCTTTGGCAATTTCCTTATCCTGAAACACCATGACCGCCCACATGGAACACAATCCGATGTACAGCACCACATAAAGTGCGGCAAATCCGACATAGCTCAACGGAATCGTTTTGCGGGTCGCCAGCGCATCGGCCAGCCAGAACAACTGCCAGTTCGGCAGCAGCGCATGAAGCAGAGTCCGCAACGCTGTCCCCACCCCGGAACCGGCAAAGAGTTTACCGCTGACCGGATGCACCAGATAGCTTGACATCAAGCCGGCTACAAAAAGCGCCGTGGAAACCACCAGATTGGAAACCATATTCAAGCGGGTGGCAAACACCACGCTCAAGGTAGCCATTGCCGCCACGGCAAAGAAAAGCAGACAAAACGCCAACAGCAGATCCCGCAACACCACTTCCGGCGGGATTTCCTTAAAGATCATAACAAAGATCGCCATCAGCGGCAGCGCAGCAGTCATAAAGAGTGTCAGAATAGCCGGGAAAGAACTGCCGCGGGCAAAGTTCATTACCATACCGACCCCGGCGCCCAAAACCACCAGCCCCAGTAAAACGTAATAAAGCACCCAGTCCACACGGAACGGATCAATGGCAATGTAGGTAGCCACGACCGAAGCCGCATTGCAAACCAGCACAAACAGCATTGACGAAAGCATGATCCCGCTGATCTTGCCCAATATAAACGTTGCCCGGAATACCGGCTTGGAAAAGAGCAGCAGCACTGTACCGTCGCGCATTTCCCGCGAAACAGTATGGCTCGAACAAAGCACTGCAGCAAACAACCCGAACAACATGGTCGTTGCCATGGAACTGTCCACCACCAGTTTGACCTGATCGTAAAAAACAAAGATCGCAACAAACGGAAAATTGGCGATCAACAGCACCGAACACATCAAAAGCAAAGCAAAAATCGGCTCGCGGATCGACTCCTTGAACGTATTACCAGCGATTTTAAACAAATTAAGCATAAATAATAAATCACCCAGGGTAAAAAATTACTACTTTATTACAAAAGAGCGCTCCCGGAAATATATTGTTCCTTCCGGAAGCGCCTCGAATGAGCGGTCAGTTTGCTTTTTTGACTTCACCGGCCGGAGTTACCGTACCGTCAGCCGGATCGGGCTGAACAACTGCAGGCGGTTCAACCGTAACTTCTTCTGCCACCGGCACCTGCGGAGCGACAGGAGCTTCCCCGGCAGCCGGAACTTCGTTTTTCTTTTCAGCCGCAGCCGGAGTCGGCAGCGGACGGTAGAGTTCGGCCTTATCAAGTTTGGCACCGATACGTTTGTAATCGCGTTCAAGATAGTTCAAATCCAGCATCGAGCCGAGCATCTGGGCGCTGCGGTTCCAATCATCGCAGTCAATGCGAACGATCGGAATACGGCCATCCAGCTGCGGCACATAGTTTTCCGGAACGTAGCGGGTATCGCCCAGCACAATGACTTTATCAGGATTGAGCAAAAGCACGAAACGGGTAATATCTTCGGCGCGGAGTTTCACCGCCGGAGTACGTTCACTCACCGGGCAGAAAAACACATCTTTCAGTCCGGATTCCTGGGCAGGCACCAACAAATAGGGCTGACGGCTTTCCGCACGGATCAACTGGGCCAATGCCAACGGACGCTTGTAGTTACCGGTAATAACCAGCGTGGAAACCTTGCGGCCGGGGCCCTTGAAAGGACGGGTCCACCAATCCCAGAAGCTGTCGGCTTGCGCCGATACTGCCATAATCCCAACCGTAAGCACTGCCGCAAATTTGCCGAATGCACTGCCAATTCTCATAGTACACCTCTTTTATGTTGTAAATTAAAAACTTTTGTTTTTTATCCTGATCGTGTTTCAGACGCTGCCATGCCGTTACTTCCGGCAACGCCAATAATTATTCCTTATAAATATAACCATAATAACTGAACTCTGCAAGTCCTGAAAACACTATTATGGCGCTTTTTTTGCGTTTTTTCTTATCAAAAAGCCTTTAAAGCGCATTTTTTTGTCTTTTCGGACTTGAAGTTTTACATTTTGACAGCATTTTATATAGATGACATTTTGAAGAAAGGTTTTTTGAGTGGATTGTTCGATCAAAAATATAAATATATTCATGGGGTCGGTTCCGGAAGAACGTAAACCCCGTTTTGCCATATTTCTTTCAGGAGGCGGTTCCAATGCGGAAAAGTTACTGGAATCGGATATGGTGCGCGCTGTCGCCGAACCGGCAGTGCTGGTAACTGATGCGCCGGAAAAATCCCGGGCTCCAGAAATCGCCGCCAAATACAACCTGCCGTTGATCGCACTGGATATAAGAGAATTCTACCGGCAGCACGGCCTGACGACTATTTCGCTGGCCACGCCGGAAGGACGCGCCGTCCGCGCAATGTGGACCGATGAATTACGCAAGCAACTCAAAAAGTACGAAATCGACTTTGCAGTGCTGGCCGGCTTTGAACCTTTAAGCAATATAACCGACGATTACCCCTGTCTGAACGTGCATCCGGGGGATTTGAGCAAGGTCGACGGATCGGGCAACCGGCTCTATGCAGGCTTGCACAACCGTCCGATCGAACTGGCGCTGCTGGCCGGTGAAAAAGAGTTGAAAAGCAGTGTCATCATAGCCCAATCCTTTACCGATGCCAAAAAAGACATGGATAAAGGTCTGCTTTTGGGTATATCGCAAAGTATGCCGGTCGATCTGAAAGGTTTTACGGTAGAAGAACTGCAAGCCATCTGTGATCGGCGGCCAGATAAAAAACCCCGGGGCGGATGGAATGACGAGCTGGAAAAGCTGGCACTGGATCTGCAAAACCGGCTCAAAATAACCGGCGACCACATCATTCTGCCGTTGGTGGTGCGTGATTTTGCTAAAAAATGTTTTGCTTTTCAGGACGGACAACTCTATTACCGGTCCGAAACAGATCAGCCGTTCACCGCGTTGAGCGTTCACTCTTACACTCCCGATGGCTGCCGTTTTCTGCCGGGATACAATGCAGACCGCCCCGACTGCGGAACTGACGGACAAAAGATTGAACTCTCTGAAATTATTGCACTGACCCTGACGGCAATATTGTGGCTGGCAGTAACCATCACCGGATTCTGCATCTGGAGCCAGCCGAATCGCTGGAAACACGATCTGGAGCAAAACTTTCTGACTCCCCAGCAGGATACGATCCGGGCCAAAAGCGTAAACAGCGGTAATTATAACGAAATAACCATGAATGATTTGGAACTCGGCCCCGACAACAGAGTACTATTCAGGGCGCCCCGGGCGGTAATGACGTTGGATACAGACGGCAATAACTCCGGTACCCCGCCGGTAAAATTGATAAAAATTTTTGAAGTCAAGATCATTTATGACTGGAAAAAACAGCTTATCAATGATATTCCGGCACACGAATTCATACATTTCCTGACTGCGCTGCCGCATTCAGAAAGCGGGCTGCTGGTTCCGTTGGAAATCAATGGAAAAATGTTTTCGGCTGACGGTAAGGATGAATCGGATGTAAAAATCAATATCAGTCAAAGCAAACCGGAACATTTGCAGATAAAGTGTGCATGGTCACAGGCTGCTGCTAAAACGTCCGGCACGTTTACATTTTCTGCCGACCTCGTTGATAACAGCTTTGCATTGACCGGCGAAGGCAGCATGAGCTTACCGGTTTTGAAAAAACTTTTGCGCAACTGCCAGAGTTCCCAGCAATTCCTGTCGGTATTCAGATCCGGCGATTTGAACAATAGTCAATACCGTTTCGGCGGCACGCTGAACGATTGGCAAATCAATAACCTGAACTTGGAAGCAGTATGTTCCAACGGCAAACTGAAATGGTACAAACACGAGTTTGATGTAAAAAAAACGTTTACAATTAAAATCCAGAAAAACGCTCAACAGATTTCCTGGTATATCCCGCAACTGCTGCTGGAGTCGGTGGGTATTCTGGATATAAAAAACCTGAACATAACTCAAACGCCCGGCAAGTCTCTGCTGAAATTTTCGGCTGATTGCGACCTGCGGCAAGCTGCTGTCAATGTATTTTGCAGTGCCATGCAGTATCCGATACTGAAAGTAAACCCCAATTACGATTCTGTACAGGGCTTGTGGGATCCTATCAGCGGTAAATGGAAGCTCACGGGCAACACTTCTGCGATCACCTTATCGGAAAATAATCTGGAATTTCAAGCGCCCGGCGAAGCGGGACTGAAACTTATCCCCGTCAATATAGCCCTGAAAGCCAGCGGCACCGGCAACAACGGTAAACTGCAGAAAACTCTGGAGTTCAAAAAATTGCATTTGCAAACCGGAGATGCCCTGCTCACCGCCCAGTCCGGAAGTCTGGTGCTGGATGCAACTTTCGGTAAACGCTCACCAATTTCGGCGGACACACTGGAATTCCAGCTGCATGAAGCAGCGGTCAATACTGCCGACTGTCAATTCAAAGCGCCGTTACTCAATGGCAATCTGTCATTACGCAATACACAGCAAAACGCTCTTGAGTTGGCCTTTATCGGCAACGGAACCGCCGGAGAGATCCAAACCGCGGCCGGTAAATCCGAAACCGGTGTATGGAACGGCACCCTCTATCTGACCCGCGGCAGCAAAACTGACCAGTGGCAGATCAACAGTGTGTTTCTTGAATCCGAAAAATTCTTCCACACTTTTCCGGGCATGGAAAAGATCCAACTGAACAATCTTACCTTGCGCGGACATGGCACATCCGAAAATGGACATATTACCAGCGGCAAGTTGCGTTTTGCCGCCGAAAGTGCATACAACACTAATGCCAATATAACGAACCCGCAACTCGAAATCACCCGCAGCAACAACCTTAATGAAATCAACTTCAAATTCACCCGGGCAGATTTTGCGCAGGCATTTTACGGCATCCGGCATTGCGAACAGGGGCAAGTGAGCTGTCAGACTGCCACTGACGGTTCACTGCCGGAAAAGTTTATTCTGACCGGCCGCCGGATGCAGCTTGAGTATGGCAAATTCAGCGGGATTTTTCTTAACTGTACAGCAGTCAGCGACAATTTTTTATCTGACAAAGTGTCTTTTACGTTGAAGTTTGACTCTCTGCGCTTGAACAGCAGCGAAGATCTGTTCGGCAACGGAACCGCCGGCGGTGGCGGGCTGCAGCTGCAAGTCCGGTATCATGCCGGCAATCCCAGCGGAGAGCTTGCCATTTCCGGTCAAGTCAAAAACCCGGTCTGGAGATACAAAGCCATGCAATTCAGCGGCGATCAGATGCAATTCAACTGCAGTGCAGATCATACAACCGGCAATATGCAATTGAGCGGAGCGGCCACCCTCAATGGGGCCAATATCAGCGGCGACTATTTTTCGGCTCTCACCCCCTGTTTGAAACTTGATATAAACATGTTCAAAGACGATGAAGCCAGCGGGCAAATCGAGTTTGCGCCCGGTTATATAATGACCCCGCAACGCGATATTGAGTTGCGACAGGCAAGTTTTACGCTGCCGTGGCGGATCACGGCCCGGAGTGATGCGCCGGCCGCCACCGGAACATTGCGTGCCGAAGAATTGCGCTACCGCCAGCAGAACGAAGGATCTTTGACTGCAACATTGCACCAGATAATGCTGTTGCCGGATTCGCTGCAAAATACCGGCAAGCACGAGCTGAAAATCTCCGGAGTTCTGCACAGCAGTAAATTTGGCGGCCACCCCATCAACATTCAGGGCAACTACCAACTGCCGCCCTACCCGGCGGAACAGCATTGGCAGATCACCATGGCAGAAGCAGCGATAAAAGAGCCGTTTGAGCCGGGGCGGTATCTGGAGCTGCCGTTCAAAGCAGTTGCCAAACAAGGTTCGTGCAGCTTTTCTGCAGATATAAAGCGCAGCAGCAGCCAGTCCGATCAAATCACTCTGCAGTTCAATACGCTCAACTCCAATTGGCAAATCAATGCACTGACCGCCACCGGAGTAACGACCCGGCTGAAAGTAAACGTTGAAGATAAAAAATTGAATATAGCGCCGGCCAAGACTTACGCATCGGAACTGCGCTGGAAAAAGTTTGTTTTGCTGGATAACGACCTGACCCTGTCGATCCTGCCGGACGGGAAATTGCTGCTTTCCTCCTGGCAAGGCAAATATATGGATAGCCCATTCAAACTTTCCAACGAAGTATCTTCCCCATTGCCGCTGCCGGACAACACTACAATACCATTGAATTTCGAAGTCAGGAATCTCAACGCGGGAAATTTCTTCAACAGCTTGAATCTCAACTATATATACAGCGATATGCCATTAAGCGGCAAACTCAACACCTTTATAGATTCAAGTAACAGCAAGCTCTACATTGCAGAATCAAAACTTACCGCCAATACCCCGGAAGGTGCGCTTTTGGAAATCCGGAATCTTGCTCCGGAAGATGTAAAGATCCGCAATCCGCTGCAGCGTGATTTTACATTGGCAGTATTGCAATCTTTGCGCAGCAGCAAATCAAGTTTTGTATTTTCAATACTGCCGGGCGAAACATCCATGGCGTTGAAAACCGAAGGTGTTCCATCCCGGCCGGTTCCCTTTGTCTATCAGGGCAGTCGGGCCAGAGAACCGTTCCGCCGTGCCGAACCGGGCGAAGCGGGTTTTTATCAGGAACTTGAATTGAATATAAATATCAAACAACACCCGGAAGATCCGGGCTTGTAATCAGCAGGAAAGATATTGTTTTATGAGTGAATATTCTGATTTGACCGCCAACAACAACCCGGCGCGCCAGCCGGTAATCGCCATCGTGGGGCGCCCCAATGTGGGTAAATCCTCGCTGTTCAACTGCATCATCGGCCGCCGCATGGCCATTGTTCACGAACAGAGCGGTGTTACCCGCGACCGGGTGGCCGCCACCGGCAGTTATCACGGCCAGCATTTTCAGCTGATCGATACCGGCGGGCTGGGGACAATGGGGGCCTCGCGCAACATCGACAAGTGGGATGAACACATTGCCTCGCAAGTATTTCAGGCCGTAGCCGATGCTGATGCGTTGATCATGGTGGTCAATGTCCAGCAGGGCGTTGTGCCGATGGATGAATCGGTGGCCGAAGAACTGCGTTCGACCGGCAAACCGATCGTGGTGGCTGTAAATAAAAGCGACAATCCGGCTTTGGCCGAAGAGAGTGTGGAGTTTGAAAAATGGGGTTTTGCCGATCTGGCGCCGGTATCCTGTCTGCACAAACACGGTATAGATAATCTGCTGGAAAAAGTCTTTGATCTTTTGCCGGACGAGTTGAAAGTAACTGCCCCTACCCGCAAAAGTAAAGATATTTTTGCAGACAGCGAACAGGAAAATGCTGAAGAAACGGTCAAACCGCTGCGCATTGCCATTGTGGGCCGTCCCAATGTCGGCAAATCCAGTTTGATCAATGCACTGCTGGGCGAAGAACGCGTTATCACCAGCGATATTGCCGGAACTACCCGCGATGCAGTGGATATTGACTTTTCGATCAAGTTCCACGGCGAAGAACGCCCCGCCATTCTGGTGGATACTGCCGGCTTGCGCAAAACCGGCAAAGTGCATGACGCGGTGGAGAAATTCAGCGTTATGCGTTCGGAATCGGCCATCGAACACTCCGAACTGGTCATTATGACCGTCGAAGCCGGCGAAAACGGCATTACCGCCCAGGATCGCCGCATCGCCGGTATGATCGAACGCAACCACAAACCCTGTATCATCGTGGCTAACAAATACGACCTTTGCGCCGGCGAAGCCAAGCTCAAAGAACTGCACAAGATGCTGCGCAACGATCTGCCGGGGTTGAGCTATGCGCCGGTGGTATTCACCAGTGCGGCCAAACGTCTGCACCTGAACACGCTGCTGGACATGATCTCCACTGTGGCCGAACAGTTGGAACTGCGTCCTTCCACAGCGCTGGTCAACCGGGTGATATTGGATGCGTTTGAACGTCTTTCGCCGCCGGTGGTGGGGGTATCGCCGCTGAAGCTCTATTATGCGACGATGACCAACCACACGCCGCCGCATTTTCTTTTGTTTGTCAACAAAGCCGCCAACTGTGCGCCCAATTACAA
>SUWA01000082.1 GCA_015061695.1 Lentisphaerota bacterium
CCGCAAAAGTTCCCTCAAACGCCGGGAGCTTCGCTCAACTCCGTTCGGCTTCGCAGGCAAGCTGCTCGTTCTGCAGGAATTTATCCTGCAGAATACCCTCTCATGCGTTCGCGGCCCTGACCGGGCTGTGCGGCGTTCCGCCGCATGAGCTGTTGGCGAGCTTCATTGTGTTGTAAAACTCTGAATAGTTTTGCCCCCCTTTTATATCGTTTTTAAATCACAATAAAAAATATTTTTCTCTAAAATGGTAAAAAATTCTATAAAAATGCTATTTTAATTTTATAAAAAAGGGTTATCTTAATTCAAAGGCAAATAAAAAAATAAAATCCGCAACCAACAATTACAAAGGAGCAAAACGATGAACAGAATTCTGTCTGCGCTGATACTGCTGTTTGCCGCATCACTCGCTGGTGCGGAGCAAATCAGCCAAACGCTTGCCAATCAGGAACTTTTAATTGCCGGCAAACAGCAAAAGACTGTGGAGTTCACGCTCCCGGAAAAACTGCCGGAAGGCAAGTTTATCAATCTTGAATTTGACGGCTACCTCAAGTTCAAACGCTACTCCGGTTACGATTGCTGCATGTCGGTAATGGTCAACGGTAAAACCATCGGCGGCAAACAGCTGTTGAATGTGCCGGAAATGTTTTTGCGCAACAACGGCATGAGTTCGATCAGTTTCCACTGGCGCTACAACCGTTTTTATCTCCTGTATGCTCCCAGTCTGGCTGCCGCGCAGAGCGACAAATGCCAATACCGCCCCCAGTTGTGGAACGGTACGACTTTCCGTTTTGATATTTCGCCCTATGTAAAACCGGGCAAAAACACGCTGACATTCTGCAACGGTCAGCCGGAAGAAGTCCACAAACTTTTCCACGACAACACCCCGATCCCGATGAGTATCAGCAACGTCAAAGTTTTCAGCACCGCCCATCAGCCCTCCCCGGCCGAAGAATGGTGGGTAACTGAACTCAAAGAGCTGAACAAAAATCCACGCTATATCGAGCCGCGCAAGAATACGGCCGAAAACTTTACTTACAATGTGGATAAAACCGGCAAGATCATCATTAAATCCGGCAATAATGTTTATCATGTGGATACTTTTTTCTCGTACCCCCACGGCGGATATAACTCGCTGGGGATCAGTCATCGGGAAAAAGCCGAAAAAGAATTCACCTTATCTGTTCAAGTCAACGGCACCAGCACCGAGGTCAATGCCGGCGGCAAGTTCTACACCATCAAGCGCCAGATCACCAGACACGCCAACTGTATAAGCGTAAAAGATACGCTCACCAGCCTTGCCGACCAGCCCATTGGTGTAATCATCCGCAACCGGCTGCTCCCGGCAAAAGGCAAAGCCAACGCTTTTATGGTCAACGGCTTGCCGGTCAAGACCCACACCCAGATCCACTCACCGGAAAATGCTTCGGTCTTTATGGCTTGCGGCAATGGCGGCTGTGCGATCGTACCGAACGACGATATTCTGCAATTTCAGGCACTTACTTATGTAAACGGCAATGTTTGCGGTTTGAGCGATCCCTCGCTGGTGCTGCAGCCGAAAAAGAGCGTAACGCTGGAATTTGAGATCTATCCGGTGGAAAATGGCGACATGTTCACCTTTATCAACAACGCCCGCGATAACTGGAAACTCAATGGCATCGAAACTGCCAAAGGCAAACGCGCCATGCTCTGGAGCAAAGACCAGCTCCCCCGCTTGAGCAAACGCTGGCAGAGCTACGAAGATGCCATCGGCCAAATCTATATCAACCATTTTGCCAGCAAAGTCAACAATGTAACCTATTGCAAATGGGGTTGGGCGGTAACCCAGGACAAAGAGATGCTGGCCCACCGCAAAGAATTGTTTGAGTTACTGCGTAAAGAGTACCCGCTCAAGAAAAAAGTACCGATCTATTACGCAGTCATGGCGCCTTATGCCAGTAATCACCCCGACCACCTTGACGATGAACTCTTCAAAGATTGGATCGTGATCAACGGCAGCGGGGTAAAACTTACCGAATGCGGCTACCGCTACTTTATCCTGACCAAAGACAACGGCCCCGGCAAAGGCTTGCGTCAGCTGGTGGATATTGCCATTGACGACTGGAAGTGCGACGGGTTGTTCTTTGATTATCTGGAAGGTGCCAACGCCTATTACACCTACGTCCGCACCGACGGTATCAGCGGCGACATAAATCCCAAAACCAAACTGCTGGGCCGTCAGAAAGCGTCGTATCAGCTGCTTTCGCAGGATTATATCATCGACCTTATGCGCTACATCGTCATCGACCGCAAGATACCGGTGGTGGGCAACCGCAGTTTCTACACCCGCACCACCCGCGAAGCGCTTAAAGATCTTATCCCCATGCGCTTCGGCGAAGCCGGCAGTCTTTGCCATGTGGCGCGCAACTACTTTGCGCCGGTGCCCAACTCGCTGCAGCGCACCTACCGGAGCGTACCCATGCAGTTTTTGAGTGCGCTCTATCTGGGAGTGGTGCCGCAGGAATATGACTTCCCCTACCCCTGGGTCGACTGCCCGGATACAGCCGCTTACCCCATTGCCATCGACGAACTGGGCCGCGGCTATGTTCTGGGCACCAACAAGATCATTACCGCCATCAGCGGAGATTTCAGCTTTGGCGACAGCGATCCGGTAACGGTCAGACTTTATAACTTTGAAGGCCGCCGCATTCCCGCAAATTTCAAAAGTATTGTCAAAAACGGCAAAACCGTTACGCAAGTGCGGATCAACTACGGCGAAATAGCTGTTATCGACCGGGTCAAATAAGGCACAAAAAATCTTCAACTGCGGCAATTTTTTCAAGTTGCCGCAGTTTTTTTTTCAAGCTGCAGAAAAAATTTGAAAAAACAGTTGTTTTTGGGGTAATATATCCGGTTTTATCCTTGACAACACTTTTGAATTGATGTATACTATTACCAAGAGTTCGATGAGGGTGAATTGTTTTTTCATTTCTGCTTCCTCGTGTTGTTTTAAGGTTGTTTTTCATTATGATGGTTGTTACTGTGGTAATCGCCATCATCGCCATTCTGGCGGCCATGCTGCTGCCCGCACTTTCGGCCGCGCGCGAACGCGCCCGCAGTGCAAGCTGTATCAGCAATCTTAAAAACATCGGTCTGGCTGTCCGTATGTACGCCGATTCCAACAAGGATTACACTCCGCATGTTTATGACGGTGACGCAACCAAAGGTTGCGGCAACACCGGTTGGAACTGGAAGCGTTTTCTGGTGGAAGGCGGCTATCTGCCTGCCCCCGGCGCCGGTAAACTCGGGATCATGGTCTGCCCCTCGGAAACCGTTCCGGCCTTTACCACTGACGGCGACAAAAACAACTGGGGTTACGGCATGTGGCGTATCGGCTCCTGGACCAGCAGCTGGACTATGACCAACACCCCCAAAGCCTGGGCCAATGGCACCGGCTACCCCGTTACCCGCGACAACACCAATACCGGCGAAAAACTCTCCCCCGGCGACATTACTCTGTATATGGACAGCTATCACCCCGACCAGAAGGTGGCCTGGTACTACGTCAACCGCAGTGCCTCCGGTGTCAACGGTAGCGAAAAAGTTCACCTGGTTCATGGCAAAAACGCCAACGCCTCCATGGGTGACGGCAGTGCCAAAGCTATGAGCGAAAATGAATGGGAAGATCTCGGTTGGCCGGATGTAGCGTTCTACCGCGACTGAAAAAATCGCTGATTGCGGTTAAACAAAAAAATGCTTTTTGCCGATGTGCAAAAAGCATTTTTTTATTTTCCGGTAATAAATAATATCCGGGAAACGGTTTATTTCAGGCCTTGAAATCGGTATCGTAGTCGATCCAGCGCTGATTTTTTATATCCGGAAAAAGTCCGTTCTGGCGGTACTCCGGCTGCAGCGCAACTTTGCCGCCGCCCTCCGGCAGATCGATCGCAAAAGTCGGCACTGCCAATGAAGAAAGCCGGCTGCGGAAGGTACGCAAGATTTTCAACCCGCATTCGATCCCGGTAGCAAAATGGCGCACGCCCCGCACCGGATCAACATGAAAGAGATAATGCGGTTTGACCCGGTTGGCCACCAGAGTCCGGAACAGCGTTTCCAGCACTTCCGCATCATCGTTGACACCTTTCAGCAGCACCGTCTGATTGAATACCGGTACTCCGGCGCGAACCAGTTTTTTGCAGGCCGCCAAAGCCTCATCGGTCAGTTCGCGCGGGTGGTTGAAGTGCGTGGCAAACCACAAGCCGGGGATCGAGCCCAGCATTTCGGCCATTTCATCCGTCAAACGCTGCGGCCAGACCACCGGGATCCGGCTGGCAACGCGGATTATATCGATCGAAGGAATATTTTTCAGCGTCAGAAGTATCTGCTTCAGCCGCTCCGGCGGCAGCATCAGCGCATCGCCGCCGGAAACCAGCACTTCGCGGATTTCGGGGTGTTCGCTCAAATATTTTACGGCCCCAGCTAATTCTGCATCGCTTAAATCGCTCAAATTATCTCCGCCCGTCCACTCGCGTTTGCGGAAACAGAACCGGCATCGCATGGCGCATTTGCCCGTAACCAGCAACACCACCCGGTCGCGAAAACGGTGGATCAGTTTGGGCGTCGGCATTTGCGCTTCTTCGGCCAGCGGATCCATGCTGGAAGTTACATCGCTTAATTCTTCCACGCGCGGCAACGCCTGCAGAGCGATCGGATCGCGCTGCCAGTCTTCCGGTTCGATCAAATTTAAATAATAACTGTTCAGATATACCGGATAAAGAGCTTCGACCTCGCGGAGAGCTGCCGGCATTTTCAGCCCCAGCGATTGCATGGCTTCGAAGCATGAATTATAAAATTTCATAAAACCAAGACCTTTCGATCACATTCTGCCGTATAATATACCACCGGTACGGCTTTTTTTCCACCCGCAGGCTTGACAAAACCCTCCCGGCAATATATTTTCATAAAAATCTCAAGCCAGCGCATATATTCTCCCCCCGACAGCTGTTTACGCATACTTGAACAGAAAAAACAGTTAAAAAAATCATGTAATATCTGTAAAGTTATTAAATATCTATAAAAAACAATAAAAAAATTTGACAACCGGCATAACAGATGCTATATTATAGAACAATAATGCGGGGTAGAGCAGTGGTAGCTTATCAGGCTCATAACCTGAAGGTCAGTGGTTCGATTCCACTCCCCGCTACCAAATGAATTTCAGCCAGTCACCCGACTGGCTTTTTTTGTGCCGTAAATCCCCCTGTGTCAGAGGGATTTACAAAATAGCCAAATTCTCTAAATATCTCCCTGGACTCCGTAGCCTCGGCGAAGGAGTCTCTGATTCTCTGTTTTTCTCTGGGACTGCGTGCCATGTCCTTCGGAGAATGAGTTTTTATAACTCATTGAACAACACCAAGTAACAAGATTTTACGCCAAGGATGGTTTTTAATCGTGATTGCACCCCGTAAATCGTTTTTTCGGGAAAACAATCCAGTTTGTGCAACTTTTGTACAACTTTCCGGCAGAAACCAAGTCAGAATTTTTCCAAAATCATTTGAGATACGCTCAAATCGACAACCAGATCATTTTTGAAAACGACACCTTCGGATTCCAGCAGACCTCTTTGAGCCTCAATACCGCCAAATGCATATGATCGGGAAAGCCGCCCTTGGGCATTGACTACCCGGTGGCAAGGAATATGCTCCGGATCAGGATTGCAATGAAGAATATTACCCACCACCCGGGCAAAGTTCCGATTCCCCAGATGCAAAGCGATTTGCCCATAAGTGGCAACCTTTCCCCGAGGAATGCTCCTCACAAATTCATAAACTTTTTCTTTCATCGTCGCAACTTTCAGATAACACGCATTTGCTAGTAAAATATTTGAAACTAAAGCTATTTCGGCAACATACCGGCTCAGCCGGTAGTTTTTTACGCTAAAGTAATATAAAAAATCCCGCTTTCCGGAAGAAAGCGGGATGAAAACAGGCTGTTTTTTACTGCTGAACGTTATTCTGCGGCATAACAGGTTGTTGCGGCATGACAGCTTGTTGCGGCATGATGCCGGGCTGCATCATCTGGCCGGTGGCGGCTGCAATTTTTGCTTGCGCTGCTGCGGCATAGGCGGCTTTGGCCATTTCAGATCTCACAATGCGTTTGCCCAGCGGAGCAAAGGCCGCCTGGGCAATCTTGAAGTGTGCCAGACCAAAGGGGATCAGAATAATGGTGCAGCAATAGCCCAAACCGGTGAGTACATGGGCGATGGAAAGCCACAATCCGGAAAAGATACACCAGATAACGTTGACTATTCCGGAACCGGCAACCGCTTTTTCACCGACGATTTCCGCCGGCACCAACGCCTTGCCGAATGGCAGATACGCAAAGGATGCCACGCGAAAACAGGCAATGCCGATCGGAATACCGATGATTGTGATACTCCACAGACAGCCGGCCAGAACCCATAGTGTCCCGTAGAAGATTCCACCACCAAACACGAACCACAACAAATTTCCAACGAAACTCATTTTTTTCTCCTGCAAGTTTTACGATTTTGTGGAAATTTCCCAACCGTGAAACAACCGCGTTTCACGGCTGTATGTATCCTAATATGGTCTATAGAATACAGTAAGTAATATAGCACTATTCCTGATTTTTTCAACATTGAGTTGTTTTTCAGCCTGATATTCTTCTTATGCATCAGAAAAGCCGGGGCCGCTGCCAACTTTACGTTTGGCAGCGGCCCCGGTTTCAAGATTTAATTAAGAGCAAATATCAGCGGGCTTCGATATATTTGCGGATTTCGCTCAAGTCCACATATTTTTCGAACTCTTCGCCGCGCTGGACCACCAGTGTCGGCGCCTGACGGATGCCGTATCTGGTGGCGGTTTCGCGTTCCTGATCGGATACTACGACCGTGTATTCCCGCGCTGATTTATCCAAAAAGCTCTTGGCCGTCGGGCATTTGGGGCAGGTCGTGGTGGTGAACAGGATCAGCTTTTCGTCCACATTGGGTACAGCTTCGAGCTTGCGGGCTTCGACGGGGAGCTTTTCGGCCTGCAGTTCAAATTCTTTGGAAAGCGCCATGGAGGCATTGTAAACCTTGCGGTCTTTATATTCCTGACTCTTGCCGTCGTTCCAATTCTGCACCGGGCGGTAGTAGCCGGTGATGCGGCTGTAAACTTCGGTCTTGCTCTCGCAGACGGGGCATTTGAATGCTTCGCCGGCGATGTAGCCGTGCTTCTGACAGATAGAGTAAGTCGGCGACATGGTGTAGTAGGGCAACCGGTAATTTTCCGCGATTTTGCGCACCAGATTGGCCGCCGCTTTCCAATCCGGGAGTTTTTCGCCGAGGAAGGCGTGGAAAACGGTACCGGAGGTGTAGAGCGTCTGCAATTCATCCTGAATATCCAGCGCCGCAAAAATATCTTCCGTAAAGTTCACCGGCAGATGCGAACTGTTGGTGTAGTAAGGCGTGCCGCAGTCGCCGGAGGCCGTGATTATATCGCCGAAACGGTTTTTGTCGTGCTTGGCCAGACGGTAAGACGTGGATTCCGCCGGAGTGGCTTCCAGATTGTACAAGTCGCCGTACTGTTCCTGATAATCCGAAAGACGGTCGCGCATGTGGTTGAGTACTTCTTTGACAAATTCCTGCGTTTCCTTGTGCGTCAGATCTTTTTTCAGCCACTTGGCGTTCAAGCCGACTTCGTTCATCCCCACCAGACCGATGGTGGAAAAGTGATTGTTGAATTTCCCCAGATAGCGGCGGGTGTAGGGGTACAGACCTTCATCCAGCAGCTTGGAAATAACTCCGCGCTTGATCTTCAAGCTCCGGGCCGAAATATCCATCATGTGATCCAAACGTTCGTAGAAGTCCGCCTGGTCTTCGGCCAGATAGGCAATACGGGGCATATTGATCGTTACCACCCCGATCGAACCGGTGCTTTCGCCCGAACCGAAGTAACCGCCGGATTTTTTGCGCAGTTCGCGCAAGTCCAGACGCAGACGGCAGCACATACTGCGGATGTCGCTGGGTTCCATATCGCTGTTGACGTAGTTGGAGAAGTAGGGCGTACCGTATTTGCTGGTCATTTCGAAGAGCAGCTTGTTGTTTTCGGTTTCGCTCCAGTCAAAGTCAGAGGTGATGCTGTAGGTCGGGATCGGGTACTGGAAACCGCGGCCCTGCGCGTCGCCTTCGATCATGGTTTCGATAAAGGCGCGGTTGACCATATCCATTTCTTTTTTGCAGTCTTTGTACTTGAAATCCATTTCCTTGCCGCCGACGATACAGTTCTGTTCGGCCAGGTCGGCAGGGACCGTCCAGTCCAGCGTAATGTTGCTGAACGGCGCTTGCGTACCCCAGCGCGACGGAGTGTTAACACCGAAAATAAAGGATTCGATGCACTTTTTGACCTGACTGTAGTCCAGATTGTCCACCTTGACAAACGGGGCAAGGTAAGTATCGAAACTGCTGAATGCCTGCGCGCCGGCCCATTCGTTCTGCATGATGCCGAGGAAGTTGACCATCTGATTGCAGAGCGTGGCCAGATGCGAAGCCGGGGCGCTGGTGATCTTGCCCGGTACGCCGCCCAGACCTTCCTGAATCAGCTGTTTGAGCGACCAGCCCGCGCAGTAACCCGTGAGCATAGAGAGGTCGTGCAGATGGATATCCGCGTTGCGGTGAGCGTTGCCGATCTCGTCATCGTAAATTTCCGAGAGCCAGTAATTGGCGGTGATAGCGCCGCTGTTGGAAAGGATCAAACCGCCCACCGAGTAAGTAACTGTGGAGTTTTCTTTGACGCGCCAGTCGTTGATTTTTACATAATCGTCCACGGTCTTTTTGAAGTCGAGGATGGTCGATTCGGTATTGCGCAGTTTTTCGCGCTGGCGGCGGTAGAGGATGTAGGCTTTGGCCACATCGGCATAACCGGCCTGAACCAACACCGATTCCACGCTGTCCTGAATATCTTCGACCGACACCAGACCCTCTTTGATTTTCGGCTCAAAATCCGCCGTTACCTTGAGGGCAATAAAGTCGATGATCGACTGGTTGTACTGTTTTTCCTGCGCCTCGAACGCCATCTTGATGGCATTGGAGATCTTGGAAAGATCAAAATCGATGTTTTTGCCGTTACGCTTTTGTACCTGATACATAGCTTTCCCCTGTTTTCCTTTTTTTTAGACAATAATATACTTAAAACACTTTCTCGATCACTTCTGAAAAAACAACGTTCAGCGGCCGCGGAGCGCTGCCGACGGAATCCATTTTTTTGCCTCCGCCAGACAATCTTGTGCAAACCGGTCGCTGACAGCGTAGCTGGCGGCATCGCCGCTTAAAATATCGCCGGAATCCGCAAACGGCTGCAGAAAATAGTGCTTGACCGCGCCGATCCATTGCCCGATAGCGGCAAAATCGCCGACCGTATGCAGCGAACCGGCCACCGTGGTACGGAACTCAAATTCTACTACATTGCTTTTGAGCAGTTCCACACTCTCTTTGACCGCATCCAGCACCGAATCGTTGCCGCAGACAGCCGCATAATTTGCCTGCGAACTCTTTATATCCATGGCCACATAGTCTACGAGCTTTTTGTCAACTGCTTCTTTCAAACGCTCCGGAAACGATCCGTTGGTATCCAGCTTGACTTTATACCCCAGCTGTTTGGCTTCGGCAGCCAGAGTCAGCACTTCGCCGCACATCAAAGGTTCGCCGCCGGTGAAACAAACGCCATCCAGAATCCCGGTTCGCTTTTTCAAAAACTCCACTATATCTTGTGGCTCGTAAGGCAGTTCGCCGTTGCCCTTCACCAGCGATGCATTGTGGCAAAAGGGACAGGCAAAATTGCACCCCTTGCTGAAGACTGTACAAGCCACGCAGCCGGGAAAATCCAGCAAAGTGAGCTTTTGTAAGCCGAAACGCATTGAATACCACTCCCTTATGTCTTTTACCACAATATGTAGGTGGGGTTTTTCAGTTAAACACAATATCTTGTAAGGTGATAATATAACCCTGCAAACCGCAAATGCAAATCTAAAAGGTGCTTTTTTGTCAAAAAAAGCCCCTTGAAAAAGAGTTTGAGGTGAAGAATTTTTTTGAATAGTCCGCAGCCCCGGAAGTCTTGAGTTCAAGGCTTATTACGGCGTTGAGGGTAAACACAATATATTGTGGTGCGGCTTAACGACTGCTGTCTGCCAGGCGGTACGCCCGGCGCCGGAGCGCAAGGCAAAACAAGCGGGGCTGTTGCAAAACAGTTTTGCAACACCCCCGCTTGGTATTATGAACAATATAGCCAGCCAACAGCTCATGCGGCGGAACGCCGCAAAGCCCGGCTTGCCGCGGCGTAGCAATGCGAAGACGGGTCAGGGCCAATGGCATGTGTTCTGTCAAAAACATGCGGCAATGATCATTTGCGGATCACTGCGGCGCTGTAGCCTTCCGGAATTCTTATTTCAATATTTGTAGCGTTGTCTTTTTCAAAAACTTTGACCGGATACTTTTCTTCCAGCCCTTCGCGGTTGAAAACGTGTATTTCCACCTGGCACTTATCGCCCCAGCTGAAAATACCGCTGCGGTTGGTCAGGATCCGTTCTTTGCCGATAATATAGCCTTTGTTGATCTCCAGCGGAGTTATCGGATACATATAAGCCGTCAAAGTCTTATGGGTGGGTGTGATTTCAGCACGGTAGTAAAAATACAGCGCACCATAATCCAGACCTTTGACCATATTGCGGTAAGCATCGAACTCGTTGCGTTCCGAAAGGTGGTCGCCCAATGCTATAGGCGTATACAGCTGTGCCAGTACCAGATTGCTTATGGACCCGGTTTCCACAAATCTGGGAAAATGCAGTTTACTGAAAGTCCGGGTCTGCGGGGCACCGTTGCCGATAAGGTTGCCGCGCTGCATTATCTTGCGGGCAATTTTTTCGCGCCAGGGCAATGTTGCCAGTGTTACATTGGTGATCTTGCGGGTGATTCTATGGGTCTTGGGGTCTATTTGAGCCGAACAGCCATCCCAATGATCCTGATTGTAATCATATTTGTACATGCTGTATGCCATTTCATCCCAGAAGATCCCTTCGATCCCCAACGCATAGCGCGCTTCGAGCAATTCTTCCTGCCGCCGGGCAAATGCACTGCCTTCCACCGGCAAAAATATAGGATAATTGCCGCCGGCATAATCGCATTGAATCCCGTCAGCAGTTTTTATTGCATCAGCGGCAAATTCCTCGCGGTCACGGGCCCCGTTGGCTATAAAGCAATGAAAATAAATAGAACTTTTAGCTTCCGGATAAAGTTTTTTCAAGCGTTGCCGGAAGATGCGCGATTGCTCCATGTTGATTTCTTTGAACCGGCTGCCGTGTGTAACTATTTTATTGATCACCGGCACGTCGTCCATGTGATAGCCTTTTTCCAGACTTTTCCCTTCGATAAAATTTTTGAGCATCGTATCGTTCAATCTGGCCAATTGGCGGGCCGGCACAAACGCACCGCCGGATTCAATGGTAAAATTGACCTGCCAATGACGGCGGATACGGTTGATCAGCAGAAAATAATCCGGTTTTTCCAGCGGATAAAAGCTGTATTCGATTTCCACACTCCGGCCCGGGGTCAGCACCAGATAGCGGTTTTCCAAACCGATGATGTTGCCGTGACGGAACAGCAATGCTTGTGCGCGACTCAAATCATCTTCGGCGCAGATCGCTCCGCTTTGATCGCCGCCCAGCATGGCTGCTACGGGGTGTTCACCGCTTTGCACTAAATAACTGCCGGAATTGACCACATAGCCTGCCGCCCGGAACTCGCCTTGCGGAAAGCCCTGCCACTCATGGCGGTACATTACCGGCAGGAGATCCTGCGTCAGGTTGGTGATTTTATCAATTACGCAAATCTGCTCATTGTAACAGACGATCTTGCGTTCAAGCGCAAATTCTGCGGTGCTTGCCTTGAGCATATTGGCTTGAATGTCAAAACTTTTCCACTCTTCAGATGTATTTTTTTCTGCCAGAACCGCCCAGGCGGGGGTCCGGGTGGAGTAGAAACTCTGTACCGTCTGACGGGAGTTGTTGCGCATGATCTCCAATGCTCCGCCGGGGGTGAGTTGGGCTTGATAAAGCGGTCGGGGCAAAGCCGGCACGGGCTTTATCAGCGGCAATTCTCCGGTGGGAGCCGGTTTCAAAACCGTATTTTCCGAAAGTTTGGGCGATACAACACTGCTGCCCGAAATCTGAACTGCCATCGGAGCTTGCCGTGGCATGGGCTTGGCATGGATAACTTCCAATACATTGCCGGATTTTTTCACCAGCTTGCTGACATCAAACCGGAATTCATAGGGGTCAATAGTTACACCGCCGGAGCGGAACGGCTCGTTTTTCTTCATGTCAAA
>SUWA01000083.1 GCA_015061695.1 Lentisphaerota bacterium
ACTTTTGGCATCACCGGTATTTGCTGCTTTATTGAAATACTCGATAGCCCTGGCATACTCTTTGCGCTGAAAAAGTTCTTCACCCCGCTGATAGTCGCTTTTCGGCCGTCCGGCAGCGATCGCAGCTTCAAGGCGCTCCACATCCGCCGAGGGTTTGATGATCCTACCGGAACCGCTGCATACCGGACAGACCGGATCTTTGAGTTTTCCGTCGGAACAATTGCTGCATTTACTGCTTGCCGCGTTGCGATAATACTCAAGAGCTTTTTCCAGATCTTTCTGGAAACCACCGGTACCATTTTCGTGATAACTGCCCATGAGTTTGAGCGCATCGATATTATTGAGATTCACCGCCTTAAGGATATGTTCGCGCGCTTTTTCCGCATTGGGATTTATACCGATACCTTTTTCAAAAAAGACTGCCAGCTTATACGAACAGGCTCCTTCGATTTCTTTTTCCACACCGCTTTGGACACAAATCAAATAATTTTCAAAAGCCTTGCCCGAATCCTGCTCCACGCCCCAACCGGATTCATAACAAAGGCCCAAATAGTAACATGCCGTACGATCTCCAGCTTTATAGGCTTGTTTGAACAACGCAAATGCCAATTTCTGATTCTGCTCAACCCCACGGCCATAAAGGTAGAGTTTTCCCAACCGGACCTTGGCCAAAGTATGATGCAGCACCACGGCTTCGCTGTAATATTTGGCAGCTTCAGCAAAATCCTGCGCCACTCCGTAGCCATTATTGTACATTTCGCCCAGACAATAGTAAGCAGCCGGATATTTCTGTTCAGCAGCTACTTTAAACATCACCATGGCTTCGATATAATTTTTTTCTTTATAAAGCTTGTAACCATTCCGGTAGTCGGCTTCGACCGTCTGCGACGGCTTATCCGGTTCAGGAGGGGCAAGCAGCCACTGCCACTGCTCCAAACCTTTAACATCTTCGGCAACTGGTCGGTCAACCGCAGGTTTTTCCGAACCGCCTTTTCTCAACAGCATACCAAACATCACAGCAGCCAGTATCAGCGCGCCCAGCAGCAGCAACAACATGCCATACACGCCCCAGTTGCGTTTAGTTTGCGTTTTATCATTCGCGGCAACCGGGTTCACTTCCGGATTCGAAACCGGAGGCGGCACCGGCTTGGCCGACCAGCTTTTGAACAGCACAACATCGTTCCACTCGCTCAAATTGCCGTTCCAGCAAACACTCTGTTTCTGCGGGGTGGGCATGTTGTGCAAATATGCTTGCAGTTTATCGGCAAATACTTTGAAGTTGTTGACTGTGCGGTCCGCCACAGCTTCCAGCAATGCGCCGGTAAAATACCCCTGCTGGCGGCGCTCATCTTCCCACGAACACTCCCCGGCGGCACAACTGTTGAGGATCAGCGGCTGAATCACACTTTTGCCGGTGCTTTCGCGGATAAGTTTTTCCATAGCCACCCCGCGGCTCTTCCGGCACACGTTGCTGCCTTTGGCACCGGTGAAAAGTTCGTTGCGGCAGCAGTCAAGTATAAAAAGCCGATGCACGCCCGGCTTGGCGGTCAAAGTATTCAGCGCCGACATATTCACCGTACCGAACCCGGTGTTCAGCAAGGCGGCCTGGGCGGCGGAACTCAACAGCAGGTGGCTGCCGGCCATTTCCATGCCATGCCCGGAAAAGTAAAAAAGAAAAATATCGCCCGGTTCAAGACGTTTGGCTATAGCTGAAGTTTCGCTGATGATATTATTCTGACTGGCGTTGAAATCGTGCAGATATTTGACTTCGTCAAACTCGGCTAAAAGCTGCTGATAGACCCGCCCGGCATCATTTTTGGCGCAAGAAAGCGGCACAATACCGTTGCTGTAGCCGTCGATCCCCACACACAAGGCAATACGCTTCATAACTCCCTTATGCTCCCGCTGAAATGTATTAAAAAAAATTTCATTTTAATATATCACAAGAGTGATTTTTTTCCACTTTCACACGATAACTTTTTCATCAAAAGACGCTTGAATCACACTGCCGGTCGTGCAAAGCAAAGCCGTTCAGCTCAAAAGGTATTTCAAGTCCTCGATGGAAAATTTTTCCATCGCCAGTGCCGGGTTATCCACCACCGCATCAAAAACATCGCGCTTGCGTTCCTGAAGTTCCAGGATCTTTTCTTCCACCGAATCCTTGACCAGCAGCTTGAGCGAGCGCACCGGCCGGGTCTGACCGATCCGGTGGGTACGGTCTGCGGCCTGCAGTTCAGTTGCCGGATTCCACCACGGGTCGTAGATCATTACCGTGTCGGCCGAGGTCAGATTCAAACCGGTACCGCCGGCTTTGAGGCTCAACAGAAATACGCCGATATCCGGCGAATTGTTGAATTCATCAACCACCTCCTGCCGGTTGCGGGTGGTTCCGTCCAGATAAGAGTATTTTATATCCGCAGTTTCCAAATATTGACGCACCAGTGCCAAAAGCGAAGTAAACTGACTGAACAGCAAAACCTTATGACCGCTGTCGATATGTTCCAGCAGCAATTCCTGCATCAGTTCGAACTTGGCCGAGGGTACTTCCGCAGCGTCCTGATATTCCTCCAGCAGCTGCGGGTGGCAGCAGATCTGGCGCAGCCGCAACAACGTGGTCAGGATTTGCATATTGCCGCGCTGCGGTTTGCCGTCGGCGCGTTCCAGCTCGGCCAACGAGTCCCGCCCCTGCTGCAAAAGTTCGTCGTAAAGTTTTTTCTGTTCCGGCTCCATGGAACAAAATATCCGGACTTCTTCCCGCGGCGGCAATTCCGGAGCTACCGAGCTTTTGACCCGCCGCAAGATAAACGGCGCGGTACGGGCCGCCAGATCGTTGCGCAAGGCTTCGCTCCCGGCTATATTCATATATTCGCGCCGGAATGCAGCAAAACTACCCAGCAAACCGGGGTGCAGAAAATCAAAAATGCTCCACAAATCTTCCGGTGAATTTTCCAATGGCGTACCTGTCAGCACCAGCTTATGCTGCGCCTTTATGCTCTTGCAGGAGTGCGCGTTGGCCGTGCCGGGATTTTTGATATGCTGCGCTTCGTCCAATATTACCAGATTAAACAATACTTTGCTCAATTTGGCCAACTCCCGCCGCGCCATGGTATAACTGGTAATGATCAGATCGCAGCCGGTCAGCGATTTAGCCACCTGATTGCGGCTTTTGCCATAGAGTACACCAACCTTGCAATCGCTCAAAAATTTACTGCACTCCCGCGACCAGTTTTCGACCAGACTGGCCGGACAGATCACCAGCGAGGGCGCCGTGGATCGCCCGCGCAGTTCGTTGTAAGCACCCAACGCCTGAACCGTTTTGCCCAGCCCCATTTCGTCAGCCAGGATCACGTTGAAGTTGTTGCTCAACATCTTGCACAGCCATTTGACGCCCTGAACCTGATAACTGCGCAATTCGGCCTTGAAAATATGTTTGGCACTCGTGGCCGCCGCCTCCGGATCAGTTGCAGCACTCCCCGCACACAGAGCCGGCGGCAATGCCCCGCGCCAATGCCGCAATAGATGTCGGAAATAGTGGATTTGCGCAAAAGGTACTTCAAAAGTGTTATTTTCTTCATCCAGCTCCTGAATCAGCGTATTGAGTTTGAGTATATCCTCAAACCCGGTCAGACGCCCCAGCGTACCGTTATCCAGCCAGATAAAGTGTTCGTGCCTGCCGGCGGCCTCGACCACCTTGCTCCAAGTTGCGGAACTGCCGGAACTGCAGCGCCATTGGTAAGTAACCGGATAGTTGAGTTTTTCGTTCAAAACACCATCGCCGGAACACTCCAACGCGACTTGCTCCAAGCGGTTGCCGCCGCGCGACAGCATTGCCAATTCCGCATTAAGCGCCATAAGTTTGTAACGTTTGAGCCAATCGGGGATGATTTCGTTGAGCAGCAGCCCGATGCCGGCAGTATCGCGCAGCAGCAGCCGCCCGCGACTGATGCTGCCTTCGCCTTTGAGCATATCAAGCGCGTTGGTGATCTCGCGTTCGAGCATTTCCTGCCGCAGAAAAAAGTTGCCGTGTTTATCCAGCGCCAGCCGGCCGCCGTCCGGCAGAAAACTCAAATTATCGTAAACAAATTTCAAATTCAGTTCCAAAGCACAATTACGCATCCGGCCTTCCAGCACGATAGCGGCCGGTTTGACCGAAAGCGTGTTATCTTCCAGCTTGATCAGCTCAAAAGGCATATTTTTCAAAAAATCACTGCAGCCGGGCATCGCGCTTGTCCACTTGCCCAAACGGTAAAAGTTGCGCAGAAAACCGATCTCGCAATCTGCGTTGAGCCAGAAGTATTCACCGTTTTTGCCCACCCAGCAGCCGCTCTTGCCGGTGATGACTTTTGCCGAATGGATCTCCAACAGCGCGTTGCCGAACTTGATGCCCGGTGAGTATTCTCTGGCATCTTTCCCGGTACGGGCCAGCACCACCGGATGCGCGGCAGCCTCGTTATGGATGATCACCCGCCGGTTGTTGCGGTAAAAATTCCTGAAATTACCCAGCGTGTGAAACAGCTCGCCGGTAAGTTCGCTGTTGAGCAATATATTGGAATTTTCGGCCTCGCCATTGATCGCCAGAAAGCGGATGATCTGCCGGTCGAGCAGCGAAAAATCACTTAATTTAAGCTGAACCGCCAGCACTTTGTCGAAAAAAAGCTGACGCAGATTGTTCAAGTTGCCCAGATACTCGCGCTTGCCGCTGCGCAACCGCACCGAAAGCACCGCATTTTCCCACTTGCTCGGCACATGCGGGAACGCCGATTCAGCATTGATGACCACCTCGGCCGTGGCGCCGGATACGCACTCACGCGCCAGAGCTTCCAACCCGGCATTTTTCAACCCCACATAGGCAGCGGCATCGGTATCGACCGCCTCATCAAGCTGGTTCGGAACCCGGAAAAGTCCGGCATACATCCACAAAGCCACTGCGTGCATGCAGAGAGTTTCTTCATTATTGCGGTCATTGGCAGCGGCACAGCTGCACTGACACCGTACCGGCTCGTTCTGCTGCAAATGCGTGTGGATCTCGAACCCGTTTTTTTCCTTAAAAACAGCATGAAGCACCCCGTTGGCATCCCGGAAAGCGCTTTTGATCTGCTCGTTTTTGAGCAATTGTTTGGCGCTTTTCAGCGTGCCTTCGCTGGAATAATTGATCAAGCGTTCTTCAAACGCCGAACGGCTTTTCAAAACCTGCCTCCAATGCTGTAATATGTTTTTTGCAAATTAAAATTCTGTTAATTTAGTCCATATTAAGCAAGATTGCAAGCCCTATAAAGCGCTTTTTTAACAAAAAAGTCTGCGCACACCGTGCAAACGCGGCGAGATGCGCCAGCGTAACCTGTCGGAGGCAAGAGTTTGGACGATCAGGCGGGCTTATTGGGCTTATTGGGCTTATTGGGCTTATTGGGCCGATTGGGCCTATTGGGCCTATTGGGCCTATTGGGCCTATTGGGCCTATTGGGCCTATTGCCGCCGCACTGCAATATCGACCGGCCGAGCAAGGCGCAATTTTACCCGCGAGAACCGCAAAATAAAAAAAGTCCACCAACTCGATGAGAGAGAGCTGGAGGACTTTTTCTCTTATCAAAAACAACTGATGATCTATCAGGCCATCTTGCTTTCGATGTATTCGATAGCTTTGCCAACGGTGGTCAGCTTTTCGGCATCTTCGTCCGGAATTTCGGAGTTGAAGCCTTCTTCGAAGGCCATCACGAGTTCCACGAGGTCGAGGCTGTCAGCACCGAGGTCTTCGATGAATTTGGCTTCGGGAGTGACCTGATCTTCGGTAACACCAAGCTGGGCGACGACGATTTCTTTGACTTTTTCAGCAACAGCAGACATTTTACTTCTCCACTTTGAGGTTTACTTTATATCTGACTTAAGGGTTTTCTTCTTACTGTCGTTACAAAAATGTAACAACTTCCATATAATATAGCACACAACAGCAAAAAATCAAATTTCATAACAAAATTTGTTTTTTAAGCGTGCAACTGCAAACTGCCGCAGCGGCAATTTGCAGTTGAGTGCTTATATTACATGAGCATACCGCCGTCGATGTTGATCACCTGGCCGGTAACGTAATCTGAATCGGGGCTGGCCAGGAAGTATACCACGTTGGCCACATCTTCCGGAGTACCGCCGCGCTTCATGGGGATGACCTGCATAAAGGCTTCGCGGGCTTCTTCAGAAAGTTTGCCGGTCATATCGGTGATGATGTAACCGGGAGCCACAGCGTTGGCCTGAATGTTGCGCGAGGCAAATTCTTTGGCCACGGTCTTGGTCAGACCGATCACACCGGCTTTACTGGCAGCATAGTTGGCCTGACCGACGTTACCCATGCGGCCGACCACCGAAGCAATGTTGACGATCTTGCCGGCGCGGGCCTTCATCATCGGACGGATCGCCGCCTTGGTGAAGTTGAACGTACCCTTGAGGTTTACGGCAATGACTTTATCGAAGTCTTCTTCGGTCATGCGCAGCATCAGCGTATCGCGGGTGATACCGGCGTTGTTGACCAGAATATCCAGCGAACCGAAATCTTTGACCACCTGGGCGATCGTAGCTTCGGCATCAGCAAAACTGGCCACGTTGGCAGCATACGCTTTGGCTTCCACTCCCTGGGCTGCAAATTCATCAGCCGTAGCCTGCGCCACATCGAGCATGATGTCGACGATCGCAAGTTTGGCACCTTCAGCAGCCAAACGGGCAGAAATCGCTTTACCGATGCCGCGGGCACCGCCGGTCACCAGAGCGACCTTGCCTTCAAGACGTTTTTCGAGACTCATAATGTAATCCTTTCTTTAGAGCGTGAACGCTTCCAGCGTTTCAACACTGTTTATATTATAGTATTTGACATCCGGCAGCGTCCGGCGCAACAAACCGGTCAGCACCGTACCCGGCCCGAACTCGATCATGGTATCAGCCCCGGCGGCTACCATGGCGCGCACCGATTCTTCCCAGCGCACCGATCCGGCCACCTGACCGGCCAGATTGGTTTTGAGTTCCGGCAGAGTGGCCGCCGGAGCCGCGGTCAGGTTGTGATAGACCGGCACTGTGGGCATCTTGAGTCCGGCTGCATTCAGCACCGGCTTGAGGCCCACACCGGCACTCTTCATCAAACGGGAGTGGAAAGCACCGGCCACGTTCAGCGGAATGATCTTTTTCAGACCTTTTTCCTGCAACAGCTTGATCGCGCGGATGACCTGCGCCTTGTCGCCGGAGATCACCACCTGCGCCGGGCTGTTGAAGTTGGCAATATCCACTTCGCAGCCGCCGCAGACTTCTTTGATAACCGAGCGTTCGGTACTCAAGACCGAAGCCATGGCACCGCGGGTTTCGTTGCAAGCCTTGTCCATAAGTTCTGCACGGCGGGCCAGCAGTTTGAGCCCTTCAGCAAAGCCGAAAGTTCCGGCCGCATAGAGTGCGCCGTACTCGCCCAGACTCAAACCGGCGCAGGCCGTCGGCACAACTTCTTCGCCGAAACGGCTGCGGAATGCTTCCAGACACGCCACACTCATAGTGTAGATAGCCGGCTGGCAGTAAATGGTTTCGGTCAACTTTTCGGCCGGACCTTCAAAGCACAGCTCACTTATGGAGTAACCCAACGTGGCATCGGCTTCGTCAAACACAGCCTTGGCGGCCGGATACTTTTCGTAAAGATCGCGGCCCATACCTACTGCCTGGGCGCCCTGCCCGGCAAATGCAAAAAATGGTTTCATAATCTTTTCCCTGAAAAAACACAACACCCCTTGTCCCTGCGCTGTCAAACCAAAACAGCCGACACAAGGTTTATTGCCAGTTTAAAAATTCCCTCTGAAAAATCTTCAACGCATTACAATCGCATTGATTTATCTGCGTTTTCATAATAATATAAGCGTTTTCGGCATAAATGCAAGTGCCACTTATTTGCAATCATGGCAAAATGATGGTAAATTATAACAAAAATCGTAATTTTTTCATTTTTCAGGAGATATTCATATGCGTATTCTGTCCGGTTTTCAGCCCTCCGGCACCTTGCACCTGGGCAATTATTTCGGGGCCATGCTGCCCAATCTTGAATTTCAGAAACTCGGCGAAAGCTACCTCTTTATTGCCGACTACCACGCTTTGACCACTTCGCCCAAGCCCGAAGAACTGCGCGAACGTGTTTTTAATGTGGCGCTGGATTTTCTGGCCTGCGGGCTGGATGTCAACCACACGGTGTTTTTCCGCCAGAGCGATGTGCCGGAAGTTACCGAACTTATGTGGATACTCAACAATATCACCACCGTCGGGTTCCTCGAACGCGCCCACAGCTATAAAGACAAGATCGCCAAGGGTTTTATGCCCAATGCCGGACTTTTCACCTACCCGGTACTGATGGCGGCCGATATATTGCTTTATCAGAGCGACCTCGTACCTGTAGGCAAAGACCAGAAACAGCATTTGGAAATCACCCGCGACCTGGCGATACGTTTTAACGAACGCTATGGCGAAGTCTTTACGATACCCGATGGCCACATTCCGGAAAATGTGGCAGTCATCCCCGGTCTGGATGGCCAGAAAATGAGCAAAAGTTACAACAACACCATTCCTTTGTTCGGTGCGCCCAAAGCCATCCGCAAGCTCATAATGAGCATTGTAACCGACTCCAAAGGTTTGGAGGATGTCAAAGACCCCGATACTTGCAACGTAGCCAAACTTTACAAGCTGCTGGCCACGCCGGAGCAGTACAACGAGCTTTGCGATCATTACCGTGCCGGCAACTACGGATACGGCCACGCCAAACAGGCATTGTTTGAAGCTGTTGATGCGTATTTCGGCCCCATGCGCGCCAAACGCGAAGAGTTCGCCAAAGATCCCGGCGAAGTCTGGAACATCCTCAACCGGGGGGCTGAACGCGCCCGCGAAACAGCTGCCCGGACGATGGAAAAAGTGCGCAAAGCTGTCGGACTGCGTTAAACCCTTTCCGGAACATAAAAGATGCTGGACTTCATAGACAAATTCATTGAACGGCGCCGCATGGAGCGCGAGGGCCAACTGGGCACACGCAAGCGCCGCACCGAATCGGTTTTCGGCGCGGCTATGGATCGTTCCACCGGGTTCATTCTGGGGCTGGTGATAATCTTGTGGGCGGTCTGCGTTACTGTACTGACCATTCCCGGCACCCGCGAGTATCCCCAGCTGGTCAAAGACCAACGGGCTCCGGAAACGATCTATGCCAGAACTGATTTTGTTTATGAGGACAAGGCTCAAACTGCGCTTCTCCGCGAAGAGGCGGTGGCAAAACTGCCGCAGGCAACGTTTTCCATAGCCGACGATCGCACCACCGACATTCACCAGAACAACATCAAGCTGTTGTTTGACGCTATGGAGAAACGCAGCAAATCCATGGCTGCCGGAGAGAAACAGCCGGATGTACAGAACATGATCGACGGCCGGGTGGCAGCATTGAGTCCAGTTGCCTTCAAATATTTGTACGATAAGCAGCAATACCGGCAGAAATCGTTTTTGAACGAGCTGAAAATCGCACTGGACGATGGTATTATTTCTGACGATCTTGCCGACCGGCTTGAGCCTGATACACTCGTGGAAGTGCTGAACAGCAGCGGATTCCGCCGTATCACCACTTCGGGAAAGTTGAACACCGGCAAACAGGTGCATCCAAATTAACTCAAGTTCTGACCCATGAAACAGCATTGTCTGATCCGGACAAAGCTGCGGTTCTTGATTTGATGCTGGCAATCCTGACCGGAAACGGCAATCTGGATTTGAACGAAGAAGCCAACCACGCAATCCGGGAGCAAACCGCAAACCGGATCTCCCCGGTAATGCTCAAAGTCAGCAAAAACGATATTATTGTCAGACGCAACGAAAAAGTTACCGAAAAAATGCTTGATGCGCTGGCAGCCGAAAACGAAACCCTGAAAAACCGTCAGCAAGACAGCAATTTTGTGCAGAACTTGCTCTACAACGCCTTCTGGAGTTTGATTCTGGTCTTGTTTGCCGGTTTTTACCTGATGCATATCCACCCGGCAATCACCCGCAGTTCCCGCAGCATAGCATTGATCGTTACCGTCAGCGCCATATCTTTGGGGATCAACTATTTTGCTATGGAAATGTTCTACTTTTTCAGCAGCATACTCGAAATACCTCCACAACTGCTGCCCGATGCCATTCCGCTGGCGCTGACTGCGGTATTGCTGACGGTCATGATCGGGTATCGGGTCGCGTTGTATGTGGGATTGTTTGTAGCTATGGTATCGGCTATAATGATAAAGGGATCGTTCAATGTGGCGCTGGAAGGATTTGTATTGAGCGCACTGTGCGGGTTGATGGTGCGGCCCTCGGGCAACTACCGCAGTTTTTTCCTGCGGACATTTTTGTGTGTATCTGCCACGGTCTGGCTGCTGGATTTCGACTGGTTCTGGCATCTGACGGCGGCGCCGGGCATGATCTTTTATTCGCTGCTGCTGGCGCTGGGCAATGCGCTTTTTACCGCAGTGGCGGCCATGCTGCTGATCTTTTTGTTTGAATTGATCTTCAACGTCAGCACCAATATGTCGCTGATGGTGCTTTGCGACTACAACCACCCGCTGTTGAAAGAACTGCATCTCAAAGCTCCGGGGACTTCGCTGCACAGTCAGAACGTGGCTGTTTTAGCCGAAAATGCCGCAATTGCGATCGGCGCCAATGCCATTCTGGCCCGGGCCGGGGCGCTTTTCCACGACATCGGCAAAATTCAGAATCCGGAATATTTTATCGAAAATAATCAGAGCAGCAACAATCCGCATGACCGGCTTTCGCCGCGCATGAGCAGTCTGATCATAACCACTCATGTCAAAGACGGTTTGGATATGGCCTTGCAATACAAGATCTGCCGCAAGGTGCGACGATTTATCCAGCAGCACCACGGCACCGATCTGATCCAGTATTTTTATCACATGGCCATGACCACCCAGGAGAATGTTTCGGAAAGCGACTACCGTTATCCCGGGCCGCTGCCGCACGACAAAGAGGTGGTGATCGTCAGTTTGGCCGATGCTTGCGAAGCTGCATGCCGATCGCTGGAAAAACCCACCGCCAGCAAGATCGAAGGCATGGTCAACGATATTTTCCGCAAACGCTGGCGCGATGGTCAGCTGGACGAAGCTGATTTGACCGTAGAAGAACTTTCGCTGATCAACGAGAGTTTTGTCTACACGCTTACGACCATGTACCACAGCCGGATAGCCTACCCCAAGGATGAAAATAACGATGAAGACAACATACTCGTTCCGGAGCAAACGCCGTCCGGTACCGAACAAAAAACTCCTGCACCGGGCAATGAGTGATGCCGCACGACTGGCTGAACTGCCGGTCGGGGGTGATTGGGAATTCAAAATCTGGTTTCTGGATGACAATGCCATGGCCGATGCTCATGTGGAGATCATGGATGTACCCGGCACGACTGATGTCATAACCATGGCATATCTGGAAGAACCCGAAGCACTCTTCCCCGGCGACATGGGGTTGGAACTGCTTATATGTGTGCAATTTGCTGAACGCGAAGGCGCAGAGCGCGCCGATTCAAGTTATGCGGACGAAATGATGCTCTATCTGGTTCACGGTTGTCTGCACGCCGCCGGAATCAATGACTTGACCGAAGATGAGCGCAAAATTATGCGCCGGCGTGAAAGTGAAGTCATTGCCGAACTAAAAAAGAATTACGTTTTCAGCGAAATATTTCCCTGATTTTACAACAAACTCTATTGAAAATATTGATTTTTCATTTTCCGGTATTATAGTAAAAAGTCTTTCCGCCCGGGTAGCTCAGTGGATAGAGCAGAAGTTTCCTAAACTTTTGGTCGGAGGTTCGATTCCTCTCCCGGGTACCAAATCAAACTGCGTTTGTTTGGTACGCTTGTTTCGGAATCGTCATGTTGCTCGCGCAACATGCGGGCGTTTCACGCCCGTAACCTGCGGTTCGTATTGCCGCAAGCGGCTCGCTGTCGCGTCCTCTCCCGGGTACCAAATCAAACTGCGTTTGTTTGGTACGCTTGTTTCGGAATCGTCATGTTGCTCGCGCAACATGCGGGCGTTTCACGCCCGTAACCTGCGGTTCGTATTGCCGCAAGCGGCTC
>SUWA01000084.1 GCA_015061695.1 Lentisphaerota bacterium
GGTCGTTGAAGAAATCATTCTTGAAGCTGATGATGCCGAAGAGGACATCATCGATCTATAACGGAGGTTCAAATGAAAAATATATTTTTTCTGATAACGATAATCCGACGTGCCGATGCGGAGGAATATGAGAAATTTTACGCCGACCACGGAGTTGGCATTCTCTATTCCCTTAACTGCAACGGCACAGCGCACGAGCGTACGCTCAGCCTTCTCGGAATAGAAAAAAGTGAAAAAACTATGCTTTTCACTATAGTAAGCGGAGAAATGCTCAAAAACGCGCTTGATCTGCTGGCAAAACGCAAAGCAAAACACTTTAACATAGATTTGATTTATGGTGTGGCGCAAGTGCCGTGGGAAGTTTTTGCCGCTGATTTGGATCAGGCGATCGGTTGCGGCGCGGATCATTTGTCATGTTACTCGCTGACAACAGAAGAAAACAGCCAATTGGGGCTGGCTTCGCCGGTGGCAGACGATGCCAGTTCGGCGGATTGGTGGCTGAAACTGGGCGAGGTGTTGTGTTCCGGCGGCTTTGAGCGGTACGAAATATCCAATTATGCTTGCCCCGGTTGCGGCTGCAAACATAATTTGAACGTGTGGCGCGGCGATACCCTGCTGGGAGTCGGAGCGGCGGCGGCCGGTTTTAATGGCCGTGACCGCTACAATTTTGCGCCGGATATAAAAAGTTTTATCAATGGCGAAGCTCCTGAATGGGATGTTTTGCCGGAAAAAGACAGATTGTTGGAAATTTTTGCTGTCAATTTGCGTACAACTCGCGGTTGGCAGCAGCAGGAATGGGAAGATATCTACCCCGGCAGCTGGGCGGCAATGCTCCGCTTGAGCCGCCGTGCGGCAGCAGAATATCCGGATTTTTGGAGTATTGATGACCGGTCAATAAAATTGACGGAACAGGGGTTGCTCTTCTGGGATGACGCTGCGGCGGAGGTGTTGGATTGGGTGGATGATTTGTGATTATGAAATTCGGTCGATTTGATTACGCAATTTTTGCGTTGTTTATGGCCTACTCGGTTTGCTCGCTGATCATTCCGGTAGTGCTGGTGGAAGTAAGCAAAGATCTTAATTTTGATCTGGCGCAGGGCGGCATGTCGTCCGGCGGCATTTTGCAGTTGGGACGCAGTTTGCCGATGGTCGGCGCTATGCTGGTATGCGGCATGTTGAGCAGTCGGTTCGGTTTGCGCCGCTCGCTGGCAGTGGCGGCGGTGCTGATGATGCTGGGGATCGTAATGGCCGCGATGTCGCAGTGGTATTGGATGCTGCTGGCAGTGCTGCTCATTGCCGGACTGGGCGAAGGTCTGGTGGAAGGTCTGGCTACGCCATTTGTCGGGAATTTGCATAAAGATGATGAGCCGGGGCGTTATATGAATGTATCGCACGGTTTCTGGTCGGTGGGGATCTTTATCTGGGTGCCGCTGCTGGCATTTCTGCTGGATAAAAATGTTTCGTGGCGTTTTTTGTGCTGTCTGGTGGGGGCAGGGGCGCTGATCCCGGCGGTGATGTTGTTCTGCCGCGGCAAAAAGCCGGTCAAACAATTGGAAGGCAACGGCCGGTTTGATGCTGCCGGTGCAGTGAAAAAGGTGGGCAAGGCAGTCAAAAGCAAACGTTTCTGGCTCTTTTTTGCCGCAATGTTTTTTGCCGGCGGCGGTGAATTCGGTATTACTTTCTGGAGTGCGGCGCTTTTGCGGCTGGAGTTTGATGCATCGCCGTTTATCGGCGGGGTGGCAACTTCGGTCTTTTCCGCCGGCATGATGATCGGACGGACATCCAGCGGTATATTTGTCCGCCAGCACCAACTGCCGATTTTGGTAATGATTGCGGCGGTGGCGGGATCTTTGCTGGCGGTATTTTTCGGTTTTATTGCTACTGTAAGCGGAGTATTGGTATTGCTTTTTCTGGCCGGTTTGGCCAGCGCTCCGTTCTGGCCGAGCGTGCAGAGTTATTGCGTTGACCGGATGCCGGAATACGACAGCACCACCTTGTATATATTGCTTTCGTGTGCCGGAGTTCCCGGCTGCGGCGTGTTGAGCGTGGTTATGGGCAAAGTTGGCGATATGACCAATTTGCGATATGCATTTTTTGTTGTACCGATTTGCTACATATTGCTTGCAATATTGGTCGGTTGGGATTATTTTATCTGCGGCGGACGGCGCACAAGCGCGCAACTCGCTGCCGGATCAGTTGGAAAACCGGATCCGCTGCCCGGCGCGCAGAGTTAAGAATCGTTGCGAATTGACTGCACACATGGGATAGGTATGGCCGAATTGGAATCCGCAAAAAACAGGACAAGTCAAGTTGCCGGCAATGCGTTGCTGAAGCATTGTCAATGCTCTGTTGTCGTCGATTCCGGAAAAAATACCGAATCCCAATGCTTTAAGATCCGCAAAAACACCATTGCAGCGCAACTGTTCCAACATCCGGTCGAGCTTGTAAACCGGTTCGTTGACATCTTCCAGAATCAGGATCATATTACTGAAATCCGGCATGAATCCGGTTCCGCAGAGCGAGGTCAGCACGGTCAGGTTGGCCGCGTAAGCATTACCGGAAACTTCTCCGGCAAAATTTTCCGGATAAACTGCCTGCAGGGCTTGCGGTGCTTCCGGCAGAATGACCGGGGCGGAATTTATATCCAGAGCAGCCCGGTGGGAAAGATAACTGAAATCATCCTCTGCAACCCGGTCGAGCGTAACCAGATTGCTGCCGGCAATCGCCATACCGGCTTTTTGCTTGAGCATGGCACAATGCAGCGCAGTTATGTCGCTGTAGCCCATGACCGGCAGGTTGCGTTCTTGCAAAGTTGTATAGTCGATCTGATCCAGCAGATGAACACAGCCGAAGCCGCCGCGGGCGCAAATGATCATATCTACCGCAGGATCATTGACCGCCTGATTGAATTTTTTAAGCCTGTCTGCTGCGTCAGCAGCCAGATAGTGCGGAGTTTGCGGCGATGCTTCCGGCAAACAGTTCACGATGCCGATGCCGGCAGAACGCATTTGCCCGATCACAATTTTCAGCTGTTCCATATCCGGCCGTCCGGCCGGAGAAGTTACCGCAATATTGCGAATATGGTCTGGAAAGATGTTTTTAAGGCTGTATTTCATACAAAAACTCCAATTTCGCAGAGAAATATAACTTTTCTTTACAATAAATCAAGTTTGAAAACCGTTTTTTAAATGAAAGATGTTTTTTAAAAGCAAAATAATTTCTGTTACCAGTAAAGGAGATTCGGATATGAAACATATTTTTATTGCTGTAACCACGTTGCTGTTAGGCGTTGCTGTTACAGCTGCTGATACCCCCGGCTCAACTCCGCCGGCACCGGATAACAACCCCGGCGGCAATTCCGAAAGTCGCGGACGCGGCCGGCGCGGCGGTATGCGCGGCGCTCAATTTATGGAACAACTCAAAGCTAAATATCCGGAAGAAGTCGCTGAAATCGAAAAATTGCGGGACAGCGACCCCGATGCAGCCCGGGCCAAAACCATGGAATTGATGCGCAAGGCCGGTCCGGAAATGGGTGTCAGACGCAGCGGCGGTTCCGGACCCCGGCGCGGGCGTCCGCGCATGGAGCCGACTGCTGAACAGCTGTCGGAACTCAAAGACAAATTCCCCGCCGAATTTGCCGAGTATGAAAAATTGAAGAAAACCGACCCTAAACGAGCCGAACAACTTTTGGGCGAATTGCTCAAAAAAGCCTTTGGTGATCAGTTCGCCAACTACTACAACAAGAATTTGCGCGACCGCCACCGCCGGTCGGTGGAAAATATCCGCATGGAACTGAAAAGACGTTTTCCGGAACGCTATGCGGAAATCGAAAAATTGGAAAAGACTGACAAAGATGCCGCCCGCAAACTTTTGCGCGAACTTTTTAAGGAAGCTCAAATAGAAATGCCGCGCGGCAATAATGAACTTAATTACGAGTATGTCGATCCCCGACTCAATCCGCAAAACCGCAGCGGCCGCATGGGCCCGCCCGGACGGAGGTTTTAAGTTATGGGGTTGTTTGGAGCTCCGGAAGTAGCCGCGCTCAGTTTTGATTGGCAGAACAACCGGGTTTGCGGGGTAAGATTACAGGCCCGCAAGCGCGGGAGCTTTGCGGTGGTAAAATATGCGTCGGGCGAACACTCCGATTGGGTGCAGGCAGCTAATTGTGTGCTTAAAGATTTGAGTGTAAACAGTTCGGTATATTTGCTGTTGTGCATGAATTTGGATCACAGCGATGTTTTTGAGTGCAAATTGCCGGAGGCATCAGCAGATACGATGCGGGGGGCTTTACAGTTTGAAGCACCCCGGTTTATGATGAGCGTGCCGGAAAAATTTGCACTGCAGTATGTTACTTCCGGCAGTACGGATGAAGAGGGGCTGGTGCCGGTACGCTGTGCACTCTTTCCGGAAGAATCGGTACATAAACTTTGCGATCAACTTATTGCGCTGCGTAAAAAGCCCGATGCTGTGATCAATCCTTTGCTGACACTGCCCGGCGAACTGGAGTCTAATGCAGCTGTTCAGCTGGATGGTTTTGAAAAGGATTTCTGCTGGCAAAAAGGTATCTGGCAGCTGGCGGCAAGCTGTAAAGAGTGCAATCAGAAATTAGATGAGCTGATCGCTGAACATTGCACCGGCAAACTTATGGAACAGGAAGATCGCGGTATATACCGTACCGCGCTGACTGGCGCATTGTTCGGCATAAGCAAACTCTTTGTCAGCAACAGTGTTTTGAGCGGCGTTACCATATTGCCGGGGCGTATGCGCCCGGCACGTTTCCGTACCCAGCTGCGGATCATGGCGCTGCTGACAGTGGCTTTGCTGGGCATAACCATATTCCGTTACGCCGGCGGTTTTATCGAAAAATACAGCAGTTACCGCAAACTTACCGCTCAAGTGACCTACACCAAAAGCAAAGTGCAGTCGCTGCGCAAAAAAGTCAAAGCCGGCGAAAAGGAACTTAAAGAATTGCAGCGGACGGCGGATCTTAAAATCGGCAGCCGTGATTGTGTCGGTGTGCTGGGGTATATGTCAGAAAAATTGCCTGATAATGTGATGGTTCACAATTTCCGTTGGAACGAAGGCACGGTGGATATGAGCATGACGAGTGCCTCGCTGGATCTGGATCTGGTGGACTTTTTCAACCGGTTGCCCGGTTTTACGGTCAACAGTGCCAATCCGCGTACTCATCAGAATGCGATTTCGGCGAATGTCAAACTTACGGTTTTTGATCCGGAAGAAGAGTTGGCCAAGGCCCGGCGCAAAGCCCGCGAAAAATCCAAGCGCAACAACAAGGGGAAAAAATGAGCAGCAATGCAATCAAAAATAAACTTTTCAGCAAGGCGTTCTGGAAGTCCCGGAACGGTCAGCTGACATTTTGCGTGGCCGGCGGAGCTTTCAGTATACTCTTTTTGCTGATCCAGTTCGGAGTTTTTTCCGGCGGATTACTGCCCAATGCGGCAGCAGAGGAACGTTTGGAAAAAGAATTGAAAAAATTGCAGCAGACCCAGAACGAGTTGGAAAGCGACCTTGCTGCGCAGGAAGAGGTCCGGAAACAGGCTGCCGCCAAATTCAACGGCGCGTGGAAAAATTCAGTTCACGGGGTGCCGGAAGTTGAGCTGCGTTCCATGCTGGAAAATACCGCCCGCGATATGGATTTGCGGTACAACCAGCTCAGTATGGTCAAAAAAGTCAGTTTCAATCAGGACCTTACTTTGCTTGAAATTGATGTGGATCTGACAGCGGATATAGATTCACTGGTGAAATTTTTTATGGCGGTACATGCTTTGAAGCCGGAACTGTACTGGAAGCGCTTTGATTGCCGGATGATTCAATATTACGGTATGCCGGCGATCCGTTTTGTCGGGACTCTGCGGTGCGTAAATGACCTCCGGCCGGAAAAAGCATCGGGCAAACCCGGTGAAACATCCACCGAACCCGGAGGCCGCAAATGAAAAAACTTTTGATCGTAGTAAATTGCATACTTGCTTTTCTGCTGGCGCTTTCGATCTGGGCGATGATTTTTAATGACAGCGGTCCGGAACAGGCCGTGCCGGCCAAGAAGAAAAAGAAGAACAAAACCACGGTTGCTGCCGTGGAAACTTCTCCGGCAAAATTCAAATTTCCGGACAGTGCCTCGGTGGGTGATTTGATCGTCAGGAAAAACATTTTTGATTCCCAGCGTACCGGCGGAACGGTCGGGCGCGGCGCACAAACTTATTCACTGGTTGGTATCACCCGGGTGGGAAACTTCAAAAGTGCGACTATCCTTATCAAAGGCGGGGTGCGGCACAATAACGGCCGCCAGCTGCAGCAGCATTTGCGCATCGGGGATGCGTTACCCAACGGGTATGTGTTGAGCGAAGTTTATAACGACTCGGTGGTGCTGACCCGCGGAACGGCCAGGATGGAACTGTACAAGACGATGCCGTCGGAAAACTTCCCCTCCGGCGGCGGCCGTCGCCGCGCACCCAATCAGATGCAGCAGATGCTTGATCTGATGCGTCAGCAAGTGGGGATGCAGCAGCGTCAGCAGCGCGATATTATGCAGATGATGCGCAACAATCAGAACAACTCCTCCGGCGGCCGCGGGCGTTCGACCAATAATCGCGGCAGACGGTGATATAGAATATGTAATCAAAAAAATAATAAAATATAGAGGAAAAATCTGAAATGAACAAATCTTCCCAGACGTTGTGCGGACGCCTCCGGCGCTGCTGGAGCCTGCTGGCAGTGGCAGTGCTGCCGGTGCTGACCAGTTGTGAAGCATTGGAAAAAGCCACCGAGGTCAAGCCGAAAAATGAGCCGGAAAATAAGTTCGACTTTGTGGAACGGCATAACTCCGAACGTTATAAAGAGCCGGACCCCAAATTGAATGAAAATGTGGATATAGATACTGCCGGTGTGCCGGATGAGGAACTGAAGAAAAAAGCCGATAAACTTTCGACTGCGCCCTATCAGGGCAAATACGACAAGACTCCGGCTGAAAAAGATGCCGATTCCAAAACCAAAGGCGAACCCGGAGCCAGAAATTCGCGTTTTTATGAAGAGTTTATTCTGTTCGACGCCGACGATAAGGTGGAAGTCAGTATGAGTTTTTCGAGCGCTCCGATCCTGGATGTGCTGTCAGCTTTTGCCGATGTGCTGGAATTCAACTTTGTGGCCGCCAATGATCTGCGCTCCACGGTAACAATGAATATCAATTCCACGCTGACCCGGCGCGAGTTGTGGGAAGCCTTTGACCGTATGCTGCAGCTGGCCAATGCCGCTGCCTACCGCGACGGCCAGCTGCTGCGCATCGTAGCGGCCGGCCAGACCCCGCGTCAGAGCAATCTGCGCGTGGCCAACGAAGGCACCGGCAACAGCGAAGTGGTCTTTTATATGCTGCAGAACATTACCGCGCGCGAAGCACTCAATCAGGTGCGGCCGTTTTTGATGATCGGCGGGATCGTGATGGAAGGCTCCCGCCCCAACATGATAATGATTTGCGACTCGAGCGACAATATACCCAAACTCAAGTCCATTCTGGAAATCATCGACAATCCCGGCCGTCGCAACTGGCCGCGGGCGGTGATTCCCTGTGTACATATCCAACCGTCCAAGATCGCAGCCGATCTGGCACAGATCATGCCGGTACTCGGGTTTACTGTGGCTACGGCTTCGACCCGCGGCGAAACTCCCGGATCGGTCTATGTTACCGGGGTCGACCGTTTGCAGCTCCTGGTGGTGTCGGCTGCGACCGAAGAAGCAGTGCAAATGCTGCGCGAGTGGGTGGCTACGCTGGACAGCACCGACAGCGATGAAGAAGAACGCGTTTATGTTTACAAAGTTGTCAACGGCAAGGCCGGTCAGCTGGCGCAGGCGCTTTCGGTGATCTTTACCACCCAGGGCAGTTCGCTGACGGTCGATACCTCCAGCGGCAACTCCCGCACCCAGAATCTGCCCACTATGACCACCAAAGTATCCAACACCGGCAACACCGGCAGTGCGGCATTTTCGCGCGCCGGTACCAACAACGATTTGAACACGACCACCACGGTGCAGTCCAATATCTTTACGACGCCGGTCAGAATTTTTTCGGACGGTGTCTATAACCGTCTGGTCATCCGTACCACGCCCCGGGTCTACCGGGTGATGAAAGCGTTGCTGGAACGCCTTGACTCGGTGCCGGCCCAGGTACTGCTGCAGGTTTTGATCGTGGAAGTAGCCTTGGACGACGGCAATGAGTTTGGTGTGGAATTTAATTTCAAAGGTACCGGCGGCGGCACACTGACCAGCTACGGCACCAATTACAATCAGCTCAATCCGGGCAAGGGCGTCGATACCGGTGCCAATTTCTATATTGCCAATCCGGAAAATCCGGATGAAAAATTTGCTTATATCCGCGCATTGGCCAGCCGCAACAAGGTCAAGATCATTTCCAGCCCGCAACTGCTGGTGACCAGCAATACCGAAGCCAAGATCCAGATCGGGGACTCGGTTCCGCTGGTAACCGGTTCGGTCAGCAGTTCCGAATCCGTAGCCGGTCAGGTAACCAACTCCTACAGCTACCGCGAAACGGGTATCATTATGACCATGACTCCGCAAGTAACCAGCAGCGATCTTATTTCGCTGGAAATCAAACAGGAAGTTTCCGAGCCGGTAACCAATACCATTTCCACGGCTAAAGATACTCCGGTGATCCAGAAGCGGGAAATCGAAACTGCCATGACGATCGCCAACGGCAAAACCATGATCATGGGCGGCATGATTCAGGAAAAAGTTTCCGACGACCTGGATTCGATCCCGATCATTTCCGACATACCCTATCTGGGGCGGCTGTTCGGCAACACCAAACAGGCTACCTCGCGCACCGAAATGCTGGTGCTGGTAACCGGTTATATCGTTGACGAAAAAGGCAAGGTCGAAGATATGATCAAACGCTATAACGAGGCGGTCAAAGCGCTCAGCACTTTTGAAGGCGAAATTGCCGAGGCTCACCGGAAAGACCTCGAACGCGAAGCGCGTATTCAGCGCGAAAAAGCCGAAAAACAGCAGAAAACCCCCGGTAAGGCAGAGGTCAAATAAATGGATGAGCATACGCAAATAAATTCCGACGTGGAGTTCACGCTGGAGTATTGCGCCGACTTGCAGGGCATACCCTCCGCAGTCGGGCGCTTGCAGCAGCGTCTGCACAAAGATTTTGCCGAATATGCTGATTTGCTGAATACTCACGGCGATCCGGCACTGGCTGATGCGGCCATGGCAGAGTCCGGCATCTGCACCGAAAACGAACTGCTGAAAATCTATGTGGAGGTTTTTGGCATGGCGTTGCCCGATGAAGAGAGTTTGCAGCTGCCGGAGCGTTATCCGGGGCTTTCGGCTGAATACTTGAGCGAGTGCGGGGTGATGCCCGCAGAGTGGTCGGATACAGTGGTGGCCGTCTATACATCCAATCCGTATAAACTGGCGCATAACGCCTATTTTATCCGGCGCAATCTGAAAAAGGATATGCAGTTTATTCTGGTGCGCCGGACATTGCTGGAACGCATGATCAGCAGTGTTTACAAAAATGTTGAAGAAACCGAACTGGAATCTGCCGACAGCGAAGATGCATTGCGCAGCATGGCCGGCGAAGCGCGCATCGTGCGGATGGTCAACGATATTTTTGCCCGCGCGGTGGAACTTTCGGCCAGCGATATTCACGTTGAACCCGGCGAAGACAGCGTAGTGGTGCGCTGCCGCGTCGATGGTGTGTTGACCGAAATAATGAGTACTTCGATCCGGGATTTTCCGGCTATATCGTCGCGCATAAAATTGATCGCCGGTTTGAATATTGCCGAAAGCCGTTTGCCGCAGGACGGCCGCTGTACGTTCCAGATGGGGCGTACCGAGCTGGATATGCGTGTAAGCACGATCCCG
Source organism: Lentisphaerota bacterium (assembly GCA_015061695.1). Classification (GTDB taxonomy): domain Bacteria; phylum Verrucomicrobiota; class Lentisphaeria; order Victivallales; family Victivallaceae; genus SIG78. The sequence continues at coordinate 9,901 of SUWA01000084.1, forward strand.
ATCCTGACCGGCGAGAGTATCGTGTTGCGTTTGCTCAACAAAGCGTCAGTGGCATACGATTTGCGGGCGTTGGGTATGTCCAGCGAAATGCTGGCGGATTTTAATGAATTGATCAAGATTCCGCACGGCATGATCCTGGTGGTGGGGCCGACCGGTTCGGGTAAGACCACTACGCTTTACAGTGTTATCAATCAGCTCAACGACCGCAAACGCAAGATAATCACCGTGGAAGACCCGGTTGAATATCAGATGCCCGGATTGTGCCAGATGCAGGTGAATTCCCAGATCGGTGTGGACTTTGCCTCGGGCTTGCGTTCGATCGTCCGTCAGGACCCCGATGTGATATTGGTGGGGGAAATCCGCGACCGGGAAACTGCAGATATTGCCATCAATGCCGCGTTGACCGGACACCTTGTGTTGAGTACACTGCACACCAATGATGCGGTGGGGGCGGTAACGCGGCTTATTGATATGAATATGGAGGGTTTTCTGGTGGCATCGGCGCTGTTCGGAGTTATGTCGCAGCGGTTGGTGCGCAAGATTTGTACAGTTTGCAACGGTACGGGCGTGGACACTTCCATGCCCGGCAACCGCTGCCGCAACTGCAACGCCACCGGCTTCCGCGGCCGTACCGGGATCTACGAACTGTTGCGGGTCAATGATGAACTGCGCGATGCGATCAGCCACAACCAGTCCAGTGCGGTACTGGAAAAGATCGCGGTCAAAAACGGCATGAAAACATTGTTGGAAGATGGTCGCGCCAAGGTCGCAGCCGGCATTACTACCGAAGAAGAACTTTTCCGCTCGGCCAACGAGGGATAAAACAAGATTTATAGAGAGTTATGGCACTGTATTTGTACAAAGCAGTTGCTCCGGGTAAAGGTCCCCGCGAGGTAACGATAGAGGCCGAAAATCAGCGCGAGGCCGAACAGAAGCTCCGGCGTCAGAATCTGGTTCCGGTAAAGTTCATCCGCGAGGCCGATCCGGCGCAGCAGGAAGGTAAACTCTTCCGTCGCAGCAAGATCGACGTGCTGGATATGACTGAACAGCTTTCGGCACTTTTAAATTCAGCCATTCCGCTGGAACGCTCGCTGGCGATCATTGCCGACGGATGCAATTCATCTGAACAGAAAGAGTTTATCCAGGCTTTGCGGCAGGGGTTGCATGAGGGGCGCAAATTTTCGGATTTGATCCGCAGCTACGGCACGCTTTTCCCCGGGTACTACGCCAACTTGATCGAAACCGGCGAAGAAACCGGCCGCCTGCCGGAAGTATTGGAAGAATTGCGCAAATTTATGAGCGAAAGCCGTGAGCTGCGGGACTTTATCGTTACCAGCTCGATCTACCCGATAGTGGTACTGGCGGTGGCGATCGTGGTTACGATTTTGATGTTTGTTGTCTTTGTGCCGCGCTTTGTGGAGCAGTTTGAAAATATGGGGCGCGAACTGCCCGGCTCGATGATATTTTTGATGAATATGAGCGATGTGGTCGTTTACGGCAGTATCATATTGGCGGTGCTGCTGATCTTCGGCGGACCGGTGATGAAACAGCTGGTCGGGCGCGAACGTATGGCGGAACTGAAATCATCGATCCTGCTGCGGCTGCCGTTATTGGGCAATTTGCATGTTTCTGTGGAAATGGGTAAATTTGTCCGGACGCTGGCAATTCTTATCAGCAACCATGTGGATATAATCAAAACGGTGCGTATT
>SUWA01000085.1 GCA_015061695.1 Lentisphaerota bacterium
ATTTATCCTGCAGAATACCCTCTCATGCGTTCGCGGCCCTGACCCGTCTTCGCATTGCTACGCCGCGGCAAGCCGGGCTTTGCGGCGTTCCGCCGCATGAGCTGTTGGCTGGCTATATTGTTCATAATACCATCGGGGCTGTTGCAAAACAGTTTTGCAACAGCCCCTTTGCTTGCAGTTTAAGGATTTTTGGGCAAAAAAATGGCAGCGAGCGTAAGGATTCGACGCGATAGCGAGCCTGAGTAACGCAAGCCCGCAGGGCGAGTAACGCAAGGCAACCACATAAAAAAATCCTTACGGCGTGGCGTATGCCATGCCGTAGACAAACTGGAAGAAAAAAGAGTATGCGGAAAACTCGTTTTCCAGCATACTCTTTGCTTACAGTTTAAGGATTTTTGGGCAAAAAAATGGCAGCCCCGTAAGGATTCGAACCTCAACAAAATGAACCAGAATCACTTGTGCTACCATTACACCACGGGGCTGCAATATTTCCGATTTTCACCGGAGTATGTTACTTAATATATCACCGGTTTAAAAAAACGCAAGCGTTTTATCAAAAAAAATCCAGAATATATTCAAAAAAAATCGTCCTCATCCCCAGCTGCCTGCCCCACAAGGGCATCGGCCAAGTCAAAAAAAATCAGAATAATGTAACTTGTTTTTTTCATCATGCTTGCATTGCTTTCGGCACAAAATGCTTGAAAAAGTCATCCTTTTTGGCAAAAAAAATTAATTTTTCTTATTTGAAGCCCTTGACAAAGTATAAAAATTTTGTATACTGTCAACGTAGCCGTCGTCAGGGGGGATAATGGTAATACAAATATCCACCCGGACGACTTGTTTTTTTGTAAAAAAATCTATTTAATGATTTTCAGATAAAAGAGTTAAAAAAACAACATCAAACCAAAGAAAGAAAAAAAATGAAAAAACAATTCACCCTCATCGAACTGCTGGTCGTCATCGCCATCATCGCAATTTTGGCAGCCATGCTGCTGCCGGCACTTTCCGCCGCCCGTGAACGCGCCCGCAATGCCAACTGCGTATCCAAACTCAAGCAAACCGGGTTGGCTGTACTCATGTATGCCGGAGATAACAAAGATATTATGCCCACATCATCCGGCACTTACGGCGGCATAGGCATCGACTATGTGGCAATGGCCAATGCCACCGGAACCAATACGCTGCCAACTAATATGCTTATTGATGGCGGATATATGGGTTCTGCCGCTCCGACTACCGCCAATGCCATGATCAAGGCGGCCGAAAACAGCTTCAAATGCCCCAGCGACTCTGCCAACGGCAAGTTTGAAGCCGGCAGCAGCGGTGCAAAATCCACCAGTTACATCTACTGCATGACCGATAAATCCTTTGCACTGGCTTCCGCTTTCGGGATAACCGAAAGCAAACAGAACCGCAAAATTGTCGGCCGCGATAATCCGGGCAACGCCATCTGGTGCGATATGATCAAGATGACGCTGCCTACTGGTACGGCAGTGGAAAACAACCACGCCAAGATGATCAATGTGCTTTATCTGGGCGGCCACGTTACATCCATTGTTATACCTTCTTCGGCCCCCTCCGACGTTCCGGCGCTGCTGGAACTGATCGACGAAGATAAAGATTGAGTTACCGGAAGTGAAACTCAAGTAAGGAAAATCGAATTTTCCTGAAAGAGTTTCACTTTTACCAAACTGCCACTCAAACAGCCAATGGCAGTAAAAAAACAACAGGCGGACGGTTAATTTTTGTACCATCATACCTATAATTGATGTTTTTTGATAAAAACTCGGTTCCCGCCTTGCAACTCGCGGCAAAACACGTTATCTTATAGCAAAGATAAAATTTACCGATGCAAGGAGGATTCTTATGGTACTTGATAATAAATTAATCGACCGCCTGATTGCTGCCGGTCAGAGCCATTTGATAAAATTTTTTGATACGCTCGACGAAGCCGGCCAACAGCGCTACGCCGCTGAACTTGCCGGAATCGACTGGGATCTGCTGCAGGAGCTGATAAAGTCGCATGTGATGCAGAAACCGGTCATTGACCTGCCGGAGGATTTGACTCCGGCGCCCTATTTTCCGCTGCAGCCGCGCTCGGAAGCAGAAAAATCCTACTATCTGCAGGCTGATGCCGCCGGCGAAGAACTTCTGCGCACCGGTAAGGTCGCCGCATTGACCGTGGCCGGCGGTCAGGGCAGCCGTCTGGGTTTTGACGGCCCCAAAGGCACCTACCCCATTGCACCGGTCAGCGGCAAGACCTTGTTCCAGTATTTCGCCGAATCACTGTTGAGTGCCTCGCGCAAGTACAATACCACGCTGCACTGGTATATCATGACCAGCGTGGTCAACGATGGTGCCACCCGGGAATTTTTTGCCGACAACAACTATTTTGGCATGAGCCGGGATCAGATACACTTTTTCACCCAGGGTTTTATGCCGGCGATCGGCTACGATGGCAAACTGCTGATGAGTTCCACCGGTTCGCTGGCGCTCTCGCCCGACGGCCACGGCGGAACGCTGCTGGCACTGCGCAAGTCCGGGATGCTGGATGATATGAAAATGCGCGGCATTGAATTTTTAAGTTATTTTCAGGTGGATAACCCGCTGGTTCCGGTCGTGGATAAGCGTTTTATCGGGCTGCACAAGCTGGAAAATTCCGAAATGAGCGCCATAACGCTGGCCAAAACCAATGCGTTTGAAAAAGTCGGCAATTTCTGCGTGGCCGACAACCGTCTTTATGTGATCGAATACAGCGATCTGCCCGAAGCTCTGGCCACGCAAGTGGACGAAAACGGCCAGCTAAAATTCATTGCCGGATCGCCGGCGATCCATGTGATTTCGCGCAGTTTTGTGGAGCGTCTGACCGCCAGCGGCCGTCTGCAGCTGGATTGGCACCGCGCCGACAAAAAAATCCAGTGCATCGACTCCAACGGCCAGAGCGTGAATGTAACTGAACCCAATGGGGTCAAGCTGGAATCGTTTATCTTTGACGCACTTAAACTGGCTGATAAGACCATGATTTTTGAAGCCGACCGCAAAGAGGAATTCGCCCCCACCAAAAACGCTACCGGCGTAGACTCCGTGGAAAGCTGCCGCGCCATGCTCATCGACCGCGATGCCCGGCGGCTGGAACGCTGCGGAGTAACAGTTCCCCGTCGGGCAGATGGCTCGCCGGATGTTACGGTCGAAATTTCGCCGCTGGCAATATGGGACGATGAAGATTGTGCTGAATATGTAAAAAAACATCAGATTCACGCGCTGGATGCCGGATCGGTGAATTACCTTGTTTGAGTTATGTTCAAATTGATGAATTTTTCCGGGGACGACATCCGGCTGGATGCCCGGGTTGTTTCCGATGCTGTGACCAACGCCTGCCGGCGCAATCGCCTGCGGGTGGAAGGCACAGCTGTAAGTGATGATGTTCTGACTGTGATTTGCAGCAGCGGAGAAGGGTTTTACACCTACCGCCTGACCTCGCTGGGGCAAGTATCGCGTCAGGATTTGTTTGCAGAATTGCGCAGCCGTTATGACAGCAGTTTCCGCACCGCCGGAGCATTCCAACTGGCTGACGGGATCTGGACGCTGACCGAAAAATCCGAAAGCCGCCTGAAAACCAAAGGGGAATAAGCGACATGCTTCAACAAACCGAAGTAACTGAATTGATCGAAGATCTGAACTGCCGGCAAGACAGCAAATCACTTTTTTATGCGCCGGTGGTGGGCGTGCTGGCCATCATGATCGTACTGTTCGGATTGATCATGCTTTACTCCACATCGTCAGCCACCGTGGGTGCCAAGTATTATCACGCCCAGCTCAAATGGGCGATCATCGGACTGGCAGCGATGCTGTCGGTGATCTTTATCGGTTACAAGCGGATCATCAGTTGGACACCGTGGCTGTTGAGTTTATTGGTCGTATTGCTGATATGGGCTATGTTTTCCAAATCGGTCAAAGGGGCCAACCGCTGGATCACCATACCTTTTCTGAACATGAACTTTCAGCCGTCAGAACTGGCTAAAGTGCTGCTGCCGCTCTATTGTGCCAATTTCTTTTCGGAAAATCTGCGCAAACTGTCGCAGTTGAACATCTGGACCATCTTTACAGATTTCAAACTTTTCAAGATCTTCCTTATTCCGCTGGGCGTAGTGGGCGGCATCCTGACTCTGGTGATCTGCGGACACGACTTCGGTACGACCATATTGCTGGCGACCGTGGTATTTTCCATGGCGTTGTGCGCCGGTTTGAAGAAACATTTTCTGATATTGATCCCCATTGCATTGGCCGCTCTGGCACTTTATATCTGGAAGTGCGACGCAGAGCGGCTCTCGCGGGCGGTAAGTTTTTTCAACCCCGGCGATGCGGCTTTGCGCGAAAATGACGGTTATCAGCTCTGGAACTCGCTGCTGGCGCTGGGCTCCGGCGGCTGGACCGGCGTCGGCTTTATGAACAGCGTAATGAAACACCGCTATCTGCCGGAATCTCATACCGACTTTATTCTGGCGGTAGTGGGCGAAGAATTGGGCTATATCGGGCTGCTGTGCGTGATCGCCGGCTATCTGACCTTCGGCTTTTTCGGTATGAAGATCGCCCTCAATTCGCGTTCGCGCAAAGGTATGCTGCTGGCCCACGCCATTACGCTGACCATTGTGCTGCAGGCGGCGATCAACATCGGGGTGGTTTCCGGAGCGCTGCCGACTAAAGGTATTTCTGCCCCGCTGATCAGTTACGGCGGCAGCAATCTGTTGATCAATATGATAATGATCGGCTTGCTGATAAGCGTGGCTTTGGAAAATGTCCCCGGATTGACTGACAAGTGGCCCGGCCGCAAAAAACAGGAATAACCGCCTGATTCAACGCCCGGCTTCGGCCAATGCTCTGGCTTTGCGGTAATGCTCTATTGAACGCATTGTCCACTCGCGCCGCAGTTTTATGATTTCGCCGGCGGGATTTTTGCTGCTCAAACGGCCGGCAGCGGCCCTTGCTTCGCTGTAAGGTACAATGGCACGGTCAAATTCGGCCACGGCCTCCGGCACGGCAGCTTCGCCGCCGGCGGCGGCAATTGCCTGCCATGCCGCTTGCAATTCATCGGCGGAATCCAGCATGGTCGTGCGGATCAGCACCCGGATCAAACCGAAGTACGGGCCGGTCCATTTGCCATTATACTGAAAATTACCGGTGGCGCGGTAAGGGTTGTAATCCGCGTCAGCCATAAATGCAGTGTGTTTGCCAATATAAAGATCCCGTCTTACCGGCGGCCGGCGCAACGTGTATTTTTCCGGTCCGCCGGGAGTTCCGACGCGGTACTGCCAAAGCTGCTGCCCCTCCTCCGAAAGCAAAAACTCTATAAAAGCCTGCGCCACCTGTTTATTGGGCGCTCCGCGCAACAGCTGCACCGGGTCGGCCGATACCGAACTGCCGCCTTCCGGCGGAACATAGATGATCCGCTGCGCCTGGCCGCGGGTTTGAAATTCCGCAAACTGTGCCTCGCTTAAAGCATAAAAATCGATCGCCATACCGGCGGCGGCATTACCGCTGGCGACCTCGCGGGTAACTTTGCCGGCGCTTTCGCTGATGATCCGGCTGTTGCCCACCAGCCGCCGGATCAGATTGATCCCGTCCTGCCAGCCTTCGGCCGGGGTACGGCCATTTTTAACAGCATCGGCCATGCACTGCTGGATTATGACTTCAAAGCATTTATTGATCGACCCGGATTTGGTCGGATCAGCCACCGCCAGCGTATTGAAGTATTTGGGATCGGCCAGATCGCGCCAGCGCACCGGCGGCGCACCCATTTCGCGCAAACGGTCAGGATTGTAGCAAATGCCGAAAGTCGCCAGACAAACGCCGTAATATCCGCCGTTGGGGTCGTAAATATCTTCGCCGCTCCAGCGCGTCGGCATCACTTCCGGAGCAAACCACTCCGGATGCAGTTTTTGTATACCGCCATCCACCGCATAGCCCTTGCGGGCGTTGGCAGCCTGATCAAAAGTTCCGCCGCCGAAAAACACATCTATACCAATTGATACATCCGAAGCCAGAAAGGCCGCTCTGGCCCGCGCTTCATCCGAAGCATCCGCACTGCTGTCCGGCACTACATGCACATCGCGGAATGCCGCAGCGATCTTATCATTCCACGGCAGAGAGTTTTCTTCGCAATAACGCCGGAACGCCGCTTCGTAGCGGTCGTTGATATGCCGCACAATATCAGCGGTCCCGCCGGGACTGCGCCAGTCGATGACCACATTGCGGTGGTATTTTTTCATATAATAACGCTGAAAGCCGCGCTCAAACTCATATTTGATCGATTCAGCGTGAGGAGTTATCACTACTACTGTATCGACCTGCCCGTCAACGACTTCCGGCACGGGCGGTTTTTCGCGCAAAGCAACCGGCAAAAGTATCAGCAAACATAATATGCCTAACGCAGCGGCGATCCGGTATTTCATGCTTTGACTCCGTTGGCGTCAAAAACGGTTATGTTGCTGCTGCGCACGCCCAGACGGCAGATTTCGCCGCGCTGGCGCACCTCCGGCGCGATTTCGTTGACCGCCAGCTCACCGAACTGCCAGGCGGCCATTTCGCCCAGATAACTGCCGCCGGTGAGTGCCAGATCGCCCTGCCATGCACATTCAAAATCCGGGTCTACAGCCACAGTTTCGGGCCGGATCGCCAGCTGCACAGCATCGCCCACGGCGGCATTGCCGCTGTCGATTCCGCGGAACACACCCAGTTTGGTCGTTACTACGCCCGGAGCAGATAGTTCTCCGGCAATCAAATTTATATCGCCTAAAAAAGAGGCCGTAAAACTGTTGACCGGATGCCGGTAGAGTTCGGCCGGCTGTCCCAGCTGGGCAATGCGGCCCTTTTCCAACACAGCCATCCGGTCGGCCATGCTCAAGGCTTCGCGCCGGTCATGCGTTACATAGATCGCAGTCAGCTTGCGTTTCTGGCAGATCGCGCGCAATTCTTCGCGCATTTCGTCCCGCAGCCGGGCATCCAGATTGCTCAATGGTTCGTCCAGCAGAATGAGTTCCGGCGCCACGGCCAAAGCTCTGGCCAGCGCGACCCGCTGCTGCTGACCGCCGGAAAGCGCGGGCGTTTTGCGGTCGGCAAAATCAGCCATGCGCACGCTCTCCAGCGCTTCCATCGTGCGGGTGCGGACTTCCTGTTTGTTCAATTTTTGGGCTTTCAGGCCGAATGCCACATTTTCAAACACGCTCAAATGCGGCCACAATGCGTAATTCTGGAAAACCATCGGTGCGTTGCGCTGTTCCGGCGGCAAATGCGTAACGGCTTTTCCGTCAAAGTATATTTCGCCGCTGTCCGGAGCAATAAATCCGGCGATCAAGCGCAGCAGCGTGGATTTGCCGCAACCGGAGGGACCCAGCAGAAAGAACATCTCGCCGGATTTTATTTCCAGATCCAACGGCTGCAGCACCAGATTGCCGCGGGTATAGGATTTGCTGATATTTTTGATCGTTATACGCATAAAAAGATTTCCCCTGAAATGGATTGAAATTACGGTCAGGATTTGTGCGAGCCGAAGATCCGCATATTTTCCGGCGTCCGCAGTTTGTTCAAAGTCTGCATTTCCAACTGGCGAACCCGCTCGCGGCTGATATCAAAGTATTCGCTGATCTCCTGCAAGGTGCGGACTTTTTCGCCCATCAAGCCGAACCGCATGGTCAGGATCATGCGTTCGCGCTCCGACAAACCGGCCAACAGCTGTTCCAACTGCCGGTGGATGGTTTCTTCAGAAATTTTCTGCGATGGATCTACCGCGTGATCGTCCGGCAAAACATCTTCCAGACTGCTGCCGGAAGCATCCACCGACAGCGGCGACTGCAGCGATATGGTCTGCCGCGCCATCTTGCGGATAGCCGAAACTCTGGCCGGCGGCATTTCCAGGATGGCGGCAATCTCGTCGACCTCCGGCATCCGGTCATGTTCCAGAATAAACCGCTGTTCCACCCGGTTGATTGCAGCAATGGTCGAAACCATGTGGGCCGGGATCCGGATCACCCGGAACTGCTCGGCGATCGCCCGCCCGATACTCTGCCGTATCCACCAGCTGGCGTAGGTGCTGAATTTATGTTTTAAATTGAAGTCAAATTTTTCCAGCGACCGCATTAAACCCAGATTGCCTTCCTGCACCAGATCGCTGACCGAAAGCTGGCGGTAGCTGTATTGGTTGACAATGCGGATGACCAGCCGCAAATTGCCCTCGACCATTTGCTGACGCAATTCCAGCAACCGCTGCCGGGCATCGGCAATCAGCTGCAGCTGCGCTCTGAAAAACTCTTCACTGCAGCACGATTCAGCGGCCAGTACGCCGATACTTTCCGGCGGCACGGTATCTGCCACCAGCTGCAGCTGGTCGTGGCACTGCATGAGTATATCGCTGGAAAGTTTGTAGCGCGCCACTTCCTGCAGCATATCCTGCCGGATCTTTTCCAAATCTTCCTCCGGAGTCCCGGCAGCGAAAGCGCTTTGCAGCTGCAGCAGTATCCCGGAAAGTTTTTTGTGCCAGGCTTGCAAATCTTCAAGCGTTACGGCTTCATCCACTGCTGACGGCAGAAACTGTTCTTTCCACACCGCCATATCGTGGTTCTGCAAATACTCCAGCTGCCACATAACACAGAATGCCAGCGTATTCAAGTTACTGCGCCACAAATTTTCGGCGGATAATATCTGCAAGCCCAGTGCGCTCTGTTCTTCGGGGGTCATACGCGGCAACTGCCCCAATTCGCGCAAATAGCGCTGCAGGGACTGGTTGACACTTCCGTCAAAACTGCCCCAATCCACACTGTCGTCAAATCGGTTCGGATCTGCAAATCCGCTGGTTGGTTTTTCCGCAGCACTGTCCATGATGTCTGCCGCACCGGATAATTTTTATTTGTTATAATAGTTGATCGTATCGCCCAAACTGGCCGAAAATTTGGCATCACACCGGATTCCGGCCGAATGGAGTTTATCGGTGGAAGCCTGCAAATGCCGGATATCGCCGGAGCGCTCCGGCAGATGTTCGACTTCAGACTGACTGTCGGTCATAAACAAGATCCGGTTCACCAGATCGTTGATCGTTACCGAGCGGCCGGAAGCGACATTGTACACGCCTTCCAGATCGTTTTCCATAAAAAATGCGTTGACTTTGACCACATCGTCAATATAAACAAAGTCGCGGCTCTGCTCGCCGTCGCCGAAAATCGAAATCTTTTTGCCGTGGATGGCCCGGTTGCAGAAGAGTGCCGGAGCCGCCGCGTAGGCACTGTTGGGATCCTGCCGGGGGCCGAACACGTTAAAATAGCGTAAACAGACCGTCTTGAGCCGGCCGCCGGCCGAAAAGATCTTGCAATAGTGTTCGCCGTCAAGTTTGGTCACAGCGTAGATACTGTCCGGATCGGCGCACATATCTTCGCGCCGTATCAAGCCGGAGGCATTGCCGTAAACCGCAGCACTGGAGGCATAACAGAGTTTTTTAACGCCCGCCCGGGCAGCTTCTTCCAGTACTACTAATGTACCGTTCACATTTATATCCACACATTCAAGGGGATTTTCCATAGATTCCGGCACGCCGATCATGGCCGCCAGATGAAAAACATAATCCACATCCTTCATGGCCCGGGCCAGTTTAACCCGGTCGCGCACGTCGCCGCGGATAAATTCGACATTCAATCCGGCCAGATTGCGGATATTGCCGCTGCGCAGATTATCCAGCACCCGGACTTCTGCCTTGTCATGATAATATTCGGCGATATGACTGCCGATAAACCCCGCCCCGCCGGTGATAAGTATTCTCATTGCTTGTACCTCCGCATGAAACTTGATGTTTTTTACAGCACCTTTTTAACGGGAACTTTCACTTTATATCCTTGAGCAATTTCATCATTGCATCCATTTGATTCTCAATCGACTCCGCAAGTTTGAACTGACTGCGCGCCCGGTCAAGGTTGTGATTCACGCGCGAAGTCTTGAAGTAATTATCGCCATCCAGAAAGTCCGTCAGGAAGCGGATGCCGATCGTCATGGTCATAAGTTTTCCGGCAAACGGCATCAGCTCTTTTTCTGTATCATTCAAAAACTTTCCGGCCTTGTCCAGATAACCGCGCAGCAGTGCTTCAAACATATCAAAGCGCATGTAAACCTTGCTCAAATCAGTTTCATCTTCCGGCGCCGGCGAAGTACCGGTACGCACCATATCGCCAAAATCATAATGCGGCAAACCGGGCATGACCGTATCCAAATCCAATACGCAAATGCCCTCGCCGGTAAAATCATCGATCAAAACATTATTAAGTTTGGTATCGTTATGCGTGGTACGCTCAACAATGTCGCCGGATTGCTGCAGTTTGACCAGTAATCCCAGTTCGTCGGCTCTTTTCTGCACAAACTCGATTTCCGGCCCGACCAGTTTGACCCGGTCGCAACGATCGGCTTTGATCATATCTTCCAGCGTTTTCAGCCGGCGCGGGGTATGGTGAAAATAGGGGATCGTTTCGTTCAACCGGTGCGGCAAATCAGCCAAATCCAGCTGGAACTGGCCAAACGCCTGTGCCGCCTTGAACGCCTGTTCCGGCTCATCCAGCACATCAAAACTGTGGCAGTTTTCCACATAAACGTAGCAGCGCCAGTACTCGCCGTCGCTGTCGCGGTAATATGGCATGGCGTCGTGGGTGAAAACCAGCCGCAGTGTGCGCCGTTTGGCCCGTCCGCGCTGGGTCTTTTCCTGCCGGATCTTGCTTAAAATATGACTGGTAACACAGCTGAAATTTTCCATGACCAGCGCCGGCTGTTTGAATACGTTGGTATTGATGCGCTGCAATGTGTAGTGCAGCAAAGTACCGCCCTGATCAAAGGTAAGCTGATAGGTATCGTTGATATGACCGTTACCGCAAGGTACCGCTACTACAAAATCACCGTATATGTGAAAATGCGAACAGATATCTTCTATTTTTTTCTGCATAAACAGCTCCAATACACTGCTTAATCATATCCGGGACAGCATCCGCAGTCCGCATAATCTGACTATTGACTCATACTTCTCTACAAGGAATAATATATACCACCTGCGCCTGATTGCAAATATTTACTTTATCCATGTCAAGGATTTTTCGATTAAAAAAGTGTTTTTACGGCAGAATAAAACGCTGAATTTATTGTTTTTTTTATATTTGGCGCGGTTCATGATTTGCAATTCCGTAATTTTGGTTATTGTCCTAAATTTTGTGAAAAACATTTGTAATTGCCAATGTTGATGACAACATTGCCTACACAATTCATTTTGTTTTGCCAATAGTCCTCCCACGCTTTGGCATTTGTAAACCTTTTTAATAT
>SUWA01000086.1 GCA_015061695.1 Lentisphaerota bacterium
GATCCAACATGTTTTTGAACGCGCCAGAGCCAGCAAGGCCGATGAGTGTTTGATCGCAACCGATGATGAGCGCGTGATGGAAGCGTGTGCCGCCTTTGGCGCCCGGGCGATCATGACCGATCCGGCATTGCCCTCCGGCAGCGACCGGATCGCCGCCGCACTCAAAGGTATTGATGCGGATATTGTTATTAACGTGCAGGGCGATGAACCGCTGCTGCCGACGGTGGCGATCGACCAGCTGATCGACCGCATGAAGCAGGGCGATGCTCCGGAAATGGCCACCATCGGTGTGCAGGGCGACCGCGAAACGCTGGATAACCCCAACAAGGTCAAGCTGGTGATGAGCAATTCGGGGCGGGCGCTTTATTTCAGCCGTTCGATGATACCGTTTTTGCGCAGCGGCGGCGAAGATATGAGTGTTTATCTGCACTGGGGTATTTACGCATACCGTCGCGATGTGCTGGAACGTTTTGTTGCTTTGCCGGCCGGCAAGCTGGAAAATTGCGAAAAACTCGAACAGCTCCGCGCTTTGGAAAATGATATTTCCATTCAGGTTTTGATCAGTAATCTGGAAAGTGTCGGCGTGGATACGCCCGAAGATCTGGTGCGGGCCGAAGCTAAATTGATTGAAAAGATGAAAGCGCTTTGAGGTAGAAAATGAGCATTGTAAAAGTCAGTGATAAAGTGGAGATCGGCAGCGGTCGTCTGGTGTTGTTGGGTGGGCCTTGCATGGCCGAAAGTCGGGAAGTTTGTCTGGAAGTGGCCGGTTTTCTGACCGAACTGTGCGCCAGATTGGATATCGGTTATGTTTTCAAGGCTTCTTACGACAAGGCCAACCGTTCGGCGGCCGGTTCGGTGCGCGGCCCGGGCATGGAAAAAGGGCTGGAGTTTCTGGCCGAAGTCAAAGCGCGTTACAATGTGCCGGTAGTAACCGATGTACACGAAACGATCGAAGTTGCACGCGCCGCGGAAGTTGTTGATATATTGCAGATCCCGGCATTTCTCTGCCGCCAGACCGATCTTTTGCAGGCGGCCGGGCGTACCGGCAAAGTCGTCAATATCAAAAAAGGGCAGTTTATGGCGCCGGAAGATATGAAAGGCGCAGTAGATAAAGTTAAAAGCGTTGGCAATGATCAGGTTATGTTGTGCGAACGCGGCAGCAGTTTCGGCTATCACAATCTGGTGGTGGATATGCGCGGACTGGCCACCATGCGCGGTTTGGGCGTACCGGTGGTTTTTGATGCCACGCACTCGGTGCAGCTGCCCGGCGGTCTGGGCAATGCCTCCGGCGGTCAGAGAGAATTTGTCCGTCCGCTGGCCCGGGCGGCGGCGGCGGTGGGGATCGATGCGCTTTTCTGCGAGATCCACCCCGATCCGGGCAAGGCGTTTTCGGATGGGCCGAACTCGCTGGATTTCAAACTGGCTGAAGAACTGCTGACCGAAGTCAAAGCGATTTTTGAACTGACAAAGTGAGGTTGAGTCGATGAACAGCATTGCCCCCGAACGCTGGCAGAAGATCAAAGCCATTGTACTGGATATTGACGGCATTCTGACCGATGGCCGTATCGGTTACGGTACCGGTTCGCCGGAGGAGATCAAGTTTTTCCATGTGCGTGATGGCCATGGTATCAAGCTGGCTATGCGGGCGGGGCTGCTGGTCGGAGTACTTTCCGGACGCAAAAGCGCGGCTAATGCGCGGCGGGCCGAAGAACTGGGCTTCAGCTTTGTTTACGAAAATAAAAAGGATAAAGCCGCAGCCTTTGCAGAATTGCTTGCCGAGCAGAATTTGCTTGCAGAAGAGTGTTTGTATATGGGCGACGATACGGTCGATCTGCCGGTCATGCGTCAGGCCGGGATCGCCGCCACAGTGGCGGATGCGCCAATTTATATGGACGAGGGGGCCGATTACCGCACCCGGTTGCCCGGCGGGCAGGGGGCAGTTCGGGAAGTAATAGATATGTTGCTCATGCAAAGCGGCAAATGGAGCGCAGTAATGGCGCGTTACGGACTTGAGGATTATAAATTTTGATGAAAAAAATAAAAATTGCATTGATCGCGGTGCTGGCGGCAGCCGGAGGATATACATTGCTGCTGCCGGCGGCAACGCCCGGATTCGGGGCATTCAGCAATGTGCGTGCCAGTGCGGTGCGGATGCCGTTTTACCGCGAGGGCAAACTGGAATTTTATGTCCGGAGCAATTCAGCTGCTTTGCGCGGCAAACAGTTGGATACTGTACTGCCGGTCATTGATATTATCCGCAAAGATACAACCGCCGAAACTGTGGCGGGGTCTGATTGCAGCGCCAATGTTTATGGATTGAATGCTACGCTTGAAGAGGTGGAAAAATATTGGAAAAACCGTGCTTACAGCGACGGGGTGCTGGTCAGCGATAATGCTTCGCTGGATCAGATCACCAAGATCATTTCCAGCAAAAACAAGGTATTCTTGCGGACTCCGTTGATGGATTTGGATGGAATCGGTTTTTCAGCCGATATGAGCCGTCAGGTTATTACGGTCAACTCCAGGGTCAAGATCGTGCTGCGCAACGACGGCAGTCAGTCATTGGGCTCTCCGCTGGATACTATGTCGGGCAAAAAAGCAGAAAAAGGCAAAACTTCGGTCAGCCGGGTCTACTGTGATGAGCTGACCATGGATGTAAAACGTGATCTGGTGATTCTGGTCGGACATGTAAGAGTCATTGATGCTGCCGGCACGATCACTGCTGAACGGCTGGAATTGCAGTTTGAATCTGAACCCGGCAAGGCCCAACCGCAAGCGGGAGATGTGCCGTTGCTGGAGAGTTCCGGCAAAAGGGTCAAATCAGCTAAATTTGTCGGTAAGGTGCGGGCCGTGCGGGCGCTGGATGATGCCGAAGCGGCCAATGGTGAGCAGTACGCAGTTTGCGATGTGGCATATTATGATCTTGTTGCAGATACACTGGAACTGGCCGGGTCGCGTCCGCGCATGTCAAGAGGCAATGATTTTGCCCAAGCAGATAAAATTATTATCAATCCGGAAAAGAAGTTTATCAGTTTTCATGGCAACTGCGTGTTCAGCGCCCGGCAGGCTCAAGCGCCGGCAGGCACTCCTCCGGATGTGGTCAAAGCTGATTATGCCGACTGGGATTACCCCGGCAATCTGGTGCGGTTGATTGGCAATGCTGACTTGAAGTCGGTTGCCGAAAAGGCGCACATGCAGTCGGACAGATTGGAAATCACACTTAAAGACGCTGCACCGGCTCCCGGAACAGAAGCATCCGGAAACGATATGTTCAGCAGTGCCAACAGTAAAGAAGTGGTCAAAGCAGCGGCAATCGGGCATGTCAGGATGGAACGCAACAATAACGCAGTTGTTGAAAAAGCCTCGGCTGATATGATCACTTATGTGGCAGATGGCCGCAAGATCGTTATGAATGGTTCGCCTTATCTGCAGCGCGGCGGCGACAGTATCAAGGGCGGCAGCATTACTTATTTTATGGATAATCAACGGTTGTGGGTCGGTCGCGGCAGCAACATTGTGCTTTCGCCGGAAACGATCGGTTCGGCCAATATGGATATTCAGGGCAGTCAGAACAACACTGTTCAGAGCAATTCTCCGGTTACGATCGCAAGTGAAAATGCCGATTTGAATTACGGCGGCAATTACATAGCCTTTGCCCAAAAGGTCAGGGTTCGCGGCCGCGGTATGGAATTGGACAGCGAGCGGCTGGATATTTATTTGAAAGATGCGCCCGATGCCAAACCGGTCGCCAAGACGGATAAAAACAGCGATATCTTCAGTCAGATGTCCGGCAGCAAGCAGCCGGTGCGGGCCGTGGCCTCCGGCAAAGTCCGGGCCAAAGATGCAAAAGGGCTGCTGTTGGCGGAAAAAGTGGAAGTGTTTTTCAGCGATAAACTTACACCCGGCAAGGTTGAACCATCGCGTTTTGTGGCCACCGGCAATGTTCATGCCGAAGACCCCAGCGGCAAACTGCAAGCCGGCAAGCTGGAGATATTCTTCGGCAACAAGCTGACTCCCGGCAAACTCGAAGTGGAAAAATTGATAGCTGAAAATCAGCTGCATGTGGAAAATAAACCCGATACTTCCGGCCAAAAAGCGGATAAATCCAAATCGCTGCTGGGCGGATCAAGCACCGGTATTACTTCGCTGGATGCCAACCGCGGGGTGATCGATCTGATTTCCGGCAACGCTGATTTCTACAAAAATGTAGCCGTTAAGGATGAAGCCGTGGCGCTGAACTGCGGGCATTTGCAGATCAAGACCCGCCGGGTCGATCCGGGCGATCAGATCCCGACGCTTGAAAGTTTTAAGGCCAATGATGAGTTCCCGAGCCGTTTGGCTGTGGGCGAAGGACGCGAGTTGGTTGAGATCATGGCTGAAGAAAAGGTCAGGATGCGCCGCAAATTGCCTACGGGCGAAGTTCAGCGGGCTTCCGGCGACAAGGCCGTTTATGTAGTCCGCGACCGCAAGGTGGTTATGACCAGCATACCGCCGAACCGCACGCAGGCAGTGGCTGACGGCAGCGGTATGGCCGGCGACAAAGTAGTTATTGATTTGGATACCGAAGAACTGGAAGTCGAAAACGGCGACGTGCTTACCACGCTCGAAGGACTGGATTTCTGAAGCAGCTTTTTATCGGGTAAAAAAGCAGAAAAAAAGTGGAAAATTGATAAAAGCCGGTGTATATTTCATTTCAATGAAAATCAAGACAGGTTACAGCTATGAGTGATACAGTTAATGAAACGTGGAGCGCAGCTCCGGGCGAAATGCTTATTGAGGCGGATCAGCTTTACAAAAGCTATCGCGGCCGGTGCGTGGTCAAGGCCATGTCGCTGAATGTCCGTGCCGGCGAGGTTGTGGGTCTGCTGGGGCCGAACGGAGCGGGCAAGACGACCAGTTTTTATATGGTCATGGGGTTGGTCAAGCCCGACAGCGGTACGCTGACTTTCCGCGATTGCGATATAACTAAAGTGCCGATGTATCAGCGGGCCAGAATGGGCATGGGCTACCTTGCGCAGGAGCCGTCGATCTTCCGTAAGTTGACAGTAGAACAGAATATCATGGCGATATTGGAAACGTTGGCGATCACCCGCAAAGAGCGTAAAGAGCGTTGTGAACAACTGCTGGAAGATTTGAGTCTTACTCATTTGGCACGGCAGAAAGCGATGACACTTTCCGGCGGTGAACGGCGGCGGTTGGAAATTACCCGCGCTATGGTGACCAATCCGTCATTTCTGATGCTGGATGAACCGTTCAGCGGCGTTGACCCCAAAGCCGTGTACGAAGTGCAGGAAATCATCCGGAAGTTGCAGAAGCGCAATATGGGAATTCTGATAACCGACCACAATGTGCGCGAAACATTGTCGGTGGTGGACAGGGCCTATTTGATGGCGCAAGGCGAAGTGATGCTGGAAGGCTCCAGTGATTATCTGGTCAACAGCAAGGATGCACAGGAGATTTATCTGGGACCGAACTTTTCCATGTAAAAAGCAGATTTCCATCAGAGATCTTTTGAACGGCTGACAGGGTGATGATCTGCGCGGCCGTTTCTGTTTTTCAGATCAAATTAATTTATATATACGGAGGTTATTACAATGAGCAACGAAGATCAGGAAAAGCTCAATAACAACACTGCAGATAACAGTGCCAACGGTGAGTGGGAAGAACAAACTGCCCCGGAAACCCCTGAAGCGCCGGAAGCGCCGGAAGCGCCGGAAGCTCCTGAAGCGCCGGCGGAAGAAATAAGCGTGGAAGGAGCTTTGCAGAGCGAAGTAGCCCAACTCAAAGACCAACTGTTGCGCAAGGAAGCTGATTATCAGAACTACCGCAAGCGCATGGCGCGGGAAGTCAGCGAAGCCCGCCGGTTCGGGTTGATCGAAACGATCACACCTTTTCTGCAAGTCTTTGACCTGTTTGATATGGCAATGAAAGCCGCCGATAAAAGCGATAATATTGCCGCACTCAAGCAAGGTTTGGAAATGATTCTGGCGCAGTACGGCAAAACGATCGACGAACTGGGTGTGCAGAAGTTTGACGCTGTGGGCACAACGTTCGACCCGCAGTGGCACGACGCCGTGGCTTACGAAAATTCTGAAGATGTTGCTGACGGCATCATCATCAAGCAGTGGAATTGCGGTTATAAGCTGGGCGATAAACTTTTGCGTCCGGCCCGGGTGATCGTTTCCAGCGGCCCGGCCAAAGAGGAAGCTGCGGAAAACGATTCTGAAAACTCTGAAAAATAAGGAGTTTGATTTATGAGTAAGGATTATTACGAAATACTCGGTGTAGCCAAAACCGCTACTGCCGAAGAGATAAAAAAAGCGTATCGCAAATTAGCGATCAAGTATCACCCCGACCGCAATCCGGGAGATACGGCAGCGGAAGAAAAATTTAAGGAAATATCTAACGCTTACGAAGTTTTGAGCGATGCTGATAAGCGTCAGCGTTACGACCAGCTGGGGCACGAAGCGTTTACTTCCACCGGTGGTCAGGGCTTTGGCGGCTTTGGCGGTGGCGGCGGCGGATTCCGCGATCCCATGGATATATTCAGCCAGTTTTTTGGCGGCGGCGGTGGCGGTGGATCGTTCAGCTTTGAAGATCTGTTCGGCGGCGGCCGGCGCCGGCACGACCCCAATGCTCCGCAACCGGGCAACGATTTGCGCTGCGATATAGAAATCGCTTTTGAAGATGCCGTTTTTGGTGCCACGCGCGAAATAACAGTGGCCAAAAGCGCCGATTGCAGTGCTTGCAGCGGCAGCGGATGCGCTCCCGGCAGCAGCAAAAAGACCTGTACCCGGTGCGGCGGCAGCGGTCAGGTAACGATTTCGCAGGGATTTTTTGCCATGCAGCAGACTTGCCCCAACTGCCGGGGAACCGGTCAGGTGATTGAAAAACCCTGTTCCAGCTGCCGCGGTTCGGGCCGTCAGCAGGTGGAAAAAAAGGTTACAGTGCGGATTCCGCCGGGGGTGGATAACGGCGATCGTTTGCGGGTATCCGGCGAAGGCGAGGGCGGTATCCGCGGCGGCCGGGCCGGTGATTTGTATGTTACCATCCATGTGCGCGACAGCAAGGTGTTTGAACGCAATGGAGTTGATTTGTACTGCCGGGTACCCATTGATCCCTTTACGGCGATGCTGGGCGGCGTAGTGGAAGTCCCGACCGTGTCGGGAATGACCAAGATGAAGGTGGAAGCCGGTACGCAGAGCGGCGCGGTTTTGCGCATAAAAGGCAAAGGTATGCCGGCGCTGCGCGGCGGTTCCCGCGGAGATCTGCACGTTGTGCTGCAGTTGGAAACTCCCCGGCATCTGGATGGCGAAGCTAAAAAAATGCTGGCCGAATTGCAGAGCAAATTGAGCGAGAAAAACTATCCTGAAGCCCAGGAGTTCAAACGCACTGCCGGCCCGTTTATGGGAAAGATGTGATCTTTTATGGCTAACGGCAAGAAAAAATCTTATGACCCCGGCGACGGGCAGCTGACCAATAACCGCAAGGCTTTGCATGATTATATTGTGCTTGAGCAGTACGAAGCCGGTATTCAGCTTTCCGGAACCGAGGTCAAAAGCTGCCGGGCGCGGACTGCGACTTTGAGCGAAGCCTATGTGGATTTTATTCAAGGCAGCGCTTTTCTGGTCAACGCTCATATTGCCGGTTACGATCATGGCAACCGTTTTAATCACGATACCCGGCGCAAGCGCAGATTGCTGCTGCACCGCAAGGAATTGCTCAAACTGTCGATCCAGGTCAAAGAAAAAGGCTGTACGATCATACCGCTGCGTATGTATCTGAAACACGGTTTGATCAAAGTGGCAGTAGCCCTGTGCAAAGGTAAAAGTCACGAAGACAAGCGGGAAACTTTGCGTGAGCGGCAGGACGATATGGATGCCCGCCGGGCCATGCGCGGCGACCGCAATCTTTGAGAACCGTTACCGGCGGCCGTTTGATCCGGCAAAAATCTGTATTGACAAAACTCCTTTGAATTGAGAAGTGATCTCAAATCAAGGAGTTTTTTTATGTTGACAGCAATAGATGTTATCTACCGCGACGGCGAAGTTATCGGATTTTGCAATCAGACTCAATATCATAAATCCGGTGCGCTGTGTACACTGGTATGCGGCTTGCCCGGCAGCATACAGTTCCGGTTCTGCAATCCCTCCGGCAGCAGCGAAAAGGTGATCGAACCGATGGGGCGGCAGCGGATACAACTTCTGTTGAGTTGCCGCGACCGTTTGTTGCTCATGCAGGAAAAAACGCTTGAAATCAAGCGCGATGACGCGGGTTTTCAGCTTTTAAGAATAGACGATCTAAATATAAATACGCCTGAAATGCAAAGCTGCCTTCAGGCAAGCAACCTTGAACACGATCCGGAGCAGCGCGGCAAAATTGATTGCGAATTCTCGGTGGCGATCCTGGTGCCGGATGATAACTGCCGGATGCAGTTGTTTTTTACCCTTCCGGTAACAGTGAAAAATCATCCGGCAGCTTGAGAAAAGCCGAAAGTTGCTGCCGTTACTTGACAAGAGAGAGTTTTGTGCTATCTTAAATCAACGGTATATAGCGGGGATGGTTGCTCCGGAGTTTGCCGGTTTTCAGAAAATTGAATTTTATTGCAGGAATTTTTTATGAAAAGGATCCTTATTACAGGGGGCGGCGGTTTTCTCGGCAGCGCCTTGTGCGAAAAACTGCTCAAGGCCGGCAACGAAGTCATTTGCGTGGATAATTTTTTTACCGGCAGCAAACGCAATATTTATCCGCTGCTGGATGATCCGCGGTTTGAACTTATCCGGCACGATGTGACTTTTCCGCTGTATATAGAGTGCGACGAAATCTACAATCTGGCCTGTCCGGCTTCGCCGATACACTATCAGCGCGACCCGGTGCAGACGGTCAAAACTTGTGTGCATGGTGCGATCAATATGCTGGGTTTGGCCAAGCGTTTGCGGGCAAAGATTCTGCAGGCATCCACCAGCGAGGTTTACGGCGACCCGGCGGTGCATCCGCAAGTGGAGTCATATTGGGGTAACGTTAACCCCATCGGCATCCGCAGTTGTTACGATGAAGGCAAACGTTGTGCCGAAACGTTGTTTTCGTGCTACAATATGCAGTGCGGTCTGCCGGTCAAAATTGTGCGTATTTTCAATACTTACGGTCCGAATATGCATCCGCATGACGGTCGTGTGGTCAGCAATTTTATTTTGCAGGCTTTGCAGAATAAAGATATAACGCTTTATGGCGACGGCAGTCAGACCCGCAGTTTCTGTTACCGTGACGATCTGCTGGAAGGTTTGGTGCGCATGATGGCAACAAGCGATGACGTTACCGGCCCGGTGAATCTGGGAATGCCGCAGGAGTTCACGATCCGGGAACTGGCCGAATTGACCATAAAATTGACCAATTCCAACAGCAGAATAATCTATTGCGATTTGCCGTCGGACGATCCCAAACAACGCAAACCGGATATATCGCTGGCCAGAAAATTACTGGATTGGGAGCCGGTTACTCCGTTGGAAGCGGGATTGCAGAAAACGATCGAATATTTTGACGGATTGCTGAAATCAGATCCGGATTTCTGCTTATCCTGATTTTCAAACTGCCAACCACGATACAAGCCATCGGCGTTAAAAGCGAACGTTGTTTTATCCGAAACAGCGGGGCAGCTGCAAATAAATGAGTTTGCAGCTGCCCTTTGAATTATTCAGCGATGTTTTTTAAGCTGAAAATCATCAGTTCTTAAAAGCGTTCAGCGCTTCGATCGCTTTAGCAATAACATTGTCGCCGGTATCTTCGGCCCAAACTGTTCCAGCATCGGTTTCGTAACCGCCTTTGGGGAAGTCGGCTTTGGTCGGCAGATAGCACTCGTACCCGGCAGTACAGCTGGCGATCGCGGCATCGGGGTGGACTTCGCGGATCTTCTGACCGATAATGGTCAGAACTTCAAACGGCAAACCCACCACAGTCCGGTCGCCCAGCTGTATAAGCTGGATATCCAGTTCGGCATCGGCGCCGTTGAATTCCTCAAATGTGGCATTGTACATGCCGGTCATATAAAATTCGTTGCTGTAGGTGGAGGAAGTTTGCGCTTTATCAAGTTCAGTTTTCCACGCCGCGGCGACTTCTCCGGCAGTTTTGCCGGCCAATCCGGGTGCGTGTACGGTGATGGTTGTACCGGCGCTTTTGAGTTCAAAATCGGTGGTGTCGCGGAAAGTCCGTTCGGCCAGCCGGATGCTGTTGGCCATAACTTCGCCGATATCTTTGCGCGATTCGTTGTTGCGCTGCATGGGTACTACGTCGCCGGCGGTTCCGAGCATGAAGAATGCCGGGCAACCCATTTTCTGCTGGACATATTTTTTGAAGTACCCCGGATAATCCGCCGAAATACCGTAAAAATTATATCCGCCGGTTACCGGATGGCAGCCGTAACGGGCCAGTACGGCTTTGGGGGCATTGCCCCGCATGAATTTCCAGACATGCATGGTAGTGTCGATGGGCGAAAAATCGTATTCATCGAAGTTGGCCGGATAGATGTAGTTGGTTGTTACGCCGCCATCGCTTTTGCGCACGGTGCGGCGGTTGAACGCAATACTGGTTACCGGAATATCCGCCTGCATGAGTTTGACTTCTTCCAGATCTGCCAGTGCGTGTTTGACGGCAGCCAGCACTTTGTTGAGCCAGAATTCAAAGTATTTTTCATCCGGCGCGTAATCACCCAGCGGCATTTCGCCGCCGGTGGTGTAGACTGTGTGTCCGCAGAAGTTGGGCGCAAAGTGTGTGTGCGATGCGCTGATCATGATATTGGGGTAGTCGATGTCGGTTTCTGCCGCAATAGCTTTATAAATTTCTTTGCAGCGCCAGATTTTGATCCCCAGACTGTCGACCGAAATCATCAGAATTTTTTTGCCGTTCTGTTCCAGCGCGATCACGCCGACTTCAACGGGTTCTTCCACTTCCGCAGTCAAACGGTTGCGGCTGGCGTAGCCGTGCAGATAGGTCGGAAAGGCCGGAGTTACATCCGCTTTGGCACATCCCATTTTCAACATTTTTTACGTTCCTTGATTTTTAATTTATTTTTTATTTATTTTTTATTTGTCTGATCAGTTCGATGGCTGATTCAACAAACTTTTTACCGGTGTTGTGATCAAGACTGGTGCCGCGGGTGGCTTCGTAACCGCCTTGGGGGGAGTCTTCGGGCATAAAAATGTATCCGTCGCCGCCGGAGTAGCCGACTACCACGGC
>SUWA01000087.1 GCA_015061695.1 Lentisphaerota bacterium
CACTGCCCAGATTGGCAGCTTCTTTGTAAGCCTTGTTGCTCCACACACCGGTATCGGCATAATCAGCGGTCTTGCCGTTCAGCAGGTTCATTGCCAGCATGGCAAACTGCATACTCGCACCGCCCTGAATGAACATGACATCGTAGTCATCGCTGATATTCATCAGTTCTTTGACGTTGGCCACAGCGCGTTCGATAACTTCGGTAAACTGCTTGCCGCGGTGAGAAAGTTCGATCAGACCGCTGCCGGAACCCTTGAAATCACAAAATTCAGCCTGGGCAATTTTCATCACGTCCTCCGGCAGCATCGCCGGACCGGCACTGAAGTTATAAACCTTCATCGTCCAAATTCCTTCCTCAAATAATTGGAGTGGTTGTCAAAAAATCATCAATCAATTAATATAACACAGCTTAACGATTTTTCAAACATTCAATCAAAAAAATTATCGGGGTGCCGTACAATAAAAAGCGTTTTACAGATCGGCAGATAAAAAAATCATTCTCCGCAAAATTCAAACAGAGCTGCCGCTTTCTTATTTGAGATTGCAACAGCTCTGTTTGGATCCGATGTTGGAATTTTTATTCCTGTACCGGTGCGGCATTATCTTTGCGCAGCGATACCACCACTTTTTTCATGGCGCCTTCACCTTCGCTGGCCGTCATCAACTCCGGATCATTTTCCAGAGTAATATGGATGATCCGACGGTCATGGGCATTCATTTTCGGCAGCATCACCGGTTCGCCCCAGCGCTTGACTTCTTTAGCGGCATCCTTGGCCTGTTCGATCAGCTGTTCTTCGCTGATGCCGCTGCGGCGTTCGCGCCGCGGACGGCGTTCACCGCGTTCACCGCGTTCGCCTCTTTCGCTGCGTTCGCCGCGTTCACGACGCGGACGGTTTTCGTTGCGGCCGCCGGATTCCGGATAGCCGTCGATATCTATGGATATACGCGGACAATCTTCATCGCCTTTGAACATGATGCGGTTCAGCAGCAGCTGCAAACTGTCCAGAGTCTGACCTTTGCGCCCGATAATCCGACCCGGTTCGGTAGATTTGATCTTCAATGCCAGCTGGTTTTCTTTTGCTTCGGCTTTGATGTCGGCATTAAGCCCCAGATAATCCAGCATGGTCCCCAGGGTTTTACGCGCCTTTGAGGCCAACTCTTCGCTGTTGATTTCTGCCATTTTTTCTTCTCCAAGATTACGTCACTCTGCCGGTGACTTTCAAATTTTCATGCGGACGGGCGTACTGCAACATCCGCAAAGCTGTTTATAAATTTACGAACGGACGACTTTCGGCTTTTCCGTGGTATTGTCCTGCGGTTTTTGGGCCGAATCCAACTTCTTTCTTCTTTTGTTCTGATAAATTAGCTGGGCAATACTGAACATCTGGCTGACAGTCCAGTAGAGGGTCAGAGCGGCCGGCAGCGTGTAAAGAATGAACAACATTACCAGCGGCATAACCAACATGATTTTTGCCTGCATCGGATCCATTGCGGTGGGCGTAAGCTTCTGCTGAACAACCATCAATGCCGTCCATGCAATGATCAGCGGATTGATCCCCAAACCGAACACGGTGAAGACCGTATCCGGCTGGGCCAGGTCTTTGATCCACAGAAAGCTCTGGTGGCGCAACTCTGCCGCGCTGCCCAATGCGTAATACAGCGCAATGAACACCGGGATCTGTATAAGCATCGGCAGGCATCCGCTCAACGGATTGACCTTGTGTTCGCGGTAAAGTTCCGACATCTTGGTCTGGGCGATCACCGGTTCGTTCTTATACTTTTCGCGGATTTCCTTGAGTTTGGGCGCCAGAACCTGCATTTCGCGCATGGAGTCGTTGGCCTTCATCGTAATCGGGAAGAACAACATGCGCACCAGCAGCGTCAACAGAATGATACTTACGCCGAACGAACCGATCAAAGCATAGATCAGATTCATAACTTTGAGCATGATATGGGCCAGAAAACCGAACGGGAACCACCCCAGATGCATAACGTCGCGCGCTTCCGGGTCGAATGCTTCCAGATTCTTGGGGAACTTGGGGCCCAGAAAGTAATCAAATTTGAACTCTTTTTCGCCATTGGGCGCAAGCGTAAATGATTTGAACTGCGCACTGGCATTTACAGCGTATTCTTTTTTTTCTTCCAGCGGCATACGTTCAAACTGCATCATACCGCCTTCAGCAGGCTTGATCAGCATGGCAAAAAAGCGGTTGGTAGTACCGAACCAGCGCACCGGCTTGCCCTGCAATTCCTTGAGGTCGTCTTCGTCGATGGAACTCTTTTCGTATTCGGTCTTGTTGCTCTCGGTGCAATATTCCAAAGTCATGACATCCGAGGAACTGTTCGGTTTATCGCCGGAAAGACGGGGCCACGGCTGCATATCGCCGGCCGAAACCAGCAACGGCTGCATGGCAATGGACTTATCGGTCGGGTTGCTGAATTTGACCGACACTTGCAAACCGTATTCGCCATCGGCTTTGTAGTTGGTGGTGATCACAACGCCGTTATCCAGACGGCGGGACAACGTGTATTCGGAGTCGCTTACTTTTTTGCTCGCAATTATTTCCACGCACCGGAACTCACCATCTTCAGGACGGATACCGAAAATACGGAAATCCGGACGGTCAAAATTACCGGTCAGTTCGATAGGGGATTTTTTATCCTTGTTGTGCAGGAATTTTTCAGAAAAAACTACCTTTTCCACCGTGCCGTAGGCCGGTTGGATATAGTAGGTACTGCCGCCGGCGCTGATGGAAACTGCCTCAATCGGCTTGATAACTTCTTTATCTACTTCGACTGCCGGCTTTTTGGCTTCCTCAACTGCCGGCTTTTTGGCTTCCGCCTGTTTCGGAGCGGCGGCTTCTGATCCACCCGTCTTTTCAGCGGATTCAGCCTCATCTGATTTAACTTCTTCGACTGCAGCTTCTTCCGGTGCATCCCCCCCGGTCATCTGCGGTCCGTAAATAAACCAGCCGATCAGAACCAGCGCCCCGATAACGACTGCCGCTACGCTTTGTTTATCCCAATTCAAAATAGAACTCTTTTCTCTTAAAAAATAATTTGTGTCGGTATCGTCAGAGGCTTTTTTTCGCTCGAACCCGGAGCTTCTGACCTGCGGAACGCCAAACCCGAGACCAACTTGCTACGGGCGGCCAATACTTTTATGATCATTTTTTTGCGCAATTACCTTTTAATTTTGCGCGGCGGAACCGGATCAAAACCGCCTTTACACCACGGATTGCAACGGATGATCCTGTAAACGGTCAGAATCAATCCCCGCCAGAACCCGTGCGTTCTGAATGCTTCTGCCGAATAACGCGAGCAACTCGGCTCAAACCGGCAGCATTGCCCGATAAATGGCGAAAGAGTAAGCTGATAAATTTTTATCAGCAGCAATGGCAAAAGTATTGCCATGCGGCTGATAAGACTCAACTTTGGAATATCTGCAATTTTTTCAGCAATTTTTCCATCTCGCGCATAACATCGGCACACTTGGCCTGTTTGATGCGCTGACGGGGGATGAACACCACTCTGGCCGGATTGATCGAGTGTTTCAGCAGTCTGAAACTCTCCCAAACCAACCGCCTTGCCCGGTTGCGGACCACTGCTTTGGTGCAGAACTTTCTTCCGCATATCACCCCTGCCTGTAATTTGCCGTTTTCGGAGGCAGTTACCGCCGCCACCAGCAAAGCGCCTGCTGCCGAACGACCGGACGCCTTGACTGCATCAAAATCAGTCTTGAGGGTCAACTTGTCGCTTTTCAGCAGGCGATGCCTGACCGCCGGAACTCTTTCGCCGGGACAATCCATTTTTGATTACGCAGACAGCTTGGCGCGGCCCTTCATGCGGCGGCGTTTCAGCACCAGACGGCCACCCTTGCTGGACATACGGGCCATGAAGCCCAGACGACGTTTTCTTCTGCGGTTCGACGGTTGAAAAGTTCTTTTCATGATATTTTTTCCTTATTTTTCAGGTTTAACGGCTAATTAAACTACAATAACTGAAACATTAATATAGCATCATTTCGGAAAACTTCAAGTCCGGAAACATTTTTTTATCAAATCATCATCACTTGCCCCCTGCAGACAGCATTATGCAGCGAATCTCCGGCGGCAAGGCAACGGATTTGTCGGACTTGTGCAACAGAACTCCCGGTTGAGCAGCGCTGTCCGCGCGCTTACTGCGCCACACTCTTGCGGAAGCGCGAAAGCGAAAAAGCAAACAGCACAGCTCCGATGGCAAACAATGCTGCAAAGGGTTTCCAAACCACGCTCATACCGGCCCCGCGGAACAGGATCGCCTGACAGAATTCCACAAAATGGGTCGTCGGCGCTGCCTGCATAACGTATTGCACCCATTCGGGCATACTTTCCATTGGTGTTGAGCCGCCGGAAAGCATCTGCATGGGCAGCAGAACCAGTATCAGCAGCATCCCCAGCTGCGGCATGTTTTGCGCAATACAGGCCAGGAAGATCCCCAGCGAAGTAACTGCAAACAAATGCAATGCCACCCCCAAAGTAAACAAGCCGATCGAACCGTTCACCGGAGTATCCAGCAATTGCATGATAACTACCAGCAGCGAAACCAATGTGGCAATCAACACCACCAGCAGCATCGACCATATCTTGGAAAACATGATCTCAAACGGTGTTACCGGCATCACCAGCAAGTGTTCAAGAGTACCGTTTTCGCGTTCGCGGATCAG
The DNA here is from genome assembly GCA_015061695.1 of Lentisphaerota bacterium. Classification (GTDB taxonomy): domain Bacteria; phylum Verrucomicrobiota; class Lentisphaeria; order Victivallales; family Victivallaceae; genus SIG78. The sequence goes on from SUWA01000087.1 coordinate 4,707, forward strand.
CGCCGACCCGGTCAGAATGATCGCCAGCATAGTGATCGAACTCACCAGCTGCATTACGCCTTTGAACCATTTTTGCGTCAGATTGGCATTGTAACGGTTGCGCACCACGGTCTGCACTTTGGCTTTGGGCACCACGCCTTTATTTTCGTAGATCGCCAATTCGCGGTTGATGATCTGCTGAATGTATCCGCTGCCGGTAAAGGCTTGCGACATACGCGTGGCATCCACGTTCAACTGGATATCCGGATCCCGTCCGGCTTTGACATCCTGTTCAAAACCGCTGGGGATCACCAGCACGAACGTGTATTTGCCTTCATCCATGGCCGGATCGATCTCATTCAGTGTGATCGTTTCGGCCGGCAGAAACATGGGCGGAAAAAATGCGTCGCAAATCCGTTTGGATGCCTGCGAGTTATCTTCGTCGACCACTGCGATCGCCGCCTTGGAAATCGTGTCGCCGGCCGCGTTGCCGCTGACATAGACGCCAATGGTGAACGCGTAAGCGATCAGTGCCAGCAGCATCCAGTCCCGCGAGAGGCCGCGCAACTCTTTCACCCCCAGAAAAAAGATATTTTTGATCGTCTGTTTCATATTATCACTTTTCCTGTTTTTTCAAGAACATAACACCGCAGGTAAGCAGTATCGGCACAGTGATTAACAGCACCAGCAGTTCCATGTGCAGATCGGCAAAACCCAGCGCTTTATTGAATACGCCGCGGCTGATCAAAAGCATGTAGCTGGTCGGATAAAGCGTACCGATTATGCGCCCTGCCCCTTCCTGCGAGGCCACCGGGTCGATCATTCCACAGAACTGTACCGCCGGCAGCAATGTACCCAGCATGGTCATAAAAATAACTGCGATCTGACTGCGCGTTACTGACGATGCCAGCAGCCCCATGGCAGTAGAACACATGCTGTAAAGGATCAGTGCAATGATCAACACCAGCACACTGCCTTTGACCGGCACATCAAATATCGTTACTGACATAGCCACCAGCATCGCGGCGCTGAGCATGGAAAACAGCACATAAGGCAACTGCTTGCCGAGCATAAATTCAGTCCTGGTCAGCGGAGTAACGTACAAATTGATGATCGACCCCATTTCTTTTTCGCGCACCACGGCCAACGCCGCCAGGATCGCCGGGATCATCATCAACAGCAGCGGGATCACGGCCGGAACCATAGCGGGCAGACTTTTGACATCGGGGTTATACCGGTAGCGTGTTTCCACCGTAGCCAGTGCGGCACCGCTTGGGGTGCCGTTTTCCCGGGCCTGCTGCTGCAGCCATTGATTGTGCAGACTGCCGACGTAACCGTTGATCGTTTCGGCCCGCGACGGCATGGCGCCATCGATCCAGAACGCCACTTCCGGCGAGCGGCCGGATTCCACGTCTTTGCCGAAATCAGGCGGTATTTCTATAGCCAGACTCAATTCGCCGTTGCGCATACGTTTTTCCAGATCGTCATAATCCTTGATCGGCTCTTTTTCGATAAAGTACCTTGATCCGGCAATATTCAATGCGTAATTGGTACTCGCCACGCTGCCATCCCGGTCGAGTACGGCAAAAGAGAGATCTTCAACATCCATGCTTATACCGAACCCCATGACCAGCATCAGCAGAAGTGCGCCGAAAATCGCCAGCGTAGCCCGGATCGGATCACGCATAAGTTCAAGATTTTCGCGCCAACTGCAGCACAAACAGCGTTTAAAGCTGAAAATCTTATTTTTTCCGGCGAGCTTCTGATACCATTTTTCCGCAACCGGTTCAGCCACAGTACCTTCGTCATTTTCCAACGATATACGCTCTTTGGATGCCGGATCGGCATCTTCCAGATAACCGATAAAAGCGGCTTCCAGCGAGGGAGCCTGGCGCTCGGCGACCAACGCCTGCGGAGTATCGCACGCCAGCGATTTACCCGCGTGCATCAGCGATATACGGTCACAGCGCTCCGCTTCGTTCATAAAATGCGTGGTAATAAAAATCGTAACTTTATCGCGCCGCGACAGTTCGATGATCATTTCCCAAAACAGATCGCGTGCCACCGGGTCGACCCCGGAAGTCGGCTCGTCGAGAATCAATATCTGCGGCCGGTGGATGACCGCTGCGGCCAATGACAAACGTTGTTTGATCCCCAGCGGCAGCGATTGCGGCGTATCATCAACGTATGGCTCCAGCTGGAAACGTGCCAGCATTTCATCCACACGCTGTGCGACTTCATTCTCTCTGATCCGGTAAAGCCGGGCATATAAAGTCAGGTTCTGGCGGATCGTCAATTCGTTATACAGCGAAAACAACTGGGTCATATAGCCCAGTTTGAGCCGGGTGTCCATACTTTCGGCCTCAATGGGTTTGCCGAAAAGTTCGGCCTTGCCCTCGGTCGGCGTCATCAACCCCGTAAGCATACGCATGGTCGTGGTTTTGCCGCAGCCGTTGGAACCCAGAAATCCGAAAATTTCGCCCTGACGGATCCGGAAACTCACATGATCCACCGCAGTAAACGCTCCAAAGCGCTTGGTCAGACCTTCGGCCGCAATGGAAATCGGAGTATCGCTGTTTTCATCCAACGGCGGCACGACCAGTTTTTTATGGCCGGAGCGTTTTTCTTCCGGCAACAGCTGAATAAAAGCATCATCCAGATTGTCGCACCGGGTCTTGGCAAAAATCTCCTGCGGTGTGCCGGTATCGAGAATCCGCCCTCCATCCATGGCGATCAACCACTCAAACCGTTGAGCTTCATCCATATAAGCAGTAGCCACGATCACAGTCATCTGCGGCTGCACGGCGCGCACGCTATCGACCAGATCCCAGAACTGGCGGCGGGCCAGCGGGTCGACCCCGGTGGTCGGTTCATCCAGCACCAGCAGATCCGGGTCGTGGATCAATGCACAGCACAGCCCCAGTTTTTGCTTCATCCCGCCGGAAAGTTTGCCGGCAGGACGGTCAAGAAAGTTGTACAACCCGGTACTTTTGGTCAAATGGTCGATCCTGCGGCGGCGTTCTTCGGCATTATGGCCGAAAAGTTTGCCGAAAAACTGCAGATTTTCTTCCACCGTAAGTGTAAAGTAAAGGTTTTTTCCCAAACCTTGCGGCATGTAGGCGATTTTCGGACAAACCCGATTGCGGTGTTCTTTGCTGCGCATATCGCCGCCCAGCACCGTAATATCGCCGGAATCTTGCATGGCTCTGGCACCGGTTATCAGCGAGAGCATCGTTGACTTGCCCACGCCGTCCGGTCCGATCAGACCGACCAGTTTCCGGGGAGCTATTTCCAGCGAAAAATCGTCCAGCGCCAAGGTTTTGCCGTATTTGAAGCTCACATGTTCGAGCTTGACCACCGGCGGAGGAGCTGAATCAAGATTACTCATTTGGCGTTTTACTTTCTTTCGCTTTTAAGTTTCAGAAATTCCGGCCACTGGGCTTCGGGATCGATCTGCACATATACCACGCCGGGCAGACCGGTTTTGACATATTCGATATACTGTTCGAGCAATTCCGGCTTGATCTGGGCTTTGATCCGGAACATGAGTTTTTCGCGTTCTTCCTGGGTTTCAACGGTTTTGGGCGTAAACTGCGCCACACTCGACACATAAGTGATCTGGGCCGGGATCGGAGTATCCGGAATGGCATCAAGTATAATTCGCGCTTCGGCACCGATCTTGACCTTACCGGCCACCGTTTCCGGCAAAAAGAAAGTCATATACACATCGGTCAGATCCACCAGATTCAGCACGCTGTCGCCGCTGTTGAGTACTTCGCCCTCTTCGGCTACGCGATACTGGATGCGGCCGCGCTTGGTGGCTTTGAGCGTGGAGTCATCAATATCGGCCTGCACCCGGGCGATCTGTGCCTCGGCCGACAAACAAGCGGCATAAGCAGCTTCTTTGGCGGCTTCGGCTTTGGCTACTCCGGCTTGAGCGGCTTCGAGTTCAGCGGTCGCGGATCTATAGCCGGCTTCGGCTATTTCCAATTTTTGCTGTGTAGTGGCCTGTCCCATGCCTTTCTGACGTTCATATTCAGATTTGGTGCGATCAAAACTGCTCTGTTTTTCAGCCACCGCAGCCTTGGCGATCTCCAGTTCCTGTGTCTTGATTTTGAGTTGAGCTTCGGCTTCGGCTTTTTGGGCTGTAGCCTGCAGCATTTCGGCATTCAACACATTTTTCTGCATTTCCACCAATACATCGCCCTTTTTGACCAAATCGCCCTCATTGACCTTGATTTCATCGACCCGGCCGGAAAGTTTGACCGATACAGATACTTCGGTAGCTTCCAACCGTCCGTTGCCGTGTGCAAACCCCGGCACATTGAGCCGGGCATTTTCCCGATAGCTTTTGATCCAGTAAAAAGCGAGTGCGGCAGCACACAAGACCAGCATGGCGATAATGATTTTTTTCATTTTTTCTTCCTTTTTTTAGTCTGAAGTTTCCATTTATTGACGAAATATAACACGGCTGTTTGCTCAATACAAATAAAAAAAAATACAAATTTTGATTTTTTTACAAAGAAAAAGCGCATTTTCCTTTAGACTGCCGTCTCAAGAAAAATGCGCTGTAAAAGTAAAAATTTTTCCGGCTTAATGGCTTATTTTCCGGCCTCCTTACCGACGATCCCCGAAAGTGCCAGCAGTGCTATAACGTTGGGCAGCACCATCAACTGGTTGAACATATCCTGTAATTCCCAGACCAGATCATTTTTGACCAGTGTTCCGGTGAATATAAACGCCACCGCCAGCACGGAATAAACGATCAGCGCGCGGCGGCCGAACAGGTATTGGAAGTTGATCTTGCCAAAATAATTCCAGCTGAGGATCGTTGAAAAGGCAAAAAAGAGCAGGCAGACTGCCACAAATATATTCCCGATATTTTCGGTGCTTACCGAACCGACTGCATACTGCACCAGATTGGTTTTGCTCAAACCGTGTTTGGCCAGCAAAAGCGTATAATTTTCGCCACTGGCATCAGCCAGCGGCCCATTGCCGGTATAGAGTGTGGAAATAACGATCAACGCCGTCATCGTCAGCACGATCGCCGTATCAATAAAAACCCCGATCATCGCCACTACGCCCTGATCGTGCGGTTTGTTCACCTGCGCTACCGCGTGAGCGTGAGGCGTTGACCCCATCCCCGCTTCGTTGGAAAACAGCCCGCGTTTTACCCCCTGACTGATCGCCGCTTTAAGTGCGTAACCGATCCCGCCGCCGATCAGAGCTTCGGGGTGAAACGCATATTTGAAGATCAAACCGAAGGTTTGCGGCAGATACTCGATTCTGGCAATCAGGATCAGCAACCCGCCGGCCAGATAGATCACCGCCATCAACGGCACGATCTTTTCAGTAACACTGGCGATCCGCGATATGCCGCCGATAAAAATCACCACCGCGATAGCCGCAATCAGCAAACCGACGATCCAGGTCGGAATACCAAATGCATTGGCACAAGTTTCGCCCATGCTGTTGGCCTGTACCATACAGCCCATAAATCCCAGCGAAATTGTGATCGCCACGGCAAACCATACCGCCAGCAACGTTCCAAACCAGTTGGGAAAGGCTTTTTTAATGTAATATACCGGGCCGCCGTGCAGCAGACCATTGATGTCGCTGGTACGGGTGGTCTGGGCCAGCACCGCTTCGGCATAAATCGTACTCATCCCCAGAAAAGCAACGATCCACATCCAGAATATCGCTCCCGGCCCGCCGATCAGGATCGCCCCGGCTGCCCCGACAATATTGCCGGTACCAACTTGCGCGGCCACCGCAGTCGCCAGCGCCTGAAACGGACTCAAGCCGTTGTGCGACCCTCTGCGGTGCAACGAAAAATTACCGAATGCCTTGCGCCAGCCCTCCAAAAAACAGCGCACCTGAACAAAACGGGTTTTAAACGAAAAAAACAACCCCGTTCCAACCAGCAGTATGATCAAAACATAATCCGACAAGCCGCTGTTGATCTGCGACACAACTTCCTGTAATTTTTCCATCCCGTAACTTCCTTTACCACACAAAAAAAGCGGTCAACGGCCTGTTGCCGCAACCGCTGAAATAACCAATGGAGCGAGTGACCGGAGTCGAACCGGCGTGACTGGCTTGGGAAGCCAGGGCATAACCGTTTTGCTACACTCGCTTGCTTATTTGGTTAATATAGCATATAAAAACAATATTTTCAAATTTTTTTCTGAAAAAACCCGCTTCAAGCCACCGGAATACGGATCGGCTTAACATGTTCAGCTTTGGGCAGAGTCAATGTCAGCACGCCATCGCAGGTAATGGCAGTGATCCGGGCAATATCCACCGC
>SUWA01000088.1 GCA_015061695.1 Lentisphaerota bacterium
TGCGCCGGCTTTATTCACCTGGTCGGGGGCAAGTTCGTTGAGCGGCCAATACAGATTGGTATCGGCAGTAAAATCACTCCGGCAATCACCGCAGCCACAGAAATTGCTGCCGGTAAAACAGGCTTCATCGATCATAATACCATCAATATTTGTATCGCGCACCCACTGGCAGAGATACTTGCGGAAAGCCTGATTGCGGTCGTGATTGTTCACACAAAAGTCCGTAGTCGGCAGCAGTGTATCCAGTTCGCGGGCCAGCCAGTAAGGTTTTTCGGCCGCCACACGGAAACCTGAATCCATGTTCCACAACAGCGTGTAGTCAATATGGTCATAAATTTTCATTCCCCGCTGATGAGCGGCTTCGGCCATCCGGGTCAACACCTTGCGCACCCGCGCCAGATGCGCGGGATAAGTGTGGCGCGAGAGCAACCCGCTGACCAGCACCATATTGAACTTGTCGCGTTTCAACTCATCCATCCGTCGTTCGACCAGACCGGGCGCGTTGAATTCATGGAATGTACCGTTGTTGTTTATCCCCAATTCGGATACATTGATATTGTATCGCCATTCCATAAGTTTTTGCGCTTCACCATCGGGTTGCGCCACCGTGTAGACCAACGGCTTGGCCGGCAGCGGAGCCTGCTCCGGATCGGGCATGATTACATCAGTCCGCCCCACAGCAAAGTCTGGTTCTTGGGCGTAATGCGCATTGTTGTACATCACGCCGGGTTCAAAGCCGTCAGTCACCCAGAAACCACGGCTGAAGCTGAAATCTTCGTAGAAATTCAACAACTGCTGGAATCCCAGCGTGGAGATCCGCCAATTACCTGTAAACTCGATTTCAGCCGTGCCTTTTTCCAGCTTGAAAACTTTGGTTATGGAACTTGCGGTTTTGTTTTTTACCACAATATCATTCAGGAGTGTCTTGCCATTGACCTTGACCGAAAATTTGTTGTTTTTCGACTCAAAGTTTCCGATCCCCAAGGTTATAAAGTAGTACCCCGGCTGTAAATCACTGACCAGCAATCTGGCCTTGCCGTTACCGGCAACTGCCGAATAGAATGCGCCGGCGTGTTTACCTTTTTCGATCACCGCGTTGCCCGAATCAAGCCAGCCGTCGCCGGAATCAGATTTTTTCAAATCCAGTTTTCGGTAGCGGTAACCGACTTTATCAGCGCCAAAGCTGTAGAGTTTCTGTGCCGGCAACGCATCGTAATAAGAATATTTCCGGCGGGGGTGATAGATATTGAATTCCTTGTATCCGCCGGCGGTCAGCACCAGTTTGGCGGCAATGCCGCCGCCCCAGGTCGGCAGTTTTTTGGCGGCGACCAGCTGCAGATATTCCGGATCATCTTTCATCCGTCTTACGCCCCACATCCCGATATTGGTATTGAGTGTAGCCCCCGCGTAGGTGCAAACTCCGTGCGGAGCAAAATCAAACAGCACACTGCCGCGTTCCAGCTGCGGAGTGAACATACGCGCATGAGCGGCGGTTATATTGCCGAAAACACTCCCGCCGATCACGCCTTTCTGATAAACCGGGCGCATATTACGGCCGTGGATCGCTTCAAACGGAACATTTTTGAGTTGTTCAAACGGTACTTTCAGCGCAAAAACAAAATTCTTATCCGCGCCGGAACTGTACGCCTGATACTCAAACTGCATATTGATTTCCACCCGGCTGCCATCAGCATTGATCACCCCTTCCTGACGGAAACGGTGCTGCGGGTCTTTACTCCAGATATTGAACGCAGTTGAACCGTCCGGCAACACTTTCTTTTCTATATGCAGTTTATCTGCCGTAAGCAAAACCTCGCCATTACAGGTAAAACTGCTGGAACTTATCAATTCCTTTCCCCGGAAGCCGACTGCAAATGAACCATTTTTTTCCTGCAAAGTAAAGTCGCCGCCGCGGCAAACCCCTCCGAATGCAGTCAACAGTGCTGCAACACAACCGATATGCTTGATCCACCCCATAATTTTTCCTTTCTCTGATACTTGTATAAAAAAGTTTATTTTGGCTTAAAACCCGAACGTAAGCTGTTCGGCCGGTTTGTTTTTTTCCGTTTCAGGCGGCTTTGCCCCATCCGGAGCGGAATCATCTTCCATACTGAACAACCCGATCTCCCGGAGAGTGTCTGACTCCGTTTTTTCCGGAACGGCCGGAACTGCCGGGAGCACTTCTGGCATTACCGGTGCTGCCGGCAAAACAGTCGGCGTGCCATGATCGCTCAAAAACTCTTCCAGCGACACAATTTTTATCCCCAGTTTCCGCGCCTTTACCAGTTTGGAGCTGTTGTCGTTTACGTCGGCAGCCACCAGCAAGCTCAAAAACTTATTCACACTGTCAGCTGGTGCATAGCCTCTGCTTTCGGCCAATTTTTCGTAATAGGAGCGTTTTTCGGGCATCTTGCCGGTAAAGCAGACGGACGGCCGGTCTTGAGCGGAGGCCTCGGAACGGATCAGCTCCACCGCGTCGAGCATTTCATCAATAAAAGCACTCTGCTCCTGCAGAGTTTTATGAATTGCAGCGGCCCGTTCCGGTCCGATTCCGGCAATGAGCGAGAGCGCCGCTTCGTCAGCCTGCCGCAAATCTTCCAGCGGCATTACCTCAAGAATCGTTTTAGCAACATTGACTCCCACATTGGGTATATTCAGCGAGGCAAGCAGTTGATAATCGTTGACCTGACGGGCCTTGGCAATTTCTTTGCAGAGATTCTCCGAAGATTTATCTTTGAAGCTCTCCAACTGCATGATGTCTGCTTTAGTCAGTTCAAAAATATCTTTCAGCGTTCTGACTTGCAATGTCTGCATCATCTTGCGCAAAGTCGGTTCGCCCAACCGTTCAATACCGATGTTGCGCACCGCCGCCAGCAGATTCTGCAATCTGACTTCAAAACAATCTTTATTGACACAGCAAAGCTCCGGCCCGTGCTGTTCCAGCGTACTGCCGCAGCAGGGACAGGAGCTGATAATCACACTTTGGCGGTTTTCGCCGGGCAGCGAATTGACAATATATGGTATAACGTCCCCTGCCCGCTCAACTTCGACAATATCGTTTATTTGTATATCACGATCCAGTACATTCTGTAAATTGTGCAGCGTGGCATGGGTAATGGTAACTCCGCCGATCTCCACCGGGTCGATCTCCGCCACCGGCGTAAGACAGTTTTTGCCGAAACTCCAAACCACGTTGCGCAATACGCTCTGGCGCCTGATATTGGTAAATTTAAATGCGATCGCTCCACGCGGATGATGAGCAGTATTGCCCAGACTGGCAGCATAAATTTCATCCGCCAGTTTGATCACCACACCGTCAGTAGGGTACGGCAGATTTTCGATTTTTTCCAGAAAATCAGCAAAGTATTCCGGCAGTTCGCGCCGACTGCACGAATAAGATATTTTCCGGTAATCGACCAACGTAAGTTTGGCGCCCTGCGCTTGAATATCGCCGATCTCTTTCAAGCTCATGATCCCGGCCACTGCATTGCGGCTGTTTTTGTATACAGTTCCGTTTTTGCGTTTGATGCGGCTGTAAAGGTCGCGGAAGTCATCGTCCCGGATCACGATTTCGCCCCGGATGTATCCGCCGGATCGCAGAACGCCTGTGTAATCAATACTTTCCAGCTCGATCAAAGGTACTTTATCGGTAATATTTTCGCCTTCACTGCCATCACCGCGGGTCACGAGCATATCATTTTCCCACCGGGCGGATATGCCGTCGTATTTGGGTTGCACCAGCAGCATTTCATCTGCGCTGCGCACAAATTTATCGGCCCACTCCAGCACTTTTTCCAGACTGTACGCTTTATCCAGCGACAGCATCGGCTCGCTGTGCCGGACTTTGCCGGACGAGGCCACTGCCGTACCATGTACCGCGGTCAGCAGCGGGTGATCCGGGGCCAGCGCCTCCAGCTCCCGCATCAAAGCATCATACTCCACGTCAGATATTTCCGGCGCGGCCTGCTTCCAATACAGATCGTTATGATAGGTGATCAATTTTTCCAGTTCTGCAACTGTATACATAAAAAACCCCGGTTCCTCATGCAAAGGCTTGTTTCAGAATTTCATTCAACACCGCTTGGCTCGCTTCCAGCGGCACCGGGCGGGGGGCCAGATCCAGCTTCATACGGTTGGCTCCGGCGCTGCAACAGGTTTTATCCAGCAGATCCTGATCCAATTCCGGAAAATCTTTCAGCTGCGGAACCTGCCACGCATCAAGCAGTTTTTCGTAATTACCGATCACGGCTTCCGGCGTACTGCCGCCCAGTACCGATCCGATCTCCAGAGTTCTTTGAGCGACCAGATCCCGCCCGATATAATAACGCCATGCCGCCGGCAGCAGCCGCGCCACAGCAATGCCGTGTTCGATCCTTCCGAACCACGAAAAACTCAACAGATGCGGCAGACCGGTGGATTTGCTGCGGATGGTCAGACCGCCCAGTGCCGATGCCAGCTGCACTGCCTTGCGGGCGCGCCGGTTTTCCGGTTCAGACAGCACCGCCGGCAGATTTTCCTGCAGCAAACCTACCCCCAGAGCGGCGGCTTGGTTGATAAAATCCTTATTCAGATCCATGTTTACATTAAGCCAGCCTTCCAGCAGATGCGCCAAAGCATCGCAGCCGGTCGCCAGCGTTACGCTGGATGGCATTGAGCAAGTCAAAGCGCCATCCAGCAGCGCAACTTCCGGCACCAGCACCGGATCGCTGATAAGCTGTTTGACCTTTTTTACCGGGTTGACTATGTTGCTGTATTGGGTCAGTTCGCTGCCGGTTCCGGATGTTGTCGGTATGGCAATGATACGTTTGAAATCCCGCCCGGGAAAACGGCATGTGATCTGATCCGAACCGAAACACGCATCCAACGGCAGATTGCTTTGAACAACAATGTATGCTGCTTTAGCTGCATCCAGCACACTGCCGCCGCCCAACGCGATCACACTGTCAGGGTTTTCCTGCCGCAAAAAGCTGACCATTTTTTCTACAGTTGCCATATCCGGCTCCGGCGGAATATCCTTAAAACGCGCCACCGCGCAATCCGAATAGCGCAATGCATTCAACACTTTGCTCCAGGCACCGGACGCATCAGCCGAGCGGCAACCGGTAAAAACTGCAACTTTGCGGATGCGCCGTTCCTGAACAAACGCATCCAGCGCACACCACGAGTCATCGCCATTGATAACTGCGGTTTCATTTACAGCAGTTAATGTTTGCAGCGCTTTTTCCAACGCCTCACCCGATCTTGTCATAATCTTACCCTGTTGTCCACAAAAAAGCAACGGCCCGCCGGAATCAAACACCCGGAGGGCCGCAGTTCAAATCATTTTTCTATACAGACTTGGTCAATATCATTACTGGCCCATGGGGATCACACCCGGCATACCGGCCGGAGCCGCCGGAGCTTTGACCAGGATCTTGACATCCGCCGCTTTGACCAGTTCGCTCACGACCTTGTTGACCGCTTCGGCACGCTTGGTATTGAGCAAGTGCTGGATCAAATCGTTTTTGACTTCAGCAAACGGCACGACCGTACTCTTTTTGGCCGCTTCGCGTTTGATGATGTGATAACCGTACTGGGTTTTGACCGGGCCGGAGATTTCGCCATCTTTGAGTGCAAAAGCGGCCTGTTCAAATTCAGGTACCATCTGACCTTTGGTAAACGCACCCAGCGAACCGTTGGCCTGTTTGCCGGAGGGGCAAGCGCTCTTTTCGGCAGCAAGTTTGCCGAAGTCTGCGCCTTTTTTCAGCTCGGCAGCAATGGCTTCGATTTCAGCCTTGGCCTTGTTCCAGACCGCTTCGTCGCTGCCTTCCGGCACCTGGATCAGGATGTGCGAAGCACGCACGCTGCCGGCCGGATCGCCGGGATCGGTGAACATCTTGATGTTTTCGTTATAGAATTTCTGCGCATCAGCTTCGGTAACCTGGATCTTGCCGATCTTGGATTCAAAGAACTTCTGGGCAGTCATCTGCGCCTGAATTTCTTTATTTTCCGACATTTCTTTGATCACGCCATCAACGGTTTTGCCCTGCATCTTCATGGCCTGTTCCAACTGGGCGCGCTGTTCCGGAGTCATAGCGGCCAGTTCTTTTTTGATTTCGGCAGCCACATCGGCGGGCGTTACCGTGATTTTGGCATCGGCGATCGCCTTGTCCACCACCTGCTGGGTAACAAACTGATCCACGATCTGCGGAGCTTGCATCTTCAGCATTTCGATCGGCATCTGGGCCGGGATACCTTGCGGCATACGTTTGGAAAATTCGTCGATAAACTCTTTTTTGGTTATCGCTTTGCCGCCGACCGTGGCGATCGTATCGGGCAGAAAATCAAACGCTTTGGCAACCGGGATCATTGACTGCTGGCCAGCCGGATTCACTACCGGCACCGGAGATTGTTTGGCTTCATCAGCGGCGTTGAGCGCAACCCCCATTCCCAATGCCAATGCGGACATGGCAACATACTTCATCTTTTTCATAACTCGTCTTCCCTTCTTTTGGTTATTAAAATAACAAACGATATATCTGTTCATCAAAGACCTTGCTTTGCCGTGGAAAGTTGCCGGATAAAATGCAACTTTTTCCCAACAAAACTCTGTCGTTTATAGAAGATAACCCTATTTTGGCAATTTTTCAAGCCGGAAATTGCTTTTTAATTGAAATAATACTTGCGAAAATTGACTTTTTGGAGTAAATTACACCTTATAACAATTACTTTTAAATATAAAACAGCGTTTTTTCATAACAAAAAACCAAAAATCAACGAAAGGGAAAAACTATGAGTGCTGCTGTTTCCGCTCTGCAAAAGGCGCGTGCCGCCTACACCCCCAAACTGCCCAAAGCCCTGCGCAATGGTGCCAACGCCAAAGCTGTAACCGGCGAACCGACCACCGCGGCCGGCAACGTTGAACAGATCAAAGCTCTGTTTACCGAAAACTTCGGCAGCCCCATGGTTACTTTTGAAGCCGCTGCCGGCAGCGCTGCCAACACCACTTTCAACGCCGGTGTGATCCTCTCCGGCGGTCAGGCCCCCGGCGGCCACAACGTCATTGCCGGTATCTACGACGGTATCAAAAGCCTGAACCCGGCCAACAAGCTGTACGGCTTCCTCAAAGGCCCGGATGGTCTGGTCAAAAATGAATACATCGAACTCACCGACGAAATCATCGATGCCCACCGCAACACCGGCGGTTTCGATATGATCGGTTCCGGCCGTACCAAGCTCGAAAAAGTCGAACAGTTCGAAGCCGGCAAAAAGAACTGCGAAGCGCTGAACATCAAAGCGCTCGTGATCGTCGGCGGCGACGACTCCAACACCAACGCCTGTCTGTTGAGCGAATACTACCGCAAGACCAAAGCTGGCATTCAGGTGGTCGGCTGCCCCAAGACCATCGACGGCGACCTCAAAAATGAATATATCGAAGCCAGCTTCGGTTTCGATACCGCCTGCCGCGTTTACAGCGAACTTATCGGCAATATCGGCCGCGACGCCAACTCCGCCAAGAAATACTGGCACTTCATCAAACTGATGGGCCGCAGTGCCTCGCACATTGCTTTGGAATGTGCCTTGCAGACCCAGCCCAACGCCACGATCATTTCCGAAGAAGTGGCCGAAAAGAAGACCACTCTGGCTGAAATCGTTGACTACCTTGCCGGCATTGTTGCCGACCGTGCCGCCAACGGCATGAACTTCGGTGTGGCGCTGATCCCCGAAGGTCTGGTGGAATTCATTCCCGAAGTCAAAGCTCTGATCGCTGAACTCAACGATCTGCTGGCGAAAGAAGAAGCCGCCTTTGCCGCGATCACCGAAGCCGATGAAAAGATCGCCTTCCTCAAGGCCAAACTTTCGGCGGACAAAGCGGCGGTATACGCCAGCTTGCCGCGCACCATCCAGCTGCAGCTCTGTCTGGACCGCGACCCCCACGGCAACGTTCAGGTTTCTTTGATCGAAACCGAAAAGATGCTGGCCGAAATGGTCAAAACCAAGCTCGCAGCCTGGAAAGCCGAAGGCAAATACAACGGCAAATTCAGCACCCAGACCCACTTCTTCGGTTACGAAGGCCGCTGCGCCGCGCCGTCGAACTTTGATGCCGACTACTGCTACAGTCTGGGTTACACTGCTGCCGCGCTGCTGGCTACCGGCGTAACCGGTTACATGTCCAGCGTGCGCAACACCATGCTGCCTGCCGACGAATGGATCGCCGGTGGTATTCCGATCACCATGATGATGAATATGGAACGCCGCCACGGCGAAGACAAGCCGGTCATCAAAAAGGCGTTGGTCGAACTCGATGGCAAACCCTTCAAGTTCTTTGCCTCCAAGCGCGACGAATGGGCCAAGACCACCAGCTATGTCTATCCGGGCCCCATCCAGTACTTCGGTCCCTCCGAAGTCTGCGATCAGTGCACCAAAACTCTGGCGCTGGAACAGAGCAAGTAATCAAATTAATCTGGTAAAGTTGATATGAGCAATACAAATAACGCTGCTATCGACGTAAAATATGTTGCGCAGTTGGCCCGTATTGATCTGGCCGAAGACGCTGTGGAAAAGCTCCAGCAGGATATGCAGAATATCGTGGAGTACATCGAACAGCTCTCCGAACTGGATGTGAGCAATATCGAGCCGACCGCACATGCTGCTGCCTTGACCAACGTGGTGCGTGAGGACGAAGCAAAAACCAGCTTCCCGCGCGAAACCATGTTGGCCAACGCCCCGGCCGTACTCAATGGCGAAACGGTCAAAGTTCCGCAGGTATTGCCGGGAGAAGGGATCAATTGAATTATGAGTAACACCATGATGAATATTGCCCGGGCGGCAGAAGCGTTGAACAACCAAGCGGTTACTTCCGCTGAACTCGTAGAACAGGTGATCGCCAATGTTGCCGAACGCGACGGCGTGGTCAAAGCGTTCCTCAAGCTGGATGCGGAAAAACTGCGCAAACTCGCTGCTGAATCCGATGCCCGCCGCGCCGGAGGCAAAGCCTTGAGCGAATACGACGGTATTCCGATCGGGATCAAAGACTGCATCGTAACCGAAGGCGAAACTTGCGCCTGTGCTTCAAAACTTTTGGAAAATGTGGTTTCGCCCTATGACTCCACTGCTGTAGCCAAGCTCAAGGCGCTGGGGTTCATTCCCACCGGACGGCTCAACATGGACGAATTTGCCATGGGCAGCAGTTGCGAAAACAGCGCGTTCCAGAAAACCTCCAACCCGTGGGATGCCAATCGCGTTCCCGGCGGATCTTCCGGCGGTTCGGCCGCCGCAGTCGGGGCCAGACTGGTTCCGGCGGCGCTGGGCAGCGATACGGGCGGTTCGATCCGTCAACCGGCGAGCTTCTGCGGTATCGTGGGGCTTAAGCCCACTTACGGGCGCGTTTCCCGCTACGGGCTGGTGGCGTTTGCCTCCAGTCTGGATCAGATCGGGCCGATGACCACCAGCGTGGAAGATGCTGCGATCCTGCTGCAGGCGATCACCGGCGCTGATGAGCATGACTCCACCAGTCTGCCGCTGCCGGAAGAAAACTTTGTGCAGGCAGTGCGCGAAGCCACAGTTGAGGACCTCAAAACGCTCAAGATCGGTCTGCCCGAAGAATATTTCAATGCCGAAGGCATGAGTGCGGAAGTCAAACAGGCGATTGATGCTTCGGTGAAAAAAATCAAGGCCGCCGGTGCAGAGATCGTGCCGGTCAAACTGCCCCACACCAAATACGCTGTAGCGGTTTATTACATCATCGCCACGGCGGAAGCCAGCGCCAACCTGGCGCGTTTTGACGGCATCCGCTATGGTGCGCGGCAGGAAGCCAAAGATTTGATCGCCAGTTACTTTGCCAGCCGCGGTGCCGGTTTCGGCGAAGAAGTCAAGCGCCGTATTCTGCTGGGTACTTATGTATTGAGCAGCGGTTATTACGATGCGTATTACCTGCGGGCGCAAAAAGTGCGCACTCTTATCCGGCGCGACTTTGAAGAAGCGTTCAAGAGCTGCGATATATTGCTGACCCCGGTAGCGCCCAACGTGGCGTTCAAATTCGGCGAAAAGAGCGCCAATCCGTTGGAAATGTACCTCTCGGACATCTTCACCATTGCGCTGAATCTGGCCGGCAACTGCGGTATCAGTGTTCCGGCGGAACTGGGGAGCGAAAGCTCCATGCCGATCGGAGTACAGTTCATTGCCCCGGCGCTGGCTGAAGCAAAACTGCTGAAAGCGGCGCGGGCCTTTGAGCTGCTGCGCGGCGACTTCCCTGCCCCGCAGGGATGCTGAAAATGCCTGTAAAACAAGGTTGACAGTTACGGCGCAGTATCAGAAAATATTACTCTGATACTGCGCCGGTTTTTCGAAGGAAAGAAATTTTATGAAGACCAAAAGTGTGATCCTGACTGCCTTGCTGTTGACCGCATTTTGTCTGCAGGGCGCCCCAACGCTTGTCAGCGACCTTGCAAGCCTGAAATTTGATAAACAAGCCAGCGGCAAAGCGGCCTGGAGCCAAATTTATGCAGTAGTACTGCTGCATCCGCAAATGCCCAACGCCCATCAGACGATGACTCTGCTGAACGAAATGCACCAGCTTTACAGCAGCAGAAATGTCAAAATATATACTCTGATCCCCGGTCAGTTGGATGCGGTCAAAAAGTTTGCCGCCCGATACCCGGCATCTGACTTCACGATTTGTGCCGACAGCGAAATGCGCGAAGCTAAAAATCTGCTGGGCAGCAATTTTCAACCGGCACACATTTTCAATTACAGCGGCAAATTGCTCTGGAGCGGCGAAGTTATTGACCTGCCGATGATGCTTAAAAAAGTTACTGCCGGTAAATACAGCGAACGCGACGAGATCCGTATATCGGCGCTGGTCAGCAGCTTGCAGGCAGCGCTGCGTTCCGGCGATGCCCGGATGATCGGTCAGTCAGCCGATCAGATTCTGGAACTGCGTCCGGAACAGTTGAGCGCGGTCAATGCCAAAGCCTACGCGCTGGAAATGA
>SUWA01000089.1 GCA_015061695.1 Lentisphaerota bacterium
TACAGAACAAAAGCTGGGGAAGTAGCTCAGTTGGCTAGAGCATCACACTGGCAGTGTGAGGGTCGAGGGTTCGAGTCCCTTTTTCTCCACCATGATTTTCCAAGCCGCTTTTCAAGCGGCTTTTTTTTGTGCCTTGAAAAGGCACAAAAACTGCTCCGCAGGGAAAATCATGCCGCGGCGTAATCTGCAAAGCAGATGAAGCCGGGCAGCTGTGATTTGCGGACAATGGACGCATGACCATTGCGTAAAATTTCACATAAACGCTCAATCGGGTGGCTTTTTTGTTGCCTTTTTTCGGGGGTGATTTTCACCTCAAAACTCATTTCTTATCGCCCATCCGACCCGCCTGAAATGAGTCAAAACCTCTAAAACAGGCGTTTTCTATAACTTTTACAGATTTCGAGGGGAACTTGACCCGCTTTGAAATCCCCCTCAAACGCAAACAGAGAGTTTGCAAAACTCTATACTACCCATTTTTGATTTCAGCGAACCAGTGTCCTCCCGAAAGAAACAGTTTTAGTTGTGCTTCCCAGCTTTTCGGCATCCCTTTCCGAAGCTTGACAAGCCGGGCAAAGTCTGCCGTTTTTTATTTTACATTTTTGTTTGTGATAGCAAATATTTCATTTGAAAAGTATCGACGCGTGTGATATATTACAGCGGATTTGTGGTTCGCAAGCCTATACAGTAGGATAAATGATGAAAGTAAGCTATAAAAAACTGTGGAAGTTGTTAATTGATCGTGATATGACGCGTACTGAACTGCGCCTGAAAGCAGGTATCAGCTCTGTTTCTTTAGCAAAATTGGGTAAGGACGAAACCGTTACGACTAATGTGCTTGTGAAAATATGCACTGCTTTGAGTTGTAATATCGGAGACATAATGGATGTTGTTCCGGAAAAAGATAAGGTGAAAAAGTGAATTCTGATCCCAACAATCAAATATTTAATGAATACATTGTTCAGGGCGAAGGTACTCAGAAACAGCGTGCCGAGAATTGGCAGATCGCCATTGGCTTGCAGGATGTTGATCGCTTGCAGAATTCTGCCTATTTGTTTGAAACAGCCCGTCAACACATTGAGGGTGCCATTGACATCGCCGCCGTGCAGCAGCGGATAGAGGACTATTACCGCACGGAAGAAGGACGCAAGCTGGCAGCAGAAAGAACAGATGAAGCTGATATCGTTGCAGCCCGTATTTCTGGCGTTTTGGCGGAAAAATCGTTTTCATTCATTCCGGCGATATACGCCAATTTGCATAAACGGCTGTTCAGCGGAGTTTTTCCCCACGCAGGAGAATTCCGCAAGGTCAACATTTCCAAGAAAGAATGGGTATTG
Source organism: Lentisphaerota bacterium (assembly GCA_015061695.1). GTDB lineage: Bacteria > Verrucomicrobiota > Lentisphaeria > Victivallales > Victivallaceae > SIG78. Next base: position 1,335 of record SUWA01000089.1, read on the forward strand.
GATGGCGAAAGTGTGCTGTACACTCCCTGTGATGTGCTGTCTGAAACACTGGAGTTTGATTTCAAGGAAGAACGGGATTTTTCCTATGCCAATTTATCCGCTGAAGATGCGGTGCGTCATATTGCCAAGTTTATTTCCGGGATATGGCAAATTCATCCGTTTATGGAGGGCAATACCAGAACCACGGCTGTTTTCACCATTTTATATTTGCGTATGTTTGGATTCAAAGCCTGTAATGAGCCGTTCCGAGACCATTCCTGGTATTTCCGCAACGCTCTTGTCCGGGCAAGTTACAGCAACTATTCTCAAGGGATTTCAGCAACGACCGTTTATTTGGAACGATTTTTTGAAAATCTGCTCTTTGCAGGAAAACATGAACTGAAAAATCGATATTGTCATATCCGCTGGAAAAATGATGAAAACTCCCAAAGTGCAAATTCAAAGTGCAAAAATTGCACTTTAGAAGAAGCTGCCGTGCTGAAACTTGTTGCCGCCAACCCAAAAATTACGCAAAAAATGATTGCGCAAGAAATCAAAAAATCCGAACGTACTGTAAAAAGTATAACAGTTTCACTTCAGGATAAAGGACTTCTCTTCCGCAAAGACGGCAAGCGTAATGGAAGTTGGATGGTGAAAGAATAATCAAAAAAGTAATAATTTCTTTACTTGTAAAGGTTATCAAAATCAAACTGTTTTTCTTAAACTTGAAGGACATTTATCTTTTTTGCAACTGAAAAAAGATAAATGCCAGTAAAAGGTTGGGAAAAGGGTGATGAGATTTTGGGAAGCGGGAAAGAGATATTATGAGAGACCTCTTGTGTCTCTCATAATATCTTTTTTTGTGCCTTGAAAAGGCACAAAAACTGCTCCGCATGGAAAATCATGCCCTCCATAGCTTTAGCGACGGAGGGCGACCGGGCAAAGACTTCATAAAAGTAAAAGGCACAAAAATAATGTCAACTCTATTAAAAGTCATGGTGCAGCTGTGAGTTGATTTTGCTGTTTCCGGCAGCATTTTCAGGTAAAAAATTCATATTTGCTTGCAATATATCAAAAAAGAGTTATCTTTTGTCGGTAACAAAATGCAGAGTATGAAGATCTGTTTATTTAACAATAAAAAAATCAGGAGTTTTTTATGGCAGAAACCATGCAATTCAAAGCCGAAGTAAAGCAGCTGCTGGATCTGGTGATCCACTCGCTTTACAGTAATCCGGATATCTTTTTGCGCGAACTTATCGCCAACGCCGCCGATGCCGTGGATAAGGCCCGCTTTGCCGCGCTGACCGACGACAAACTTGCGCAGGAGTGGAAAATCGAACTGGCGATCGACAAAGAAAAACGCCTCTTGAGTATCACCGATAACGGCATCGGGATGACAGCCGACGAAGTCAAAGAAAATATCGGTACCATCGCCAAATCCGGCACCAGGGCCTTTCTGGAAAATCTGAAAAATGCCCAGACCGCCGGTGCGCCGGAACTTATCGGCCAGTTCGGGGTCGGCTTTTACTCCGCCTTTATGGTCGCTGACGAAGTGGTGATCGAAAGCCGCCGCGCCGGCAGCGATGCCCCAGCCGTCCGCTGGAGTTCCAACGGTACCGGAGAGTACACCATTGAGGAAACCGTGCGCGAAAATACCGGTACGACCATTACTCTGCACATCAAGGGCGATAAAGATATTTATCTGGAAAACTGGAAAATCTCTGAAATCGTGCGCAAGTATTCTGACTTCATCGAATACCCCATCACATTGCCCTTTACCAAGACCAACGAAGACAAAACCACTACCGTGGAAGTGCGTACGCTCAACAGTCAGAAAGCGATCTGGCTGCGCAATGCTTCGGAAGTTACTGCCGAAGAACACGAAGCGTTTTTCAGCCATCTTGCCCACGGCGGCAAACCGCTTACCACTATCAATATCAATGCCGAAGGCACCAACGAGTTCAAGGCACTCATTTATATACCCGAAGAGATGCCGTTCAATCTGTTTATGCCCGATTTGCAGAAAAAGGGTCTGCAGCTTTACGTCAAGCGGGTATTTATTACTGACAACTGCGAAGCTCTGGTGCCGGATTACTTGCGTTTTCTGCGCGGGGTGGTCGATTCCAGCGATCTGCCGCTGAACGTATCGCGCGAAATTCTGCAGGAAAATCCGCTGCTGGCGCAAATCAAACGCTCCATTACCGGTAAAGTGCTGGGCGAACTCAAAAAGATGCTGGAACGCGATCCGGATAAATACAAAAAGTTCTTTAAGGAATTCGGCAAGATCCTCAAAGAAGGTATCCATCTGGATATGACCAATCAGGAAAAGCTCAAAGATCTGGTGATGTTTGAAAGCATGAACGGCCAGCCCGGCGAACTTATTACGCTTAAAGAATACATCAACGCCATGCCGTCGGAACAGGAACATATTTACTACATCATTGCCGAAAGCCGTCAGCTGGCCATGTCCAGTCCGGCTTTGGAAATTTTCCGGAGCAAAGGCTACGATGTATTGCTGATGACCGATCCGGTAGATGAGTTCATCATGCAGAATATGATGCAGTACGACAAAAAGTACCTGAAAAGTGCCAACAAAGGCGAACTGGAAATCGAAAAAGATCCTGATGCCGAAGAAAAGGCGCTGGAAGCAGCCACCAAACAGCATCAGAAACTGCTGGATTATATTTTTGAAAAATTGCAGGATAAACTTTCCGCTGTGCGCCTGACCCGCCGCCTGACCGACAGCGTCTGCTGTCTGGTGGGCGAAAGCAACAGCATTTCGCCCCAGTTGGAGCGTCTGCTCAAAGCGATGAACCAGCCGGCGCCGGAAAGCAAACGGGTGCTGGAACTCAATCCCGGTCATCCGGTGGTAGGCGTAATGCAGAAGTTGATCGAAGAAGATCCGTCCTCGGAAAAACTGGCACAATATACCGAGCTTTTGTACGGCGAAGCATTGCTGACCGAAGGCAGTCCGCTGCCCGATCCGCTGGCATTTGTAAAAAACGTGTCAGCGTTGATGAAGTAAACTCAAATTTAATATACAGCTGCCGTCTGCGGAGAATAATTTTCCGGCAGACGGCTTTTTTATTGATGTTGTTCGCTGCTGAATACTTTTAATACGGCATCTTTATCCTGTTTGGCTTCGGAAGCAAACATATTGTATATATTCTGCTGACTGCGGCTGGCGCTGTTGGCATTGCGTTTGCTCTGATAGACTCCGCTGGAGTTCAAAGTGCGCATTTTCAGCTGATCGTTCAACTCAAAAGCAAAGATTTTTTTCAATTTGCCGCAGTTTTCCGGCCGGATCACCGGGAACATGATTTCGACGCGCCGATCCAGATTGCGGGTCATAAAGTCGGCGCTGGCCAGATAAAACTCCTCATCGGAGTCATTGGCAAAATAAAAGATGCGGCTGTGTTCCAAATAGCGGTCAACAATGCTGATAACGCGGATATTTTTATTGCCCACTCCCGGTTTAAGACAGCAAATGCCGCGCACGATCAGGTCGATCTTAACCCCGGAGTCGGCTGCCATGTAAAGGTGTCTGATAACTTCCGGGTCGGTCAGCGAGTTCATCTTGGCAATGATCCGGGCCGGCCGGGCGGCTTCGGCGTGTTTGCGTTCGCGGTCGATCAGCTGCAGGAGTTTCCAACGCAAGTCAAACGGTGCAACACTGATTTTCTGCCACGCAATTTCCGGCCGGGCGCAGCCGGTGATGATGTTGAACAGTGCGGCGATTTCGCTGCACAGGATCTCATCATTGCTGAAAATACTCAAATCGGTGTAAAGTTTGGCTGTTTTGTCGTTGTAGTTGCCGGTCGCCAGATGCACATAACGCTTGATGGAGTTATTTTCGCGCCGCACCACCAGCAGGGCTTTGCCGTGGATCTTCAAGCCGGATATACCGTAGATAACATGCGCACCGGCTTCTTCCAAACGCCGCGCCCAGACAATGTTGTTGCCTTCGTCAAACCGGGCTTTGAGTTCCACCACTACCGTAACCTGTTTGCCGTTGGCGGCGGCCCGGGCCAGCATGGCCACGACCGGGGAATCGCCGCTGACCCGGTAAAGCGTCTGTTTGATCGCCAGCACCGACGGATCGTCGGCGGCTTCGGCCAGCATCCGGATCACCGGGTCAAATTTCTGAAACGGCACCGACAAAAGGATTTCTCCCCGGCGGGCGATGCTTTGGAAAATGCTTTCATACTCCGGCAGTTCCGGATGGTTGACCGGCAGCCACGGTTTTTCCAGCAGCTCCGGCGTACTGCATTTGCGGATCAATTCAAACAGATCTTTGATATTGAGCATACCGCTGACGGTGTAACGGAAGTCGCTGTCCAGCTCGAATTCCTGGGCCAGAAAGTTGCGCAAACTGCCTTTGGCGCGTTTTTCGACCTCCAGCCGGATCGGTTCGCGGCTGCGGCGCTCCAGCAGATTAAGCTCCACCGAGCGGAGCAGATCATCGCTGTCTTCTTCAATATTAAAATCCATATCGCGGGTGATCCGGAACGCGGCACTGTTCAGGATTTTGCATCCGGAAAAAAGTTCCGGCAGTTCGCTTTCGATCAAATCTTCCAGCAAAACAAATGTCCGGCCGGGGTGTTTGTCTTCGAGCTGTACAAAGCGGTCAAGCACGACCGGTACTTCCACAAACGCAAAGAGTTCCCGCGGTTTTTCGTCAAAACTTTTCAGTTGGACTATCAGTTCCACCACGCCGTTATTGAGTACCGGAAAGGGGTGGCTGGGATCGACCGCCAGCGGGGTAAGCACCGGCAGAACTGCTTTTTGAAAATACTTTTTAAGCTGTTTGCGCGCCTTGCCGGAGAGATCATCGACCCGGGTCAGGCGGATGTTGTGTTTTTCCAGCGCCGGGAGTATTTCGTTGTAAAGCAGCCGATGCTGGATGGATAAGAGCTTATCCAGTTTCCAGCGCAGCTGTTTGAGCTGCTGATACGCGGTCAGGCCGGCCGGATCGCACTCCTGGCTGCCATGTTTTACGGCGTGGCGCAAGCCGGCGACCCGCACCATAAAAAATTCGTCCAGATTGCTGCTGAAAATCGCGATGAATTTAAGCCGTTCCAGCAGCGGCAATTCTTTGCGGGCGGCTTCTTCCAGCACCCGGGCGTTGAAGTCGAGCCAGCTTAACTCCCGGCTTAAAAAGATTTCGCTTTCATACTCCTGATTTATCATAAAACTCTGTTCCCCCCGTTACAGTTTGAGTGTTTCAACGCCTGCAGTTGGAATGTGCGGCATCTCATACGAGGCGTGGTCGCAATATTGCTCCGGATCAAGGATATTAAAGACTGCTTCGTAAGTTGGTTTGATCGCTCCGACATCGGGCAAGTCAAAAATTTCAGCGGTTTGTGCGCTCATTTCGCGGATGATCTGCGCCGGATCAGCACCCTGACTTTGGCGTAATTTAAAATATCGGGCGTGGTTGCCGAAGCCGCGCGGATGACTTTGCCCGAACGGACCGCTGCAGATATTGCGGGCGCTTTCGTCGCTGCCGGGCACTACCGACGGGTGGGCAATCAGGCGCAGCATATTAGCTTCCGACAAAGTATGGAACGCCGCCGTGGTGCCGGTTGCATCGTTGCGGAGGAGCTGCAAAAAGAGTTCTTCCGGCTCGATTTGCTGCTGCCGGGCGATCTTGCTGAAAAAACGGCCGCAAAATTTGTCAAACGGCGGAGCGCTGGAAATCAGCTGGACTTTCTGCCAGTAATCACTGCTCCGCTCCTTGCGGACTTGGGTCAAAAGCTCCCGGAAAATATCATGGTTCTGCAATAACTGCATATTTTTTACATCGTCGTAATTATCGAACGGGGCGGGCAATATTACACTTAATTGGGTCATGGAAGCGGTGTAGCAGTAAACGTCGCCGGTAACTTGCAGATCCGTTGACTCCAACGCTTCAATAATAGCATTGATTTTATGAAAATTGGCTTCCCCGGCGGTTTTCAGATGGCTCAAATGCAGCTTTTGCAGTCCGGCACTCTGGGCGGCCGATAAAGTATCGCGCAAGGCTTCTTCCAGCCGGGTGCTTTCGCTTTTCAGATGCACGGTGCAGATCTTGTTGTGCCGGGCAAGTACTTGCATCAAAGCAACGATTTCCGCTTTATCGGCAAAGCAGCCGGGGGTGTAGAGCAAACCCAGCGATAAGCCGATCGCTCCGGCCATCAGTTCCCGGTCAAGCAAATCGCACATGGTGCTTATTTCGGAGGCCGAAAGCGCCTGCTTTTCATATCCGGCGGCGGCTGCGCGCAGAGTGTTATGCCCCACCAGACTGAAAAGTTTCAGCGCGGGAGCGCACCGGGAAAGCTGCTGCTGATATTCCGCAAAAGAATTCCACGTCAGAGCTGTTTGGTACTGTTTGTAAAGTTCCTGCAAATGCGCCCGGTTGAGTTCCGTCAGCGGGAAGGGCGAAAGCCCGCAGTTGCCGGCTATCTCGTAAACAATGCCCTGACGGGTTTTGCCCTCGGCTTCCGGCATGGCCAACAGCGAGAGGTCGGAGTGGCCGTGGGCATCAATAAACCCCGGGGCAAGGATTTTATCTGCACTGACTGCTATATCGCCCGGTTCCGGCGCAAAATCGCCCGGTTCGATCAGTGTGATTCTATGATCGGCTACACTGATACGTCCGGCATAACAATGGTTTTTTACACCGTCGGCGATCCGGCGGGCAACAATGCGTGCAGAGTTCATTATTTGACTTCGTTTTCCGGCTCATTTACTTTATCCGGCGGTACGACACTGTCCAGATCATGCGGGATCACCGCGTATTGCAGAATGGTTATCAGCAGCAGCAAAAGCACCATCTGAACCGCTATTATTATGGTGGTGGCGATCGAACCCCACATCATCGGCAGCGCGCCCAGACCGGTCAGCAGGCACAATATATGAACCAGTTGGACCGAGCGTTTGCGGCTCAAACCCATCCGGACAAAGCGGTGCGAAATATGATTGTGATCGCCGATCCAGAATGGTTTGCCGTTCATGGCGCGCACGATCGTAACTGTGATCGCATCAAAGATCGGTACGGCCAGTATGCACAGCGGGATCAATACCGGTACCTTGCTGGAAGCCACCGTGGGATTGAAAAAAGTCGTTCCGGCACTGGCCAGCGCCAGCAGATAACCCAGCAAATGACTGCCGCCGTCGCCCATAAAAATCGAAGCCGGCGTGTAATTGTAAAACCAGAAGCCCAGGGCGCAGCCGGCACCCAATGCACTCAAGCACGCCGTAAAATATTGCTGCTGAAATCCGGCGGCTACCGCAAAAAGCGTCAAAGCGATCGCCGCCGTACCGGCCGCCAACCCATCCATGTTGTCAAAAAAGTTGATCGCATTCATCAGCATCATAAACCAGAATACGGTAATGGCAAATCCAAACCACGGCGCGGCCACAAAGAGCGATATGCGTATATGGCCCGGTCCGACTGCGATCAGCGCCACGATCAGCTGCCCGAGGAATTTCCAATGGGCTTTCAGGTGATGTATGTCATCCCAGGTGCCCAGCGCAGTGGCCAGAACCGCCCCCAGAGTCAGAAAAAATATCCGGTTGAGCAGCGAGTACGCTCCGGGGAAATAGCGGGTGATGATTTCAGCTTGCGCAAATGCTCCGGCCTGACTCCAGAGCAACAGTCCGCCGGCCAGAACGAGCAGCCAGCCGGACAACATGGCAACTCCCCCCAAAAGCGGAGTCGCTTTGCCGTGAAATTTATGCTTTTCGCCGCTGGGGCGATCCATAACATCCAGTTTGGCGGCAAGTTTAGCGGCCAGCGGAGTAAGCAGCAGCACCGCGGTTACTCCGGATATAAAGGCAAAAAAGTAAATGTGATACCATTGAATAAGCATTTTTATTAACTTTCATTTGAAATTTTTTCTTGAACAGCTACTTTAAAAAGCAACTGTATTAATAAGATAACGCTGAATCCGGCGATTTCAAGTCGTGGAGAATTTTTTATGCGCAAACAATATATTTTTGGCCCGGTGGCATCCCGCCGGCTGGGTGTTTCGCTGGGGATCGACCTTATTCATGCCCGGCGCTGTTCGCTGGACTGCATTTATTGCGAGGCCGGCAAAACGGAAGAACTTACTGCCTGCCGTGCAGACTATGTGGATCTGGACGCTGTAAAAAACGAACTTGCAGAGTTTCTGGCAACTGCTCCGGAACTGGATTATCTGACTTTTTCCGGGGCGGGTGAGCCGACTTTGAACAGCCGGATCGCCGAATTTTGCAGTTATTTGAAGCATAACTACGGTCAGTACAAGATCTGTTTGCTGACCAACGGTACTTTGCTGAACGACCCGGCAGTGCGGCAAACGTTGGAATTTGTTGATTTGTGTATGCCCAATTTTGATGCTTCCGATGACCGGGAATTGGAGCTTATCAACCGGCCGGCACCGGGTATAACTGTGGATGCTCTGGCCGACGGCATCCGGCAGGCCGCCAGTGAGTATCCGGGCAAACTGGTATTGGAACTTTTTGTAGTTCCGGGAATCAACGATTCTGACGCAAGTATTGACCGCTTTGCTGCTTACATAAAAAGTTTTGCCGGGTTGAAAAGCGTTCAGCTCAATACCCTTGACCGGCCGGGCGTAGAAAAGTGGGTCAAGCCGGCTGACAGTCAGACTTTGAAGCGCTTTATAACTGCGCTGGAACCCATATTGCCGGTGGAGTGCATCGGGCGCTACCGATACCGCAGCAACGCCTTGCGCAAAAATGTTTCGCCGGGCAAATTTGATTCGGCGATCCTGACGATGGCCCGCTGCCGGGCGGTATGTGCCGAAGATATGCTTCCGGCACTGGATGTGCCGCTGGAACTTATCAGCCAACGGGCCGAAGAACTGGTGCAAGCCGGTCTGTTGAGCGCCGAAAAATGCGGTTCCCGGATCTACTATCGGGCCGAGTAGCATTACATAAAACAATCCTTCTTATTGCTGTCGGCTTGGCGGGGCATGTGGGGGACGGGATAAATACGGCGGCGGTGAGGAATACTGCAGCCGGTCATTTGGTGTAATTAAACTGTCGTTGTGGCATCAGATGCCGCATGAACTGTTGCCTTGCATTGCCCCAAAAATACGAACTCGGGGGTGTTATGAACAATATAGCCAGCCAACAGCTCATGCGGCGGAACGCCGCAAAGCCCGGCTTGCCGCGGCGTAGCAATGCGAAGACGGGTCAGGGCCGCGAACGCATGAGAGGGTATTCTGCAGGATAAATTCCTGCAGAACGAGCAGCTTGCCTGCGAAGCCGCTACGGAGATGAGCGATAGCTCCCGGCGTTTGAGGGAACTTTTGCGGTGAAGCCGCAAAAGTTGGTAAGGGAGCGGCAGCGACCGCTCTATTGTAAAGTCGCCAAGAAACCAGCGCGCTGGATATAGCGGCCAAACGAGCAAGGGAGGTCCAGGAGGGCAATGCCAATGCCCTCTTGGGATGCGCAAACTCTACAATGCTGAATAAGGGCGTACAAGTCTTGAAGCGCATTTATAATGATGCCAACAGCTGCCCCTCAAAGCAAATTTATGAGAAAATGCAAAAATATAACGCAGAATAACCGGATATGTTACATATTTGAGCTTAATTACTAC